>JBMTZC010000322.1:0-4746 GCA_049455215.1 Prochlorotrichaceae cyanobacterium
CATGGGTTTAACCTCCTTTTGTCATTGAATCTAGCTCACTCTAGGGGCCAGCCGGGGATGGCTTCATCGATTTTCTGCATCAGGTCGATCGTTTCTTGGAGTGCCACGACAATGCGCTGATAGTGATTAATGTCTTCTGGGCTGAGGGTGCGACCTTTGCGATCTTTAAGCCACTTGTGGCAAACCTGATAGCCACCCACATAGAAATTCCAGACGGCTTCCGGAACTCCAGTGAAGGCATCCCCTCGTTTATTGATTTTCACGGTTCCCTGGGTGTACTTGGGATGACCCGGATCGACTACTGGATCGGCATTGCCTTCAAATTGAGTTAGGGCTGTATCCAGTTTTGCTGATTTCATCAGGTGTAGGGCAACTAACTCTTCACCGTAGGTGGCAAGCTGTTGGAAGAGATCAGGGGTGCTTGTGAGGGGAACACGGGGAAAATCTATTTTCAGAAATTCAGCGTAGCGACTGCGATAGGTGGGAGAGTGGAAAACGGCGTAGATATAGTAAAAAATTGATTCTGGTGTTGGGGTACTGCCCAGTTTTGTTGTGAGGTCTTTGAGAAATTCTGATGAAAAGTTAGGACGACGATCGCTGTTGATAGCAGAGCGATCGGGGTAAAGGTATAAAGGAGCAATTTGCATTGTTCCTTTATTGCTATAAAAAGATCGATTGTCAACAACTAGATTTGTAGCTATAAAGTGATTGTATCCTTCTTGAGCAGCTACTTGCCTCATAAAAACTAGACCTAAGTTTTTATTGAAGATTATATGCTTCATCACTTCATTTCGAGAGCGATCAACTAAATCATGATGATGATAATAAGCTCTAATATCAAAAGGACGATATAAACAACTAATTAAAGATTTTTTCCACTCTTCATTTTTAGACAATGATCTACGACGTAAGTTTAATTTCCATTCAGCCTTGTCTGATAGAATATACCGTTTTTTAATCTCCTCATCAGAAATTTCTAAATCTCGAAACTCACTAATTCTAGTTTTTAGTTTCTCTCTATCAAAGTCAATCACAAAATGATCTCGATGAGTTTTAACACCGGTAGAATTAACTGGCATCACCTCTGTGATTTTCCAGCCCTGTTCATACTCTCCCAACAAATCCGTATTCTGAGGAATCAGCAAATAAAACGGCGATTGGGATTTAATCTCTTGCCACTCCGTTGACAGCACGTCATGATTTTGCAACCAATCATACTTACTGCTGCGGGTTCCATAGAGGTGTGCGTGGTATATATTTGTCATACTTTCCTCAACTTATCATCTGATTTTTTAATAAGAAACAAACTGAAACTCCTTGCTGGATGTCAAACACATTCTCATCCTTTGATCCATCCGGTGACACCTCTTTTTTCTTGGTATTGCCATGTAAATCCATCACATACATTTGATTAAAACTTTTCTCTAGACTACGACGCATTGCCCGAAAGGTAGGATTATCTAAATATCCATGATTGGTAATAAAGCCCAAAATACCTTGCTGAGTTTTATCAATGCGCCACTGGCCAAATCGAATAAATTTAACGTAATCATCTAAGAGCATTTTTGGGTTTTGCTCTTTCATTTCATCTTTTGGATAATAAGTATCTCTAACTAGCGTTTCAATCCACTTACTCTTGTTTGCCGAGTTCACTGAATAGGGTGGATTACCCATCACCAACATAATAGGCTTATCTCGTTTAATGGCAGCCGCCTGATCTGACTCTTCTGCAATAAACTCTTTGAATAGTAACTCTGACTTTTGCAAAGCTTGATCCAGGGTATTGGTAAGATACACTCCCAACCGTTTACCACCATCAAAGCTGTAGCCCGTTTCTTCTAAAAACAGACCTAACTTCAAGTGAGCGATCGCATAGGGAGCCATCAGTAACTCAAAGCCAAAAATACGGGGCAAAAGCCGCTCCTTCACATAGCCCGACCAGGACTGATCCGCTAAACCATCCGTTAACGCCTCCGGGTTTTCCTTAAACCGCTGGTGAATCAGTTGAAAAATCCAGAGCAAAAACGTCCCTGTCCCACAGGCCGGATCCAAAATCATCACCTCCGGATCCGCCAAACCCAACGGCTTATTAAACTTCTCCTTCAGCAACACATCCACCGATCGCACCATATAGGACACCACCGGCTCCGGTGTGTAGTAAACTCCTCGCCGTTCTCGCATCTGGGGCTTATAGGCCGCCAAAAAATCCTCATAGAAACGAATAACAATATCTTCCCGGTTCATCTTGGCCCGAAAATCATCCAGGATTGTTTTCATTTCCGCTGCCCGCAAAATCCCAAAAATCTCAGCGATCGCATCGGTCAGGGTTTCCCCCAGTTCTGCTGGATTACGATCGGAAACATCATGGAATAGTTGCCGTAAAAAGGGGTTTGTCTCTGGCAGCAAAGCCCAGGCATTCTCACGGTTAAAGTCTGTTTGCTTACCTTCTTCCTTCTGATCCTGGGCATAACTAAACACCCGTGCTGTAAATAGACCATAAGCGATCGTTTGGGCATAAATATCAGAAAAACTATAGTCCTTCTCGTTCTCTGAACTCAGTTTTAGATTGGGGATTAACTCCCTTTGAAAACTCAGCAACAGATTATGCAAATACCCCTGATTGCTTTCCTTCTCATGGGCTTCTGGGATGGCCCGCTCCATCTGACGGGCAACGATCGCTAAAGCTTTTGCTAACTGCTCGGCGGTCTTCGCTGGCTCATAGAAAACCCGCTCCACTAGTGGAATCGATAACAGAGCTTTCGCAGCGATCGGTAATTCCGCATTAGAAATCCGTCTGAAGCGGTTGAGTAGTTCTGTTGCCTGCCACTCCCAAGTCTGGATATTGCGCTGGCGAAGTTGCTGAGTTTCCCCCGGTAGCACAAAGGCAATCCGCCCCGTTCGTGGCGCTTCCGGTAAGAGGATATATAAAGCTGGTTGATCCACGCCGGTTCGGTTCAAGTAATGGCGTTGAATGGGGCTGGGATCTTCCTCTGTTAGCGATCGTTTAATTTCTGCATCATCCGCCTGATTGAGTAAACTCAAAAATCTCACAGCGATCGGGCGTGTATCTTCCGCTTCCGATTCATCTACGCCGGGCCGTAAATACCAGAATTCAGATCTTCCCGGATCTTTCTGCTGAAGGGGATACCCCAAGAGAACCTGCAAAGCCGTTACCCGCTGTTCTGCTGAACCTGTCATTACAGCTTTAAGTTGTTCAACAGTTACAGCCATCGCTGCCATCCTCTCAATATCTACAATGTAAACAGTTCTAGGGGTAATTAATCTATCACTCTACAGCGATCGCTTATACGAAAGCAAGAACACTTGTGCTAAGAAATATTGAGAACTGTTACGCAAAAAGCGATCGTTTCAGGTTTGTCTATCCCAGCGCTGACCGATTTAAGTGATCGAATAGACCAGTACCATGTGAATGAGCATCACCACCGCGATCGTCCATGTGGCATAGGCCGCATAACGTAAAGATTGAGAAACATCATCCAGACGTTGTTTATTGGCGATATAGGTTTCCACCAGGTTCACCAACATTTGTAATTGATAGTCTTCGGGACTGAGGGGAAGGTAACGTTCCAGAAATTTCCGATCTTCTAAGTTAGGACTAATGACCACTTGGCGAGGGAAAAAAGCCAAGATTAGTAAGGTAAAGCTAATAATAAAACCCAACAATTCCAAGATCTTAAAAATGAGGCTATACCACTCATCAAAGACCATTAGCCGAGCCAAGCTCAGGTTGGTTAATAAGGCTCCATTACTAACAAAGAGAATATTAAGTTTGGTGGTTAAAATGCGGCCTTGATCGTCCTGGGCCACGAGGACTCGGCGCACATCCGCCGACGCTAGGCTGATGGTGGAAGCCAAATTTTGATCTTCTCCATCTCCTGCCTCCGCCGTTGCCTTGGGCAAAGGAGTATACTGATTCGCCTTAGAGGGCGCATCCTGAGCTACGACTTGCAATGAAAAATCCTTTGACTTGGAACGGGAGGAAACCATAGGTGCAGCGCAACGCAATCTAGGAGAGAAAGTCAACGACAGCGGCCGCGATCGTTTGATTTCCATCATGACGCAAAGTTGACTGAGACGGTGATCCCTTAGGCTTTTCAAAAGGCTGTCTTAGAAAATCCCAATGGCCGGCAAAGAAGGTTTCGGGGGAAATAATGTGGTGGGGCGTATGGGCTTGAATCCCCTGGAGCAGTAATTGGCTTTCCGCAAAGTTTTCGCGGGTTAAGGTAACAATGGGAGTGCCCGCACGACAGGCTTCGGAAAAGGTGCCATAGCCGGGCTTGGAGATAATGCAGTGGCACAAAGGCATCAGATCCACGGGCCGATAGGCGGGATCTTGAATGGAGCGCAGATTGGGCAGTTGGGGGGCGTGGCGATCGAAGGTGAGAAATTGCCAATCGGGGAACTGGGAAAGGGTGGCGTAGGGAATGGATTGCAGCCCCAATCCCCCAAAGGTTAAGAGGACGGTGCGCTCTGGCGGGGTTTCAATGGCAAAATGCTCCCGCACTTGGTTCAGGTCGTGACGGGGTGAGCCTCCCGTTAAGCCCACATCTTCTATTTGGGGAAAGGCGGCCATGGCTTCATGAAAGGGCAATCGGAACAAACGATCGCATTGACGAAAGCAGTCTTGAATCCAGGAGACGATCGGTTCAAACTCTTCTCCCCAGGACTGGTAAATAAAATCCCAGCCAAAGTTACTGACCATCCAGCAGGGAATTCCCGCCCTTT
>JBMTZC010000323.1:0-4736 GCA_049455215.1 Prochlorotrichaceae cyanobacterium
TTAGCGGTAGAATCTAGGGCTTTTCACCCCATCCTACCGCCTTCAATTAACGGATTTGCTCTGCCGCAACACTTAATAGGAATAGCGTTCTTCTAACCAAACACGAACCCCTTGCTCCGTCAGGAAATCATGCCGAGAGCGATCGTAGGGATCATAGACGGAGAAGTAAACCGTTCCCGATTTGTCTCGCTTTTGGGTGATGCGGGGTTCCATTGAGAGAATGAGAACGTCGCAAATTTGAGCACTCCAGTCACTCAGATGGGTCTGAAGGGATGACCAGAGTTCTGGTAGGTGCATCCATACTGGGGGCGTTAGTTCTAGGTGAGGGTGAAACGAAGTGTTTTTCATGATGTCCTCCATCGCTGGCAACGATTGACGATACCTCTAGTGTTCCTCAGAACCAGGGAATCTGAACAGATTCAGTTTTATTGAATTGTTACGGGTACAGTTTGATTCTGCTAAACTGTATTGGCGACGATTAGATGACCTTCCCGTTCTGCAGAGTTTCCATGAAAATTACGCCTATTGAACTTGCGCCGGATCAGATTTTGTATGAGCAGGTGGCGGAACGTATCCAGCGTTTAATTGCCGATCGTGTTCTTCATCCTGGCGATCGTTTGCCCTCGGTGCGAAAACTGAAGGCTCAACTCTCCATTAGTACGGCAACGGTTTTAGAAGCCTATCGACTCTTGGAAGATCGGGGGCTAATCGTGGCTCGGCCCCAGTCTGGATACTACGTCCGACAAACCAGGGTGGACTTTCCGGAAGAACCTACGCCTTCCCAGCCGCCATCCCAGGCGCTGACGATCGATACTTCCCTGGCCTTTCAAGTCCTCAATGCCATGCGGGATCGGAGTTTGATTCAACTGGGGGCAGCGGTACCGGCCATGGAACTCATGCCTTTAGCTAAACTGAGCCGCCTCATGGGCAAACTGTTACGGGAAGATCCCAATTTGGCCTATGCCTACGGATCGCCGATTGGCCACGAGTCTTTACGATCGGAATTGGCGAAACGGATGTTGAATGCGGGGTGTACCCTTACACCGGATAACCTGGTGGTGACTAATGGGGCGAATGAAGCGATTTATCTCTGTCTGCAGGCCATTACTCGCCCTGGGGATACGGTGGCCATTGAGTCCCCCACCTATTTTGCGATGTTAGAGGCCCTCAAGGCTTTGCAACTACAGGCCTGGCCCCTACCCACCCATCCTCGCGAAGGACTCAGCCTTTTGCATTTAGAAGCTGCCTTAAAAATGGGGAAAATTAATGCTTGTATGGTGGTCTCCAATTTTAGTAATCCCCTCGGCTGTTGCACAGAGGACGATCGCAAAAAGGCCTTAGTGGATTTACTCAATCAGTACAAGGTGCCCCTCATTGAAGATGACGTTTATGGGGAATTGGTTTTCCATGGCCCTCGCCCCAAAGCCATCAAAGCCTTTGATACGGAAAATCGCGTTTTGTACTGTTCCTCCGTCAGCAAAACGATCGCGCCGGGGTTACGCATTGGCTGGTGTGCGCCGGGACGCTACCATCACCGCTTTTCCCAAATGAAGTCCATTCTTAATCAATGCACGGCCCTTCCCTCTCAACTCACCGTTGCGGCTTTTTTAAGTAATGGTGGTTACGATCGTCATTTACGACACCTACGCCACACCTACCACGTTCACATGCAGAAAATGCTGCACACTATTTCCGAAACGTTTCCTCGGGAAACGCGGGTGACCCGCCCCCAAGGGGGACATGTGCTCTGGTTAGAACTGCCCCACCCCTTTAATGCCCTGAAACTCTACGAAGCAGCCCTCCAGCATCACATCAGTATTGCCCCCGGCATCATGTTTTCCCCTTCTGGGCAACAGTACGCTAACTGCCTGCGCCTCAACACCGCCCTTCCCTGGAGTGAGGCGATCGAAACAGCGATGAAAACCTTGGGTCAATTGGCCTGTGAGCAATTAGATTGCGGCTAATGTCCATACCGTAAGGGGATGGATGACGTGCCCCGGCCAGTTTGACCGCTAGATCATGAGATTTCTCAAGCGATGACGGATCTCAAAGGGAATCGGCTCTTCACCGGGTTGGGATAAGGCTTCCACAAAGGTCTGAAATTCTCCGTAGTTCAAGGTGGAGAGATTGACCTCCAACTGTACCCCTTCGGTTTTGAGTTCCTGATCTAAGGTGGCCATCAGTTGTGACCAGTTCTGCAGATGCTCCAATTTCACCTGTAGCTCCATCAGGGCTGGATGATAGCGATCGGGAATTCCCGGATCCGCCAACACTTCCTGAATACTGTCTTGAAGATTGGTCAAAATTTCAGCCTCACTCTCCACCAAACGATCGCCGGAACGGATATCTGCCAAGAGGCGCAGACTGGTTTCCATCACGCCCCGTAAAACTTCCGCAGCAAAGGGATCCGTGATCTCACTGAGATCTGTGGTGAACATCTCCTGGCGTTTGGCCCGTCGCCAGGCGGGATCTTCATCTAAGGCAACCAAGGTTTCAGGGCGTTCCCCGGCGGGCTGCTGCTGTTGGTAGCGTTCCAAGGGCGGATGGAGGACGGCCATATTGGGGGCAAAGGGTTGTAGAGAGGCTTCATCCAGAAAAGTCCATTGGGCCCAGTGGAGAATTTCCGCAGGGGCTTCTTCACTGGCGAGGGGGGCGGAATCGGTATAGCCCGTGAGGCTTTGGGCTTGAGGGAACAGTGCCGCCATTTGACGAAGGTTTTCTTCCCAACCGGTATTGCAACCCGCCAGAAAAATCGAACGAATCTGGGAGACCGCTTCAGGTAAGAGGGCAGTAATGCGGCGCAGATCCTTCAATTCCAGGTTGCCACTAAACTCCTGAGGACGATCGCCAATGCCCCAGAAAAACCGCCCTCCCGAATGGCCAGACAGTACGAGGCGTGTGGGAATATCTTCCTGGCGTAACTCTGCCTTACTCCAGACCTGAATGAGCCGAGCCACTTCATCGCGCAGGGCAAAGTCTAGCCCCCAGAGGGCATCGGCTAAAGCGATCGCTTGGGCTCCTTGAAATCCGAGGGATTGGATAAAGTCCTGCACCTCCGCTTCGATCGTCAAGTCAAAGGATTGTTCCTCCAGCAAAACGGTGGGCGTATCCTGATGGAGAATCCGTTGCAGAGGCAGACCCACGGACTCTAAAGCATGGGCTTCAAAATAAGCATTCGCATTCAGACCCAAAAAGAGAATGCCGGATTGATCGATGGTGAGTTTGAAGGGGAGTTGGGCCAGAACCTCGTCTGAGGTCTGTCTCTTGGGCTCGAACGGCTCCTGCAGGGGGGCAAAAGGGGTGACTACGGGCAGGGAAGGGGGCAAATTCATGTGCATCATTGTTCGGATGATCCTCTTAACCAATCAGACTATGGACTATGCCAAACAGCACCCCGTCATTGGTAGGGCTTGCCCATGTTCATTAGGATACGAGGTTCAATCCGTACACCAGTCCCCGTTAAAGAAGACTTAACGATTCTGCCCTTCAGGGGCTCTGCTTCTCCAATGCCAGGGGACTCACGGGCCAGAGGGCTGGATGTAAGGTGACCACCGTCCCCACGATCGCTAGGGTAGGGGAGGGCAGTTCCACCGCTGCGGCTTGCTCCACAATGGTACTGAGGTTCCCCACCAGGACTTGCTGGGTTGGACAGGTACCTTCGCTAATCAGGGCGATCGGGGTTTCCGCCGCTTTTCCCCCCGCCATCAGTTCCGTGACAATAAACGCGAGATTGTGTAACCCCATATAAATGACGATCGTTTCTGCTCCTTGAGCAAAGCTTCGCCACTGTACCTGGGGGGCATACTTCCCCGCAGATTCATGTCCGGTGACAAAGGCAACGGAAGAACTAAAGAGACGATGGGTCAAGGGAATACCGGCATAGGCGGGCACGGCAACCCCCGCCGTCACCCCTGGAATTACTTCCACGGCAATGCCCGCCGCTAATAACGCTTCAGCCTCCTCGGCTCCGCGCCCAAAGATAAAGGGATCTCCTCCCTTGAGGCGCACCACGGTGTCAAAGTGTTGAGCCTTTTCCAGTAACTGGGCCGTAATTTCCGGTTGGGATAAAGAATGGCGGCCGCGGCGTTTACCCGCATGAATGCGCAGGGCCGTCTTGGGCATTAACGCTAAAATTTCGGGGCTGATTAAGGCATCGTAAAAAACAACATCTGCGCGTTCTAAAATGGCTTTGGCCTTGAGCGTCAGCAACTCCGGATCTCCGGGACCGGCCCCCACAAGATAAACTTTTCCCACCGCGTTGCTCTATCCTGGTCTCGTGATCTCAGTCCCTGTTTGCCTATTTATGCTAGCATTTCAGGGCTTTCGGCTGATATTGATAGCCTAAAATGAGTTCAGTTTAGCGAGACCCCTTCAGCTTAGAAAGCTAGTGAACCGTCACAAGACACCGCAACAGATTGCCTTAATTATACTTAGCCAATAGCGATCCTATATGGGCAAAGTACCTTCTTCCTGATATACTCCAGTTACCAAAGCATAGAATCCCTACTGAAACATCAGGAGAACAGTATGGGCAACAATATCTACAACATTTTTCAGGAAATCGAAGCCAAGGCAAGGGTTGCCGCGAACTACTGGCAAGGTTTCTATGAAGAAGTGTCTCAGCATCTTCCCGAAAGCTATCAACCAGAGATGCAGGAGCTTTCAGCTAAACTAGAGGAAGCCTTACGCAACCTTTCCCATGAACTCCAGAACCCTACATTAACCCTAGCAACGAC
>JBMTZC010000324.1:0-4734 GCA_049455215.1 Prochlorotrichaceae cyanobacterium
TCCGACATTCTTCAAGATCGATCGTCATAACGCTCTGGAGACGATGAGAGTAGTTTCAAGGGGAGCTAGGGGGGATCCACTCAAGTTTTGCGATTGCAACGAGACTTATGTGTACAGGTTAGCCCTTCGGGAGGATGTAGTACTAGAATAGTCCGCCGGAGTGGGTTTGTCCCGCCGGAGCGTATCCCTGCTTTCAACCCCTAGCAGCGCTTCCCGCTACCCAAAAAGTTGAAAACTTGAAAAGCTTACCCGAAATGGAAGAGAAGGGATACACTGTCAGCATCTTAGTCAACGCCTGCGATAATCATGGCGACAGCCGTGGCAACCCTTGTTTGTGGAGAGGAGTAGAGTATGGATTTTCTGGCGCCTTTAGCCCCCTTAGTGGTCGCGATCGTGGCCTATGTGGCGGGGTCAATGAAAGTCATCAATGAAGGGGATGCGGCTCTAGTGGAGCGGTTTGGACGGTTTCGTCGCATCCTCAATCCGGGCCTAAACTTTACCATTCCCGTGATTGATACCATCATTATTGATACCACCCGTGAACAGGTCTTTGATGTACCCGCCCAGGATGCCATTACCGCCGATGATGTCTACTTAAAAGCCGATGCCGTCGTCTTTTGGCGCATTGTAGATCTGCGGCGGGTGCATTATGAAGTGGATGATATTAAAGCCGCGATCGAAAGTATTGTCTTAACGGCCCTGCGGGATCAAATTGGCCACATGGACATGGACAAAATCATTGTATCGCGGGAAGAAATTAGCAAAAAACTCCTGCGTAAGCTCGATGAAGTAACCGCAAGTTGGGGCGTAAAAGTCACGCGGGTAGAAGTCAAAGATATTAAGCCCAGCGAAGAAGTGCTGAAAAGCATGGATAAGATTCGCACTGCCGATAGTGAAAAACAGGCCGCCGTTTCCGTTGCCCAGGGTAAACAAGAAGCCATGATTTTAGAGGCAGAAAGTCGTCGTCAAGCCGCGATCGCTGAAGCCCAAGGTATTGTTGAAGCGGTTAAGTTGATTACCGCCGCCATTCAACAGAATGCGGGCAATCAAGAAGTGCTCCGGGAAATGGTGCGGTTTTTAGTGGCTCAGCGCTATGTTGATGCCAGCCAAAAGATTGGGGAAAGTACCAACTCCAAAGTCATCTTCATGGATCCCCGCAGTTTAACGGATGCTCTGGATGAACTGGTAACCTCCAATACCGATAACTTACCGGGCACTGGCAGGCAGACTCGTTAAGGGCTAAGGTCTCTGAGGGAAAAGCCTCTGAAGGAATAGCGTTTTCGTTGCTGCAATATTGAAAATATCCCTAACGAATCTGGATTTTCTGAAGATTGGGGTAAGACTAGGGCAAATGGCCAACGAAACGATCGCTTCTATCCATTCAGAACGCCTAGTATGGTGACATTCCTATGAAACCCCTTCTGCATCGAACCAAAATTGTGGCAACGATTGGCCCTGCCAGTCGATCTCCCGAAGTCATACGGGAAATCATTTTAGCGGGAATGAGCGTCGCACGATTAAACTTTTCCCATGGTAGTTACGCGGATCATGCCCAAACCGTTGCCTCTTTGCGCCAAGTTTCCCGGGAATTAGATACCCCCATCACCTTATTGCAAGATTTACAGGGCCCCAAAATCCGGGTGGGGCAGTTACCTCAGGATCAGGTGATGTTGGTCAAAGGCATGGAGGTCATCTTAGTGCCGGATCTCCCTGAGCAGAACGGTCTGAAGGATCCCAGCACCTCATCATCAAGTCCCTCATCGCCGGATCCCGCCCCAGAAGCCTCCGCCTCCGCGCCTCTGATCATTCCCATTGACTACCCCTACCTTGCAGAAGATGCCAAGCCTGGGTTACGGGTGCTCTTAGATGATGGGTTGCTGCATTTAACGATCGTCAGTGTGAACGGTAAAGAAGTCCATTGCGAAGTGGTGGAAGGTGGCATTCTTAAACCTCGAAAAGGGGTCAACCTACCGGACTTAAACCTGAAATTGCCTTCCCTAACGGATAAAGATAAGCGAGATTTGGAATTTGGGCTCTTGCAAGGTATTGATTGGGTCTCCCTCAGCTTTGTGCGTCAAGCGGAAGACATTCGAGTCTTAAAAGAATTTCTAGCGGATCGTGGTGCAGGGGATACGCCCGTTATCGCCAAAATTGAAAAACCCCAAGCCGTTGACAATTTGGAAGCTATCCTAGACCTAGCGGATGGCTTAATGGTGGCTCGGGGGGACTTAGGGGTAGAAATGCGCCCCGAAAAAGTGCCCATGCTGCAAAAACGGATGATCAAAGAATGTAACCTGCGGGCCAAGCCGGTGATTACCGCCACTCAGATGATGGAAAGCATGATCCACAATCCCGTACCCACCCGCGCAGAAGCCAGTGACGTAGCCAATGCCATTATTGATGGAACCGATGCGGTGATGCTCTCCGGAGAATCGGCCGTGGGTAAATATCCCGTTAAAGCGATCGAAATGTTGGCCCGCATTGCCACCTATATTGAGCCGGAAGTGGAATTTATTAATCATCCTCCGGAACATTCTGATCAAACCCATGCCCTCAGCGAAGCCCTGAACGTTGTAGACAAAATTTTGCCCTTGAAGTGTATCGTCTGTTTTACGCAAACGGGGTATTCCGCCATGATGGCAGCGGGGGAACGTCCCAATGTACCAGTGGTTGCTCTTACCCCCAACCTCAAGGTCTACCATCGTCTCAATTTAATTTGGGGGGTTCAGCCCCTCTTAGTGGATCGGTCTTTGGCCAGCTTTGAAGCGTTGATGCAACAAACTGAACACTGTCTACGGCAACGCAAGTTAGCCAGTTCTGGAGACTGTATTTTAATTTTGGGCGGATACCCCACCAATACACCCCAAGGCACCAATTTCATTAAGATCCATTACCTTTCTTGACCCCGCCCCGGGATCCGGCCAGAGTGATCCCCCGGTGACATCCTCCCGACGCGGGTCTTGCCAGGGCACGAGGGACTTTCCGCCGATCGCTAAATTCGAGACAGTCTGAGGATTATCCTTCTCCATGACCTTACCCCCTGAATCCGAGACTATGCCCCTGAATCCCTCCTCTGAAGAGGAGAACAAGCCCATCACCCTGCCCAACTTTTGGGAAGAAGTCATTGTTAAGCAAGCAGAGCCGGAGGAAGACTACGACGAAAGCTACTACGACTATCACTATGATGAACCGGGGAGCATTCCTGGTACCCTCGTCATCGATCGAGATTCCCCGGTTCCCGTTGTGACCTTAATTGAGTATGGCGAAAAGACCGCTGAACGGCTGGAATTACAGTTCGTGGAGGATTGTCTACCTTTTTTGCCCTTAGAGACCGTGACCTGGGTGGATGTGCATGGTTTAGGTAGTGAGACTGTCCTCAAGGCGATCGGCCATGTGTTTCAATTGCATCCCCTCTTGTTAGAAGACATTGTCAATGTGCCGCAACGCCCCAAAATTGAGGAGTATGACGATCAGCTTTTAATGATTACCCGGATGATTATGCCGGATGAGGAAGGGGAGGGATTTATTACCGAACAGGTGAGTTTCGTCCTCAGTCAGCATTTTTTATTAACGGTTCAGGAAGAGCCGCTGTACGATACCTTTAATCCAGTACGGGATCGCATTCGTCTCAACAAAGGGATTATTCGGAGACAGGGGGTTGATTATTTAGCCTATGCCTTGCTCGATACCATTATTGATGGCTTCTTCCCCATTCTAGAAGATTACGGAGAACGGTTAGAAGACTTAGAAGATGAAGTGGTGCTGAATCCCACCCGTAAAACTTTAGAGAAAATCTATAAAGTTCGTCGAGAGTTATTAACCCTACGCCGTGCCATTTGGCCCCAACGCGACGCTATTAATTCCTTAATTCGGGAGAAAAGTGCGCTAATTAGTGAGCCGGTCTGGTTCTATTTACGGGATTGTTACGATCATTCCGTACAGGTGATGGATATGGTTGAAACCTATCGAGAATTATCCTCTAGTTTGATGGATGTGTATTTATCCTCCATTAATAACCGCATGAGTGATGTCATGAAAACCCTCACGGTGGTCTCCACCATTTTTATCCCTTTAACCTTTATTGCGGGGATTTATGGCATGAACTTTAATACCGCTATTTCACCCCTCAATATGCCCGAACTCAATGCCTATTGGGGCTATCCCCTGTGTCTAGCGCTCATGATTTCGATCGGCTCAGTTTTACTCTGTATTTTTTGGCAAAAGGGGTGGCTCGAAAGTACGATGATGCTACCTCAAGAGTGGGATAAGCGTTCTAGCGATCGTTCTTTAACTATTCCAAAACCACGGAAAAAGATGAGTCTCAAGCATTTCTTTTCACCGTCTCAACTCCTCAACAGACGACAGAAGCCTTAACCGCCTTAACCTCTGTGAGTGAAAAAAACAATCACAATAGACTCGGCAGAAAAGGAGCAAGCTCTTTGTTGAGTTGACCCGATCGGACAAACTCTGCATAGGTATCGGCTTCAATGGCTAAGAGTTCATTGCGCAGTTGTTCCTGCCCTTTCCCCCCTCTGCATCCTGGCGGGGCTGTTTCCCCTCACCTTTGTGCTACGGTGTACACACATCTTGATGGAACCGATCGATTTAGCTGGATCCCCCTAAATCCCCCTTAGTAAGGGGGACTTTCGAGCCGTTTCTTCCGGTTCCCCCCTTTTTCAAGCTTTTTCAAGGGGGGCTAGGGGGGATCCACTCAAGTTTTGCGATTGCAACGAG
>JBMTZC010000325.1:0-4730 GCA_049455215.1 Prochlorotrichaceae cyanobacterium
CCCCCCCCCCAACTCTTCCATTAAATTTTTCCGCTTTCAGTGGAAATCCAAAAGGATCATTACAGGGAAAGAAACAACACTATAGGGTCAAGAGCTTATCTTGTTAAAGATAGAATTTTCTGATTCGTCAAAATGATAGTATTGGCAATATAGAAAAGTCTGTACAACGGCTCAAAAGGTATTTATAAATGCCTAATTTTTTATTTAGCTTGACTTCACGCCCATATGACCTACGCCTTGCCCTCAGTTGGATTTTATTGTTACTCTGTCTGTGGTTCAGGTTGTTGCCGTTGCCTGCCACTGCTACGCCAACCAAAAAAGCGGTGTTGATATTGTTCCCGTATCACAATGATCTGCCAGGCAATGAAATAGCCAGGCAAGCTTTTCGGGAAGAATTTAGCAGAGCCAAAGAGGTTGATCTGGATGTGTATTACGAATATTTAGACCTCGCTCGTTTCCCGGATCCTTTTCATCAAGAGAAAATATTTGATCTGCTTGCGTTCAAATATCGCAACAAACAAATAGACTTGATCTTCATCCACGCCAGTGTGATGTTGAATCTATGGTTAGAGAAGCGTGATACGATTTTACCTGATACGCCAGTCGTCTTCTATAATACGAGTATTACAGCCATTGAAGGGCTACAATTTCCGCCTAATGTTACTGGCGTTGCCGGGAACGTAGATTTTACACAATCAATACAATGGATTTTGAGAGTGCGCCCGTCAGTCAATCAAATTGTCCTTGTCTATGGGAACGGACGGGCGGAGCGTGCATGGATTCAGCCGTTAGATATTCTTCGGAAGGGAACAGGAAATCAAACTCAGTTCGCTGACTTGTCTGCTCTGTCATTGGATGAGATCAAACAACGGATTGCAGCCTTGACACCCAATTCAATTGTCTTGTACGAACTCATGTTTGAGGATGCGGCAGGAGTGAAATATGATCCGATTGATGTACTGCGGGAACTAACTGCCGTCTCCCCGGTGCCGGTCATCAGTGGTTATGATCAGTTTGTCGGTACCGGTACCATTGGTGGCTATATGTACAGCACTGAGCAGCAAACTAGGGATGCCGTACAGATTGGTTTTCGCATTCTGCGTGGTGAATCGGTGAGTAATATTCCGGTTCAGAAAGATAAAAGTAACCGCTTCATTTTTGATCATCTTGCGTTGCAGCGCTATGACATTTCTCTTTCCACCTTACCCTCAAATAGTATCATTAGGAATCGGCAATATTCTATTTGGGAAGAGTATCAGACAGAAGCCATTGCGGCTATCTCGACAATCGTCGTTTTGTTATTCCTTGCATTCTTTTTAATTGAACTCTCACGTAAATTGAACCATGCCCGTCTTGAATTGACCCATCTCAACATCAATCTAGATAACAAGGTGCAAGAACGTACCGCTGAATTACAAGAGGCCAACGACCATCTTAAACGGCTATCTAATTTGGACGGGCTAACAAATCTTTATAACCGACGTTATTTTGATGATTCTCTAAAAAATGAATGGAAAAGGCATGATCGCTCTCAACTTCCTCTGTCTATAATTATGTGTGATATTGATTTTTTTAAACAATATAATGATACTTATGGTCATCTCGTAGGAGATGATTGTTTAAGAAAAGTCTCTAAAGCCATTCAGGACAATGTAAAACGTCCATCTGATATTGCCTCCAGATATGGTGGAGAAGAATTCATCATAATCCTAACTGAAACAGATATCGGAGGTGCGGTAAAAGTTGCCCTAGAGATAAAGAATTCCGTAGAATATCTAGGAATAGAACACTTAGCTTCTAAAGTAAAACCGATCGTTTCATTGAGTTTTGGTGTTGCAACAATGACTCCCGATTCTACTCAAGAACCAGAGATGCTGATATCACTTGCTGATAACGCTCTTTATCAGAGTAAGGAACAGGGTAGAGATCAAATTCAATTCATAAATTATGTGGGACCCGATCCCGAAAACTGCTGATCTTATCGTTAGGCATCATTGACGGACAGATCATTGCAACCCAACATCTTGCACATCATACCCAACAACCCAAAACGGTATAGTCCACTTATAGTCCACTAGTTGAGTTCCAATGTCGTCTCCAACCCTCCCTCCGATTTTTTGGCTCAGATGGCTTCTGGTAGCCTCTGCTGGGGTAGTCATGTTTGAACTGGTTGGAAACTGATGGTCATCTCTCTCGGATCGTGGTTCATTCCAGACACTGCTTATTCGATCGTGTCGGGTTATTGGCAGAATGCTGTTCTCAATATCGTCTTCCTGTCCCTGTTTGCCGCACCGCTTTGGATCATCAGTCGCTATATCCGAGATGATGCCTAACCAGCCCAATACACCAGAAAAGGTCACGGGGATCCCTGCGCTAGGTCAAATCGATGGATCCCCGTACTACCTTCTGTAACAAATTTCTGCAGTTTGTCTCTGCCTCCCAGAAGGGATGATATTCTTACCAATCAAATCAAACAGGACGCTAATGAGATTGGCAGCGATCGGCTTCCCTCTATTTGGATGGTGTAGGTGTCGTTAATGAATACATCAATTCGTCTCCTGCAGGAGAGCGAGCTATTAACAGCGGAACACATTTTTCGCTTGGCTTTTGGTACTTTTGTTGGCTTGCCTCAACCCACCGATTTTTGCAGCGATATGAACTATATTCCATCCCGGTGGAAAGTGGATCCAACGGCAGCATTTGCTGCTGAGGTTGAGGGCAAATTAGTTGGCTCCAACATTGCCACGTATTGGGGTAGCGTAGGTCATTTTGGACCGCTCTCAATTCACCCTGACTTCTGGAATCAAGGTATCGCTCAACTGCTGATTGAGGCAGTCATGACTCGCTTTACAGAATGGGGTACGCAACACGCGGGATTGTTTACCTTTCCCAATAGCCCAAAGCACCATGCCCTGTATCAGAAATTCGGGTTTTACCCACGTTTTCTGACATTCATCATGGCAAAACCCATTGAGAGCAATCATCAGGAACTGCCAGGAACCCAGTATTCTGCCCTAGAGCCACTGCAGCAATCCCATTGCCTCAAGGAGTGCGCTCAACTCACCGATTCAATTTATTCAGGACTAGATTTATCCCGTGAAATTGAAGCTGTTCAGGCTCAATGTTTAGGGGATACCGTGTTGCTGTGGGATGAAAAAGGTTTAGCGGGGTTTGCGATTTGCCATTGCGGTGCAGGAACTGAAGCCGGGACTGATGTCTGTTATGTCAAGTTTGGAGCAGTGCGTCCAGATGGACAAGGCGGGGAACAGTTTGAACGCTTACTAGATTTATGTGAAGCCTTCGGAGCGACTCAAAACCTGTTGCGTCTGGTTGCTGGAGTCAATACCAGCCATGATGCAGCCTATACCCGAATGGTTGCTCGACGTTTTCGTACTGAAATCACTGGGGTAGCCATGTACCAACTCAATCAGCCTGGTTACGATCGCTCTGATGTTTTTGTATTAGACGATTGGCGCTGATGAAAATGAGCTTGAGTCAGATCAGTGTCCATGGCTCAGTAACTCAGTCACACCCCCATCCTTACCTATGAGGCTCTACCGATTGGACCTATGCCAGAGCCTTAATCTTGTGCGCTGAGCTTAATCCGGGGATCTGCAAATTTGAGTAATAAATCCGCTAATAAATTGCCGAGAATTAACATAAAGGCTCCCACCATTAAACTCGCCATGGCTAAATCCCGATCCTTGAGGGTGACCGCTTGTAAAATCAACCGCCCTAACCCCGGCCAATTAAAAAAGTATTCGGTAACAAAAGCACCACTGAGTAGACTGGAAAATTCAAATCCTAAGAGTGTAATTAAGGGGTTTAAGGCATTGCGCAAGGCATGGATATAAATCACCCGCGTTTCCGGTAGTCCCTTGGCTCGGGCTGTGCGAATATAATCTTGCCGGAGGACTTCTAACAATTGTCCTCGCGTAATGCGCTGTAACCCCGCAAAGCTGGTCACACTTAAGGCGAGGGTAGGCAATAATAAATGCCAGAGAATATCCATCACTTTTTGGATGGTGGTTAATTCACTGTAGTTCCAGCTTTTTAAGTCTCCCACGGGTAACCACGGCGAAAGACTCTGGGCCAGGATTAGTAACAATAAAGCGGCAATTAAACTCGGGGTTCCCTGGAAGGCATAGCTCATAAACTGTAGGAAACGATCGAGCTTTTTATCTTGATTGACTGCCGCGATAATGCCCAAGGGTAAGGCAATAAACCAGGTTAAGAATAAGGAGGAAAAGGACAGTAATAAGGTGGCAGGAACACGCTCCCACAGTAAATCTAAGACGGGACGATTGAACCCGAAGCTGGTGCCAAAGTTACAAAGGGGCAACGGTAGCGAAATAAAGCCCACTTTAACCCAGTGAGGTTGCACCACTTGCCAGACCCAGTACCGGTATTGATCGTACCAGGGCTGATCGAGCCGGAACTGTTGCCGGAGGATTTCAATGCGCTCGGGGGAAATCTGAGGATTTAAACGCAGTGTATCTAGATATTCCCCTGGTGTGTTGTTGAGAATGACAAAACAGAGAAAGGAGGCGAGACCCAAGGTTAAGGCGGCCTGGGCCGATCGCTTAACGATGTAGACCAAGGTGTCATTCTCTAAAAGATTCTCCCGAACAAAAAGCAGGGCATGAGAGGCTTGTAGCGATCGTCGCGAAAATACAGTCATCAGAAAAATGGGTAGAAACCCCGTCCTTTAGCGAAGCGGAGGACGGCTT
>JBMTZC010000326.1:0-4717 GCA_049455215.1 Prochlorotrichaceae cyanobacterium
CGGTAACCGTGATGTCGCAAGGCTTCTAGACCGAAGTGCTGACGCGCCCTAGTACCCTGGGCGTACAGACGCTTCCCTGGATTCAAATTTGGGGAAGTATTATTACGGTGGTATAAAACGTTTTGTGAATTATAGGTAGTGGGGGCGGATAGAGTTCGATAATACCTAAAGGGTATCTCGAAACATTCACAATTTTATCCGAGTACCCTAGAAGAATCAGGATTGTGGCGATCGCCCGTCACAATTAATCGAGGTGCTCTATCGTGATTTGTCGCAAAGTTAGACGGAAAGCAAACCAGTCAGTTCATCATTCTTGGGACGAAGACCATGGTTCAGAGGACTAAACCAGTGATTATTTTGATGGCAGATGATGATGAGGACGATCGTCTCTTAACGCGAGATGCTCTGGAAGAAAATCGTATTATTATTAACGATCTCTATTGTGTTGAAGATGGAGAAGAGTTGATGGACTATCTCTATCAACGCGGAGATTACAGCGATCCCCAATCTGCCCCCCGACCTACGCTGATTTTATTGGACTTAAATATGCCTCGCAAAGATGGACGGGAAGCCCTACAGGAAATCAAAAACGATCCGGCTCTCCGTTCTATTCCCGTGGTGGTATTGACGACCTCCCGAGCGGAGGAAGATATTCTCAAAACCTACGACTTGGGAGTCAGTTCTTTTATTACGAAACCCGTAGACTTTAAATCTATGGTTGAGATCATGAAAACCCTGGGGGATTACTGGTTTCAAATCGTGCAGTTACCAGATGACTGTCCGCATATTTAGGGGTGTGAAGGGAGATCCGATGACTCAGTTTCCTCAAGGCAGAAACTGATGAAAAGTTTAAACTGTCCAGTACGACTCATTGATCCGCATCAGGATGATTACGGTCTCATCCAAAATCTTATCCAGAATGCGGAACAGGCTCGGGTTCAACCCACTGGGGGAAATTTGGGGCCAGGTAATCAATACTTTCTATTCTCCCACTCCTTACTCCTAGGGGGCACCTCGAAAAGAAGAGGAATGGTGACCGGCAGTTGCGCCGCCTACCATAATTAATCGAGGTCGTGGAAGAAGTTTGGTATAGCGACAAGGAGGAGCCTGATGGAAAGCCAAATCTTTAGAGTTTTACTGATCGATGATGATGAAGATGACTATGTGGTTACCCGGGATCTCCTTGAGGAAGCAGAGCAGGCTCAGTTTAACCTCACTTGGGTTGATAATTACGCAGATGGACTAGAAGCCATTCATGCCGGTAGTTATGATGTTTACTTAGTCGATTACTTTTTAGGGCAAGAAACTGGCTTAGACTTGCTCAAAGTTGCCGCTGTATTGGGTATCAGTAAACCCATTATTTTATTAAGTGGGGTTGGCAATAATGATGTTGATCAGCAAAGTATGACCCTGGGGGCGGCGGATTATTTAGTCAAAGGAATTCAACTCAATAGTTCCCTCCTCGAACGATCGATTCTCCACGCGATTGAGCGGAATCGAGCAAAGGAAAAAATCAGCTTATTAACCTATGCCTTAGAAAGTCTTCATGATGGCGTATATGTCACCACGGATGATGATCAACTACTCTTTACGAATCAAGCCCTCAATCGGCTCTGTAATACTTCTGTCAGTGACTTTCAGGCAGTGGGGCAATCCCTGGAAACCTATCCCTTATTAAATCGGTTCCTATCCCTAAACCGAGAAAGAACGGCGGGGAAACTGTTGCAAGTTGAATTAACTTTAGAGTCTGACCTGCCGGAAAAAGCTCGAACCGTCATGCTCGTGGAATCCTTAGTACAGGTGCAACATCGCACCCTCCGCTTTGGCATTCTTCATGACATTACTGAACGTAAGCGCACCGAAACGGCGTTGGAGAGGGCTCAACAGATTTATCAAGAAGCAGAACGAATTGCCCATATTGGTAGTTGGGAACTTAATTTGAAGACCAACGAGCTTTACTGGTCAGCAGAAGCCTTCAAAATTTTTGATCTGGAGCCGGAAACCTTTGCGGGCTCCTATGAAGCCTTTCTCAGTGCTATTCACCCCGACGATCGAGAGTTAGTCAATCAAGCCTATACGCAACACTTAAGCGATCGCTGTCCCTTCGACTTGGTGCATCGTCTGCTCCTGGCGGATGGTCGGGTTAAATATGTCCGAGAAAAATGTGCCAGTATTTTTGGCAGTGATGGCACCCCGTTACTCTCCCGAGGCATTGTGCAGGATGTTACCCAACTGCGAGAAGCCCAATTAGCGCTGGAACATCTCAATGCAGAATTGGAACAACGGGTAGAAGAACGCACCGCCGCCCTAACCAAGAGCCAACATCAGTTTCAGCGCCTTGTCGATGATATTGGTGATAAATTTGTGGTTTTTAGTCATACCAATTCCATTGTGTCTTATGTCAGTAGAGGGGTTGAAGCAACCTTTGGGATAAGTCCCCAAGCTGTGCTCGGACAGTCTTGGCAAACCATCATTAATTGGTTACCCGAGTCCTTACAACTCGCCCAAACTCAAGTTCAGGAGATGCTGGATACGAAGGCTAACGCTCAAGAATTCGAGATGAAGTTTATTCATCCCAATGGGCAGATCCGCACAGTCCACGTAACGCAACACCCCGTTTGGGATGAAGCCAGTAATTTAACTGCCATCGAAGGGGTGGTAGAAGATATTACGGATCGCAAAGAATACGAGGCTCAATTACAACGCACCAATGAGGAGTTAATCCAGGCTACTCGTCTCAAAGATGAGTTTTTAGCCAATATGAGTCACGAGCTGAGAACACCCCTTAACTCCATTCTGGGGATGACGGAAGTCCTGGAAGAAGAACTGTTAGGTCCCATTACGGAAGGTCAACAGAATGCCTTACATACCATTGAACGGAGTGGATCACATCTTTTAAATCTGATTAACGAAATTCTCGATCTGGCGAAGATTGAATCGGGACAAATGGAGTTAGATCACAAACCCACAACGATCGCTTCATTATGTACCCTAAGCCTGGCGTTGATTAAACAATTGGCCTACAACAAGAACTTACGACTTCAGTTCAATATCCCCGATCACCTGCCCCAACTAATGCTGGATGAACGACGGATGAACCAAGCATTAATTAACCTCTTGAATAATGCGGTCAAATTTACACCGGAGGGCGGACAAATTACCCTGGACGTTCATTATCCCAGTCCTATTTCTGCTTCATCCCATGACCACAAATTCCTGCGTTTTTCCGTGACGGATACCGGCATTGGTATTGCCCCGGAAAATATCCCCAAACTCTTTAAACCCTTTGTTCAAATTGATAGCGCCCTCAATCGTAAATATGAAGGAACGGGCCTTGGCTTGGCTTTGGTGAAGGATATTGTGGAATTACATGGGGGGATAGTGGGCGTGACGAGTGAAGAAGGTGTGGGGAGTTGCTTCACTATAGATTTACCCTGCTTAAAATGCGACCTAGACCTCTCCCCTGAAATGGACTTAAGCCCTGAGAATGCTGATATACACGAACCGGTACAGGAAAATTCAACGCTGATTTTGCTCGTTGAAGATGATGACGCGAATGTCAAAACTATCGCTACTTATCTGAAAGCAAAAGGGTATGAAATTTGCTATGCAACGAATGGTATGGAAGCCCTAGAAGTGGCACAGGCTAAACATCCCGATCTCATTTTGATGGATATTCAAATGCCCGAGATGGATGGCTTAGAAGCAACGCGAAAAATTCGGCAAATCCCTGAGGTCGCCACCATCCCCATTATTGCCTTAACCGCTTTGGCCATGGAGGGCGATCGGGAAAAATGTTTAGAAGCTGGAGCTAGCGATTATTTAGGCAAACCCGTCAAGCTCAAGCAACTCGTCTCTCAAATTCAAACTCTACTGGAAGGAGAGCCTGCTTCTTAACGCTTCAGGTTTTGCGTTGAGCGTAGCAGGCGTTCTCCATCAAACTAATAGATTGAAGTCTCACCTCAATTCCCGGGTCCTTGTCCAGAAGACTTTTGTGTAGCCTTCTGGATTCGGCGCACTAGGAAACGAGACCACCCGCCGCTTGGTAGCGGGCGCGGGCCTTCTTGAGGGCCTGGGTGGCTTGAATTTGGGCTTGACGATTGTCTGCAGAGGTATTCTCAAAGCGCTGTTGGGCTGCTTCAAACTCTGTGCGGGCCTGTTCTTTCTCAATGGAAGATCCAGTTTCAGCGCCATTCACCAGAATGGTCACTTCGTTATTTTCTACTTCCGCAAAGCCGCCCATGAGCGCAATATTTTGCCAATCTTTTTGAGACCGAACCCGCATTACACCGACATCCAAGGCCGTCAAGAGGGGCGCGTGACCCGTTAACACGCCAAGTTGACCGGTCGTACTGGGTAGAATCACTTCTTCCGCAGGACTATCCCAAACGGTTTTATCGGGAGAAATTACACGAACGGTTAAAGTCATAGTTGTTGTTGGCTAATGGTTTCAATAAGTCAGGGAATCGGGATTGGTTTTAGGGATTAGGGACTCGGTAATGTCCAGAACAGGATATATCGGGAAACCTGTTGCTTGTGGATTACAAATGAACGGTAACTTACCGGAATTTGCTCCAGGAGATTATCCTAGACCCATCTCCCTAAAATCTTTATCAAAGCCCCCTAGATGGGGACTCATCATCCTATTTTCCCTTCAAGAAGGCTACGGTGTACACATAAGTCTCGTTGCAATCGCAAAACTTGAGTGGATCCCCCC
>JBMTZC010000327.1:0-4700 GCA_049455215.1 Prochlorotrichaceae cyanobacterium
AGGGAAACTGGAGATCTGGATACCTACCAATGCCAAAATTTGATGCTACGATCGCTTTCATACCGTCTTTCTTTGTCCCACCATGCAAATTAGCGATCGCACCCGTCCAGTTTCCGATCAGTTGGTTAAAGATCTCACCGTAGCTGAACTTCGCACCCTGATTTATCTCACTGTCGAAGAACTACTCCTTGAATTCTTGGGTGATCCCGATCGGGGCTTAACCCTCAAACCCGCAGTCTTGAAAGAACTCCTCGCCCAACAGCAACAACGCCAACAAAGCAATGAAACAGGACTCTCTACTCTCGAAGTATTACAGGAATTAGGACTGGATTAACCATGTCCTACACCGTTAAATATCAACTTTAAGCTGTTTCTGACTTAAAAAAGTTAGATAAACAAACTCAAAAGCGCATTACGAACAAAATTACCTGTTTAGCAGAAAACTTTGAACAAATTATCCCCCAGCCCCTAACAGAAAATTGGTCAAATTTCTATAAACTCCGCGTTGGTGACTACCGAGTAATTTATAGTATAGATCGACAGATTGAAGTTCTTTGGATTGAGAAAATAGGTCATCGTAGAGAAATCTACAACACGCCTTAAAAGTTAAAAATTAGTCATTTCTATAAAGTGAGTTGCCAGGCTTACTCCTGTATCCTGTAGGCGGCAATATTCTTCTTCGGCTTCAAGCTTCGTGAATAGCCCGAGTAAGATGCGGCGATCGTAGAGAGCATACCCAAGATGACTGGGTTTAGATTAGAACTATTACTGAGGTTCACCCATACGATCGCGTCGCAACTCCCGTTCACCCACCTATGATAGACCCCGATCAACTGAGGCCATTAATTGACCTTGTTCATCAAGACCTTCGCCCGCAGTTACGTCTTGAAAGCATCCATCCCCACAACCCGGTTAAAGTCCATTATCTGCCGACACCGTGGATCCTCTTAGGAACCGGCAACTATGCCGCTGTGGTCAGCCATCCCGATTATCCTGAACACGCCATTAAAATCTATGCCCCCACCCGTCCTGGTTTTGCCGAGGAGGTGGAAGTGTATCGCAGACTGGGGATCCATCCAGCCTTTTCTCAATGTTTTTACGCCCATGATGGTTTGCTCATTCTCAAACGCCTACGAGGGGTGACCCTGTACGACTGTCTGCATCGAGGCTTACGGATCCCCAAGCAGGTGATTGCGGATATAGACCAGGCATTAGATTACGCCAGAGGGCAAGGGCTCAATCCTCGGGACATTCACGGTAAAAATGTGATGATGGCTGACGATCGAGGCTTTGTGGTAGACATTTCCGATTTCCTGAAACCAGGCTCAGGGGCGGTTTGGTGGGACTTCAAACGCTTCTATTTCTGGATTTATCGCCCCCTGTTGTCTCCGGCAAAGATCCCTATTCCCCTCAAACTACTGGACTTGAGCCGCTTTGTTTATCGGGGGTTAAGGGCGCTATTTCAGCGGCAAGCTTAAGCGTCTGGGCTGGGGCGCGACGGGATTGCCCGTCTGGTGAAGTAGACCGGGTTACCTTACAATTAAGAGCCCTGTCTTGGTTTTTTATCCTATCTACCCCTATTGCCCTGCATTGCCGCTATGACTGTTATTGCCGACCGTTTTGCCCAGTTGCGATCGCAGCAACACTGTGCGTTGATTCCCTTTGTAACCGCTGGCGATCCTGACCTGGGAACAACAGAGCAGGCGCTTCTCACACTCGATCGTGCTGGGGCAGATTTTATTGAACTGGGGGTACCCTATTCCGATCCCTTGGCGGATGGGCCGGTGATTCAGGCTGCCGCCACCCGAGCTTTACAACGGGGAACCCGGTTTCACCAGGTGTTAGATCTCGTGCAACGGGTCAGCCCCCAGATCCAAGCGCCCTTGATCCTCTTTTCCTACTACAACCCTATTCTTCATCAAGGGCTGACGGTCTTCCTCGATCGCATTGCGGAGGCGGGGGTGAAGGGGTTAGTGGTGCCGGATCTGCCCCTCGAGGAGTCGGATCCGTTGCTGGAGGGCGCAGCCGCCCGGGGGATTGACTTAATTTTGCTCGTAGCTCCCACCAGTTCCCTCGATCGTATGAAGGCGATCGCCGCTAAATCCCAAGGCTTTATTTATTTGGTGAGTGTTACCGGGGTGACGGGGGTACGCCAAGCCATGAGCGATCGGGTTCAGACCATTTTGCAACAGCTTCGCGAAGTCACGGATAAGCCGATTGGGGTCGGGTTTGGTATTTCTCAGCCGGAACACGCCCGCCAAGTTAAGGAGTGGGGAGCCGATGCCGCTATTGTGGGCAGTGCGATCGTCAAGCGTTTGGGCAACCCCAACCCTTCCAATGCCTTAGAGGAGATCGCCAGCTTTTGCCAAAGTTTGAAAGGGGCTATTTCCTAGACTGGGCGTTAGCATTCAGGAGAGATCAGGCAGGGCTGCTCATGTTTACAGGATTAGTACAAAGCTTAGGTCAGGCTTCCTTCGTGGATGGATCCCATTTACGGATCCGGTATCTTTCGCCCCCCTCTTTTGCTGCAGCGGTTGAACCGGGAGATAGCATTGCGGTGGATGGCATTTGTTTAACGGTGGAGCAGCACACTGCCACCGGCTTTATCGCCGCCACCTCTCCTGAAACCCTGCAACGCACCACCCTTAGCCAACTGGAAAGTACGGGTCAGGAAGCGATCGTCAATTTAGAGCCATCGCTCCGGGCGGGGGATAAAATTGGCGGGCATTTTGTCACCGGCCACATTGATGGACTGGGGTATCTCCAGGAGGCAGCGGAAACCCCACCCTTCTGGACGTTGTCGTTTCAGGTTGCACCTGAGAGTCCCGTCGCTCGCTATCTAGTGCTGAAGGGCAGTATTGCCATTAATGGTGTAAGCTTAACGATCGCAACCTGTAATGAACGCCGCACCCAGTTCAGCATTGCTGTCATTCCCCTCACCTATCAGCACACCAACCTGCAATATCTACGATCGGGCCATCCCGTCAACCTCGAAGCCGATATTTTAGGAAAGTACGTTGAGCAACTGGTGAACTATCCCCTGCGATCGTCCTCTGCTCCAGAGCCAAACCTTGACCTGGCCTTTCTTCAAGAACATGGATATGGCTAAGCCTGCACAGTGATCTACCGCAAATCGAGAGCCTAGTGAGAGTAGCTAGGGCGCTCTCCCCTGAAGTTGATAGCCGATAATCCGGTTTTCCGTTCTGAATCTGGGATAATAGTTACGGATCCATGCTTAACCTGCTATGCAAATTTTAGTGGTGGATGATGAAGACGAACTCACTGCGCCCCTCGCCCAAGTATTACGGCGAGAAGGCTATCAGGTGGAAGTGAGTCGAGATGGCAGTGAAGGTCTTGCCCTAGCTCAATCTCAGGCTTACCAATTACTCATTTTAGACTGGATGCTGCCCGGCGTAAGTGGTTTAGACATCTGTCAAAACATCAAGACTCAGGGCAAAAGCACTCCCGTTCTCTTTTTGACTGCTAAAGATACCCTGGACGATCGGGTTCAGGGGTTAGATGCAGGAGCCGATGATTACTTAGTAAAACCCTTTGAAATGCGAGAACTATTGGCCCGGGTTCGGGCTTTACTGCGCCGATCGCTTCCGGTGGTCACGGAGCCGGATCTGAACTCCCTGCAGATTGCTGACTTGAGCTTGGAAGAGCCTCGTCAACTAGCCCGCCGTCATCACCGCACCATTCCCCTCTCCGAGAAAGAAACCCAATTATTAGCCTACTTAATGAAAAATGCGGAACAACTCCTAAGTCACCGTCAAATCTTAAACGCCTTATGGGGAGCGGCCAATCCACCCCATAGCAATGTTTTGGCGGCTCAGATCCGTCTATTGCGCCGTAAAATTGAAGGCACTGGAGAAGAGCCCTTAATTCATACCGTTTACGGCAAGGGCTATTGGTTCGGGCTACGTCCATCGGAGGGAGGCAGCAGATGAGCGATAGCTTTCAAATCCAATTTAAAAATGCTCACATTGCTCAGGCGATTAAATTCAGCCGGCGAGACCAGTTAAGATCCGCCTTAGCCAGTTTGAGCTTTCCCCCCCACAGCCGATCGCAACGTCCGGTACTGGTGCTGGTGGGGGGAGCCAGTGGCATGACTCCTGAGTATTTAGAGCGGCTGTTCGTCTTTTTTACCGACGTTATTTGTCCCCTGCTCGAAGCCCATCAAGGGGTCGTCATTGACGGGGGCACGGATGCAGGCATTATGAGCCTGATGGGAAAAAGTCGCCAGCAAACGGGTTCCAGCTTTCCCCTGATAGGGGTTGCGGCCCAGGGAACGGTCTGTTTACCCCAGCAAAGTCCTCCCACCAATTTTGCCGATTTTGCACTCTTAGAACCGCACCATACCCATTTTGTTTTGGTACCCGGTAACCTCTGGGGAGATGAGTCCCCCTGGATTGCTGAAGTGGCCAATGTCTTAGCGAGTAACAAATCCCTGACCCTTCTGGTGAATGGTGGCAAGATTTCTTGGCAGGATGTTTCCTACAGTGTGCGGGCCCAACGTCCGGTTTTAGTACTCGCAGGGAGTGGCCGCACAGCGGATGAGCTTGCCTTAGCCATTGGGGGCGATCGGAGCAATCAACGGGCCAATCAGCTTGTGGATTCAGGATTGCTGTTCAGCCTGCAGCTTCAAACCGCCCTAGATCCCTTAAAGCACGAAATCGATCGCTATCTCCGGTGATGGG
>JBMTZC010000328.1:0-4686 GCA_049455215.1 Prochlorotrichaceae cyanobacterium
GCATTGTTGAGATAGGCAATAATCTCATTCTTTAATTCTTGGCGTTTCATGGTCGTGCCCTCCGTGAGGCGTTTTCAATCTCTTGACTCTTCTATAATACACACTATAGAGATATTTAGCAAAAATGTTTACAAAGTTGTAACAATAAAAAGCCCCGGTGGATGCCGGGGCTCTGGAATGGATTAGCTCAACTATAGCTGAATAATCAATACGGGCTCAGAGTTGTTCCCATCGAGTACGGGGGTGAATGGGATTTCCACCTCGTTCTCAGTACCCGTCACAGCGATCGAGAAGTTGCCATCGAGGGTTAACTGAGGGATATACAACCCGTAGCCGTTGGCAGTTGTCCCGCCGTTTGTAGTCAGGGTGCCAAAGAATTTTAACCCGCTGATTACCGTGGGGCTGGATGCACCGATCACTTGTTTGGTAGCCGATTTGTTGATGCTGTAGTAAATTGGCATCCCTTCAAATTGTGCAGCAAACGTCAAGGTTCCGGCAGTGTCATCCAAAATGGTTTTAGTGGCTGAGGCAGTCGCGGGGGAAACATCCACTTCAAGCTGTACCGGAGCGCCGGCCGTTGCATCGTAGTCAATGTAAGAAACCACCACATCCGCCTCGGCTACCCCGACTAAATCAGAATCGGTGATTATATTCGAGGCGATCGTCTTGGTCTTTGGCTCAAAATATGCCTGAGAAATTGACTGGCTCTTTTGACCCATAAGCAACTGAAGCTCAAGCCAGGACTGGACATTAATCGACATGGTGCCTGCCCATTCTTCAGTCCCGGAAATAGAGGCGACCTGCTTTAATCGTCCGGTACCGCCTGCAGGTGGGTAAGCAAAGATTTTACTAATCTCAGTGGTTTTGGTGAGACTCACTGAGGTGACGAATGGAAAATACCCGCCCTCTTGACCGTTGGGGCCCGAAGCGTCCGTAGTTACAAACCCTAAATTTCCAATACCGCTGATTACTGGTGCAGCCATGATTTAGCCTCGATATAGTTTCTCTGAGGCTATCCCAGGTTTTTAGTGGATTCCAAAATTCAGTACAAACCAATAAAAAACCCCTGACTGGCAGGGGGAGGATTCAAGGTCAAGGAGTTTATGACACGACGCTGATTTATTCTACATCGATCGTCCAATCTGTGTAATCTCTAAGATCCGGTAGCTTCCCGAGTCGTCCGCCTCCAGAACTGGTGAATGCGATCGGAGTTCCATTCGGGTCAAGATTTTCAAGCTCAGAAAGCAGGCTATCTCTCCGGCTTTTTTCCTGTACAACATAGCGATCGTCAATCATTGCCCGAACGGATTGCAGTTGGTCGCCACGCCCCAGGCTAATCATTTCAAAATTGTTTTGGGTAGTGCGGGAAAATCCTGATTCAGTAACTAGGTGGGATTGACCGACTACCCAAAGGTTTACCCTGTCCTCCCGACCTAACCGAACGATAGAATTTAACCCCATTAACAGTTGAGCATCTAATTTTGCTTCTCTGGCTAAATCCCAAAGTGTCGGCCATTCATCCAGAATTAAAATGATTCTCGCATCGGTGGAGGGGTTGCCACTATCCCGATCGTTAATCCGTTTGTTCAAAATATCCTTGATGCCCTCAACCCATCGGAGAAGTTTTGAAACATCAGAGGATTCTCTAACCTTGCAAAGAGTCTTACCCTTTTCCAATCCTAGCCAACTACTGCCCTTGGGGTCTGCCACCACAAAATTTACAGGTTCACGCTCCAACATGGCGCGAATCATTGCCCGGATAGTAGTGGTTTTACCGCTGCCGGTTTTGCAGCTTAAAAATAGGTGACCAGGGTTTACGCCTGAACAAATCCCATCAGCAATTAACTGAGGCAATTCTAAAAGTGATTCGTCCTCGGTGATTCCTAAATCTAAATCCAGTGCTGAATGGGTTGGCTGCGATCGTCTAAGGGGGGTATTTACGATCGGGGGTGGACTTTCTTCAGGTGCTCTCTCTGCACTGACTTCATAGGCTGGCAGGTTCAGCATTTTTTTTTCTGGAGTAATATCTTGTGTTTCTCGGCGGTAAGCTTCTCGCATCCCTAACAGAATTGCCCCTGCTGCCGCCGCTAAACTTCCTGTCCAAAAAAACAGAATCACCCCAAAAATAATGCTCCCAAAAAATGGGGTATTCGTGTCGCGCTCAATCTGACGAATATCATTCATGGGTAGACTCCAGCTTAATGTAACGACTGCCCTGCTCAATTACGGTAATCAGGTGAAGGAGGATATTGGCCGTGAAGACACAGGCAACAATAATCAAAACATTAATCCAGTCCACCATCGCGGGATCCTTGGCAATCCAGAAAATCCGATAATCTACCTTGAGCGGATAGTAATGGAAAGCAGACAGGCAAAAATCAATTAACCATGCTGTTTTCTGAGAGCGGAATAAAGTTTTAATCCAAGCCGCTGGAAGGTTGTTATAAATCCGGACTAACGCTTGAATAACGCTAGGGTCATTGTCGCTAGAGCTTAATGTCCCGCCTGAATTACGGCGGTAGGTATCGATCGTAAACTTTACGTTTTCTTGATCATTCTTTAGCAGGTCGGGCATAACCTGAATTACCTGAATGGTTCCCCAGATTAAGATTGCTACCACGATCGTGAATAACCAACCGGCCCCGGTAATTAACCATCCGACCAAAGGAATGCTAATCAGGAAATCAGTTACTGCTCCCTGTTCTGGAGTCATCCACAAAACGAGCCCCAAATAGGGCTGGACGTTCAGGTAAGACACGATTAAAGCAATCCCTACCCCTGCCCATTTTCCGCATTCAAAAGCGATTTTAAGCAGCTTCCGCTCAAAACTAATTGTCCTATTGTGCGCTTGTGCCATAATTCCCACCTAAGTTTTTAGTCCAACGTTCAATCGATTCCTTCACAATTTCAGCGTTGCCAGTCGATGCGATCGAGTTCGCTATTCCACCCGCACCAATAACGGCGGTATTCCCGATCGTGTCGCAGATTACTTGTCCCTCTGGTAATGGGTTTGCTGTCTTGGGATCCACGACTACCAGTCCGGAGGTAATACCGATTAACTCATTTCCAGAATTAGCGATCGGAACACAACCGGAAATATACCGATTCTCGGCCGTTGCGGAAGCTAGAACAGATTGCTGCTCAGTCGCTTGAAGTTCTAACGCTTTTTGGCGAATAGCTTCAGCGTGTTTAGCCTGTTCCCTCATCTGCCCTTGGGATAGCAGTACACCCCCAACAATTAGAGTCCCGGCAAAAATTGAGCCCAAATCGTTGAGGTGCCACTGAATTAATGGGTGCTTAATCAGATTCATGAATGACCTCCGGGGGATCCGTTACCCCAATCTCAGAGTTTGCAAAAAGGTTAATCAGGAATAATGCAAGAATTCCAGCGAGGATAAATTTCATTACTCAATCCCCTCGGTACTTTGGAGCATCCCGGCCCGGATTCCTTGCTGTGCTGATAGCATTCCCTCGTTCATTCCAGCCGATACTTCAGCCCCCAATTGTTGTCCCATTACCCGCCCAACTTGACGAGCCAAAATTTTCAGGGTAGTGAAGTCCCCAAAGTTCACCAACGGTTGCAGCGTTACGGCATCTTGGACAGCGGTAGAAAGTCCATCAGTCTTCCGCTTAACGATCGCTGCAAACTCTGAGTCGGAAATTTCCTCAGCCTCAACCACTTCAGCCTCCTGCTTATCCTCAAGCTCAGGCAGAAAGTCAGAATAGCGATCGTCCACCAAATCAAAATACTCTTCCCTTGCGCTGCCTTTTTCGTGGGGCATATCCTTCAGAATTGCCCAACCTAAAGCAGTGAGTCCGGTCATCCGGTTCCCCTCTTGGGTTGCCAAATATTTAAGAGGGATATAGCAGCGATCGGCAATCAGGATGATTCGAGTTTTTACGGTCGTCCCGCTTACCTTGACTGGCAAAAGTTCACCGGCCTCCGCCAAGGTTTCGGGTGGCTTTTCCAGTTTGACTTTCTCTTGACTCAACCTTGAGGCTTCCTTAAGTTGCTGTTCTGTTACCTCAAAATCTGGGGCGATCGTCTCGCCGCCTAACGCATTTGCGAGGGTTTCCAGGTCTTCGATAGCATTGCTCATGACTTGACTTGCTCCTTGACTTAAGCTTGACTTACCTTGACAGGGTAGCGTAGTCGCTGCAAATCTGCAACAGATACGCCGCAAAAATGCTATATTCTCTCTAAATACTTGGAAGGTTATGTCTAAAAGATTGACTGTTTCAGTCCCTGATAGGCTCGTTCAACAGATTGAGGAGGTGGCTAAACTTCATGGAATTGGTTCCACCAGTGGGCTGTGTTCTGAACTGCTACGCCTCGGACTAGCTTCATTCTGTGAGCAAAGCAATAAGGTTTTAGTCTCCCTCAAACTTATGAGGGAATCCAATGATTAGTCAGGATTGATACGACAATGACGGCGTTGCCTTGTTACCATAGCGGGCAACGTTTCTCCAGGTATTCTATGCACCCTGAAGTTCAAGAATTCGTTGGATTGCCAGAGTTTACCCACTGGCTATTGATTCCCGGTAACGATCGCCATTTTCCATTTCTGAAAGCAGTAATCCTCGATCGCCATTCCTGCCGCAAAACGATCGAGGACAAGGGGATTCGAGTATTTCCGATCGGCTCTCCGCCTCAGGGTTATCCCAAGAAGCCGATTTATCGTTAGC
>JBMTZC010000329.1:0-4671 GCA_049455215.1 Prochlorotrichaceae cyanobacterium
TTAAGCGGCAAGCGCAAAAATTGTCGAAAGCACTTGATTGGAGAATAAAAAGCCTTCGGGATCGGTTAACTGCACCCGAGGATAAGGCCGATCGCTATCTTGCCCATCTTTAATTTGCCCATCTTTAGCTTGCCCCTCCCTCTCGTTCTCCGGCTCAGGAAACGTGACCCGAACCCAACCCCGGTTTTCATAGGGAATCAGGGCTTTTAAGAGGCGATCGACTTGCTGGGGATAGAGGGTGGCTAAAGGCTGGAGATCTACGCCCTCCTGCAATCGCAACCCCAACATTAAGGTATCCAAGAAACGATCGTTGGCGGTATCCACTGCATGGTTGAGCCAAAAGTCTGCTCCCTCCTGACAGTAACGCTGTACCCAGGCTTCATAGTCCGCCAAGACACGGGGCCGATCGACCCGGCGCTGATCGACGTAGCTGGTCGCGCCCATGCCAAACCCGTAATAGGCTTGGTTTGTCCAGTAGATGCGGTTATGACGACACTGATAAGTGGGCTGGGCATAATTGGAGATTTCGTAATGCTGATACCCCGCTTGGGCTAAACGATCGTGGCTGATGCGGTATAGGTCTGCGCTGAGATCTTCTGGTGGGAAGGGAAACTCTCCACTGGGATACCGTTTACCAAAAACAGTTTGGGGTTCTAGCACCAAGTCATAGAGAGAGAGGTGAGCCGGTTGAGCAGCGATCGCTTCCTGTAAACTCCAGTCCCAATCCGCTTGGGATTGCTGGGGTAGTCCTGAAATGAGATCTAAGCTCCAGTTTTTAATTTGAGTTTGGTGGATCAGGTCAATGGCGGTGTACACCTCTGCCAAGGTATGACTGCGCCCGGCTCCTGCGAGTAATGACGCTTGAAATGCCTGCACCCCGAGGCTAAAGCGATTGACCCCTAGATCACGATACCCTGCCAATTGGGCCCGATCGAAGGTGCCTGGATCAATTTCAATGGAGACTTCGGCCGTGGGGAGCAGGGTAAAGTGTTGCTGGATGACGTTTAAGAGGCTCTCCAGTTGGGACACGGTGAGCAAGGAAGGAGTACCGCCCCCGAGAAAGAGAGTTTCGATCGCTTTGTCGTTAGGGGGAGTTGCCCGAATTTCTGCCGTCAGTACCTCTAGATAGCGATCGACTAAGGGAAAATTGCCCCCATGACGACGATCGCCAATGACCTTAATGGGAAAGTCACAGTAAAAACAACGGCGATGGCAAAAGGGGATATGGAGATAAATTGCAGTGGGGGACACTTATCCTCAACATCCTCCAGATCAATGCTTGGGAAAAGCATACCCTAGCCCCGCGCCGATCGCCTCCGCCAGGGTACTCATCACCCGATAAATCGCTACGGTAGCCAGGACAACACTGGCGGGTAAAAAGCCCTCCAGCAAAAGAATAGCCGTCGCTTCAAACACCCCTAACCCACCCGGTGCGCCAGGAATGACTAACCCCAACACCCAGGCGACACTAAAACCGCTGATCAGACTGCCCCAGTGAGCCCACGGCAACGGATGCAGGGCCAGAACGATCGTTAAAAAGCCAATGCTTCGCAGGAGAACAAAGATCAATTCCCCGCCGAGGGGTTGCCAGGGATAGCTCAACCGGGGCGCAGAGAGATTGTCAGCCGGATTGCCCGACGGATTGCCGTCAGTGGCAGCGCTGACCCCTAGACTCTGTTGCAGTTGTTGACGTTTCGATCGCTCTAAACGCTGGAGTACCGGACTGAGGCAGGCGGGATGCAACACCCCCAGAACCATCACAATGCCGCTTCCCCTGAGAAACCAGGGCAGTGAACTACCGAGAGCCAAAATGCTGGCCGCCGCCATCATCAGAAACGCCTCTAGCACAACACTCAAAACACTGATCCCCAAGGGAATCTCTCGGGCTTGGCTGTACCGCACCCGACTGACAAAATGCCAGATGTTGCCCGGTAAGTACTTGGCAATATTAGTGCGGAGATAGACCCCCATGCTCCAGAAGTGGGGCTGGGGATAATTCAAATAGGCCAGAATCCAGCCCCAGGCAACGCCCGCCCACAGGTGAGCAGCGATCGTGATGCCGAGGGCCAGGCCAAAGTGAGCATAGGCAGCGGAAGTTAAGGGTAGGGCCAGCATTTCTGCCCCGTAGCGTCGGAGCTGATCCCCCAAGAAAGCGATCGTTACCCCCAGGATGAGCCATTTTAACCCGGGTTTCAGAGCTTGAAAAAAACGGAGGAACGATCGCTTCATGGCCTTGCAAACCGGATTGGCGCTACAAACAGGGTTCCGTTGTCCAGTCTCCTGTGGCATTGCGGTAGCATTGGTTTTGCCGACCGGCCCGGTTGAGTTTCCACTGATCTCCTTCGGCTAAAAATTCCAAACGATAGCGGTATCCTTTGACGGAATCATCGAGGAAACCCATTTGGGTGAGGGTGACGACGATCCGTTCTGGGGTTTCTTTCGTTAACTCAACGGCTTCGGAAAAATTTCCCTCTCCGGGTTTTTCCTTGACCCCAAAGATCGCTAAGGCAATTTGCACGGGGTCGTCGCCAAGCACCTCAGCCTCTGGAGGAATCGCCACCGGAGTGTACAGCGATCGTTCTGGAATTAAGCTTTCAGGCGGTTGACCGAGTATCGTCATTCCGACGATCGTTGGCCCGCAGGGAATGTCCCAAGTGGGATTAGATTCTGTTCTGGAAACCGGCAGAATTGGGTTCGCCTCGATCGTCCTGACGACCGCATTTTTAGCAGGTTCAGAGGTGCCCAAGGCGGGATCCGTTGCGATCGCACTGAGACGATCGCCCCCTTGTAAGCCGGGTAAGGAAATTTCAAAGCGGCCGGTTTCTGGATCTACGGGAACAGACACCAGCAACTCGGTGAGGGGGGCATACTGGTGGAAATCTGCGCCACTAGTTCTCGGAGAACTCTGGGACACTTTATAAATATCGACAATACTGCCGGGATCCGCCTGGCCTGCGATCGCCACGACATCATCAAATAAAAAGAGTTCATCCCCCACAAAGGCTGGGGCATTAATTCCCCGGTTGGCAGTATCTAAGCGGCGATTCCCCGAGTCTCGGGGCGGATTGACCCCATCCCCAATGGCGTTGTCCCACACTCCCGTTTCGCGGCGCATGACCAGATCAATACTTAAGCCCTCTAATGCCACAAAACGATTATCTTGAATCCGGTTTTGGACACTGCGGGGATAGGCCGCCACCACCACTCCTCCTCCGCCAAGCTGATGACTAATATAGTTGTTCACCACTTCGTGCCCACTGCCGGTGAGGTAAATGGCCCCTCGATCGCTTCCGGTGCCATTGAAGTGAATATCGTTATCTCGGATGCTGATACTTCCTTGGGGTTTAAAGAGAAAAATGCCACTGCCAGCATTCTCACAAATGCGGTTGCTATAAATCGCCATCCCCGCGATCGTCCCTTCTAAACGAATGGCATCCGGCATCCCCGCCCCGCCATTTTCCAGAATCTCATTGTTATAAATCTGACTACCGGAGGCCTGCTTACCCGTGAGAATCGCACTGCCCTGCAGTCCCTGAAAGGTATTACCGTGAATCTCACTCTCCAACCCATCAAAAATCACCACACCAAAGGCGGTTTTTCTGGGCGAGTCTCCCCCAAAGCGCATTCCCGTAATTTCCACCCCTCGGGGTGGCGTAAGCTGAGCAATCCAGGGTAATTCCTGCAAATCATAAAGGGCTTCCCCCTGGGTAATGACGATCGCTCCGCTGAGGATATTGGGGCGCACCCACTCCGGATCATTCTCCACATTAAAGCCGCTACCAAAGGAAGTATTCGGATTGCTAAACCCCTGGAGCGTTAAATTCTGTACCGTCACGCCATCCGCCAAAATCGTCAGCCCTCGGGGAATTGCCACCGACTCCACAGGACTGATCTGAACCCTGCGATCGTTTACCGCACCATCTAAACTGAGGTTTGGCTGAGCCAAGGGCGGCAAAGGGTGACTCAGCCGGAGCACCGGCTCACCAGTTAGGGCACTCCAGCGAATCTGTGACCCTTCACCAGCAGCGAGGGGACGCACTTGGGCCCGTTCCGCCTCACTGAGATCCTCGAGACGTAACGTTCCATTGGTAATCTCGATCGCTTCCCGCAGGGTTAAATCCGCATCCGCCGTCACTTCACCATCGTTAAAACTATTGACCTCAACCTGAAAGGCTTGGGGGACGGGGGGTAAAAGGGGTCTCTCCGTACCCGCAAAGCTAGGATCTGCCGGTAGAAAGGCCACTCCGATCCAGCTAAAGAGTGTGGCCTTGCAAGCAATACTGAGGGCATTCATCATAGCGATCGGTGCGGAAGAGCCTTTCTATAGTATCACTTTAGAATTTCAGCATAGAAATGTACGGGCGGTGCCCCTGTGCCCGCCCTACTGTGTACACATAAGTCTCGTTGCAATCGCAAAACTTGAGTGGATCCCCCCTAGCCCCCCTTTTTCAAGCTCCGAGGAGGGGGAGTAAGTTCCGATTCCCCTCTTGGGAGGGGCTAGGGGTGGGTCGGCTGTTCACTGAAAACGATCAAGATGTGTGTACACGGTAGCTTACTAAGGGGGATTTAGGGGATCCAGCTAAATCGATCGGTTTGATCGTTTTGGGAATGGGAGAATTGATTGTTTGTAACGGAGGCTGGGGGCAACCAGGGAGGGATTGACCCCTACAT
>JBMTZC010000330.1:0-4669 GCA_049455215.1 Prochlorotrichaceae cyanobacterium
GAGGTGCCCTCTAAAACGCTTCAGGAAAGGTTTGCTTTAAATCTGCCAGCAGATCCTCAAGTTCTTCTAAAGTTTGGTTCACATCAATTCTTAAGGTACCCAGGTTTGGGGTTTCCAGGAGTTTCACTAAGACTTCCTGCCCCTGAACGAGGGTCGGCAATTTTTCACGGACGGTTTCAAGGTTCATAGTCATGATTCTGGAATTCCTTAACAGTGTGGATACGCAAGGCGATCGATCACGATCGATTATCTTGCCACCCTGCCATCTTAACGATTTACCCACCAATTTGAGACATGGTGCGCTGATATTCTCCCCCACGGGTACCGGATTCTCGTTGTTTATAGTTAATGTCCGGTTTAAGCCTCAACAACGATCGCACCTGTTCCCGTAAAACAGAGTAATCCAGACCCGATCGCAAAGCTGTTTTGAGATCAATTTGTCCGGTTTCATTGAGTAAACAGGGGCGCAACCAGCCATCGGCAGAAAGACGAATGCGATTACAGTGATCGCAAAAACAGTCTGACATTTGACTAATAAAGCCCACACTGCCAAGCGCACCGGGAATTTTATACACATCAGCGGGGCCAGCCCCCGCCACCTGACCGGCGGACAAAGGTTCTAAGTCGCCCCAGGTCTGCACCAATTGCTGACGCAGATCAGCCGAAGGAATCCAACCTTTTTGGCTAAACCAGTCACTATTGCCAATGGGCATAAATTCGATAAACCGGATCTGCCAGGCGCGATCGAGGGTTAACGCCGCTAAATCGAGAACCTCGTGATCGTTCACACCAGGAATGACCACAACATTCAACTTCAGGGGACTAAACCCAAGCTGATGGGCAATTTGAATGCCCTGCCAAACCTCGGGCCAGCGCGAGGTAGCACCATGATGGCCAATGAGTTGATCAAAGGTTTCAGGATTGAGGGAGTCCAGACTAATATTGAGCCGTCGTAAACCGGCAGCATACAACGCTTCTGCCCGCTCTTGGAGCAAAAAGCCGTTGGTAGATAGGGCCAGATCCGCTACCCCAGGTAAGGCAGCTAAGGACTGCACCAGTTCAACTAGATCCGCACGGAGCAGGGGTTCTCCCCCCGTTAAGCGAAATCGAGAAAACCCTAGGGGAATAAAAACCTGCTCCACCAGGGTCGTGATTTCGGTACGGCTCAGGGCATTGGGGGGCAAAACATAGCCTGTCCCGGAGTCTGCGGGCATACAGTACTGACACCGAAAATTACAACGATCGATGAGACTTATGCGCAGATAATCAACGGGAAGCATAGACTGAATTAATGACGCGCCCTAATAATCTTCTTCGTATTCAAGCTGACGTTTTTTCTGCGGGATATTAATCCGAGGTGCCTCGTAATGATCATCGTCGTCATCCCAATTTGCATCATCAGCCACTGGCGGAGGACTAGAATGACGGGGCATTTCTAAAGGACGCTCCCGAGGACGATCGTTGTCCATGGCTTCAGTCCATTCCCGACCACTAGACTCGTAATCGTTGTAGTAGGGACGAGCCTCCAGTTGCTGAGCAGCCGGACGACGGGCGGGTTCGATTAACTCTGGTTCGTCATCCCAGGTATCTTCATCCCAAGCATTAGTTTCCGGTGCGGGTCGCGCAATATTCACGGGTTGCCGATAGGGCTGGCCGTAGGATTGATAGCTGCTACTTTTAGTGGCGGAGACTGGCGGACGCAGAGGTTCACCGGTTCCCAGTTGATTTTCAGCGGGGGTAATGGGCAAACTGAAATCTTCCTCGTCGTCCCGTTCCCAGGGAGGAGTACCCAGTCCCAACTTTTCCATGACTCCCACCGTAAGCTGCACTAGACGCTCTTCCGCCCCTTCAAAGACAATAATGCGATCGGGCCCCGTACTCGCAATTTCCTCAATGGGCAACTCGTAGGTACTAATCAGAACATCAGGAACCGCCCCAGCACTGAGACTCGCAATCACTAAAGCTTCAATTTTTCCAGTTTCAATGTCGAAGTTGAAACTCCGCACCCGTCCCAAAAACTCATTATTTTCTGTGCGCACTTCGCTATTAATCAGGAGACTGTAGCGCTCAGGATCAATATCTTCAATAACTTCATCCGAGTCTACTAGAATGACATCCCCAATCTGGCGAATGTTTTCTAGATAGAGATAGGTGGTCATACCCACCCCCGGTAGGACTCTGGATAAGGCGTTATCCCGTAGCCCAAGGGCAACCACTTCTCGCCGGTTTACATCTACGAGCAGTTCATTCACCAACCCCAGACGCTTACCAGTGTCGCGGGTAATGACTTGAGTGCCGAGTAATTCAGTACGTTGCCAAATTTGTTCCGATGTCATGGACGAGTCCTAACCTGGGATTGAAATTTCTTACAGAATGTGAACATCAGCTTAACATTGTAACAGGTTTTTGCAGCGGCTGGGACTGGCCTCCTGATAGACGGGTTGACTCGATCGAGGGTGACGATCCAGGCAAAACTAAAGAGCCCGACGCAAAGCACCGGACTCTTCCTTTAATCTTTTGGGTAATTTTTTGGATTTAGATTACAAAACTATCTGCTCGGGTCAAGCGCCCAAGAGGCAGACAGGATTATTTTTCGGGTAAATACCGTTAAAGATTGTCGTAAATCTACCGAAACCTGTCGGTTACCCTTACCAGCTAGACTTGACAATACCGGGCAACAAGCCTTTGTGAGCCATTTCCCGAAGCATATTACGGCATAGCCCAAAGTCCCGATAGTACGCCCGAGGACGACCGGTCACCCAACAACGATTGCGGACTCGGGTGGGGGAGCTATTGCGAGGCAACTGCTGAATTTGGCGATGCAAATCTAGCTTTTCTTTTTGGCTGGTGGCAGCTTCAAACTTTTCTTTGAGTTCTGAACGTTTTTCAGCGTACTTCGCTACGATTTTTTTGCGCTTCTCGTCCCGCGCAATCATTGACTTTTTAGCCATAGGATCAGCCCGTGTGAAATCTCCTGGTACTTTAAGCTCTGATAAGAGCTACTGATCTTAACATGGAATCTCAAAATAACGATCGCTAATATCGTCAATGATGACAAAATTCAACAATCCTGGCTTTTCACTGAAAGCGAAAAATTTAACGGAAGAGTGCGGCGTTCCGCACCGCACTCTTCCGCCTTAAGTTGGTCGCCTTAAGTTGGTCGCCACAATCCCTTACACGGCTTTCGCTTTCCCCAGCAGACTTCCGAGGATAAAGCTGAGCAAACCCACGATAAAAACGATCGTCGTTTGCCCGCAGGGGAGTTGCTGCTGCAGGGCATCCGGTAGGAGCCGGAGCATCAACATACAGCCCAAGCCCAAGATCAGGCTACTGGAAACCCCGGTGGCCGTAGCCCCTGACCAGAGGAACATCCCCAATAACGGCCACAGCAACAGGGTGGCTAAGGTCGCCCCAACGGTGACGAGGGGGGCCAGGTAGCCTTGACCAATGGAGGAGAGGGCGAGGGCACAGGCCAGACCGAGGGTAATTAAAGAAATCCACTGGGCAAGACGATATTCTTGCTCTTCTGTGAGGGGACGGTGCCACACCTGTTCCACCACGTCACGGGTAAAAATGGAAGCTAAGGATAACAAGATACTGTCGATCGTACTCATGCCACAGGCAAAGACGGCGAGGGTTACTAAACAGGTACCACTGGGCCAACGATCGCTATAAAAAGCAGCCACTAGACGATCGCTATCCGCAATTTGTCCATAGAGTGCAGCCGTGGCCATAATCCCGATCGTCATCAAAGCAACTTTAATCAATAGACCTAGACCAAAATGTCCCCACGCCGCTTTTTCGATCACTTGGACAGACTTGCCCATCATGACCCGTTGAAAAATTTGGGGCCAGAGAAAAAAAGCAAAAGACCAGGATAAAACCTGATCAAAAAAGACCGGGGTATTCTCCCCGTTAAAGCTCAGTTTTTCCGGAATCATCTGATTCAGCAGTTGCCAGCCTTGCCCATAGCCGCCCACCCAGTGGGTAAAGAGAACAGCGGTTAATAAAATCAGGGTAAAGAGAAAGATACCTTGAATAACATCTGTCCAGATAACTGCCCGTGCTCCGCCCCAAAAGACATAGAGGGCAGTGGATAAGCCTAAAATACCGATCGCTAAAGGAAAGGAAATCAACTGATCCGTTGCTACTGCAAAAACCTTAGCTACGGCAATAAATTGCACCACTAAAAAGGGAAAAATAGATAAAATTCCCACCACCGTCGTTAACCAACGGATCAGGTCAGACTGGTAGTAATGGGAGAACAGTTCTGCTTGGGTAATAAAGTTATTTTCCTTACACACTGCCCAAACTTGCGGGCCAAAATAGAGTAGGAGTCCAAAGGAAATTCCCAAAGCAATAAAGGTTTGTAGAAATAAAATTCCCCCTTCATAGATAAAGGCTGGAGCAGTAGTTAAGGCTAAGGCATTGACCTTCGTGGCAACGATCGTTCCCATCAAGGCGATCGTCCCAATATTGCGATCGGCAACAAAAAAATCTTCCACCGTATGATGGCTAAGGCGATTGGCAAAATAACTGACCCCTTTGAGCAAGACGAGGTACAGCAGAATAATCATCAGAGTTAAAGATGCGATCGACATAGTCGTCCTGTTTGTAAACCCCGGACAGGAATCAAAGCGAAAAAATTTAAGGGAAGAGTGGGGGGCGG
>JBMTZC010000331.1:0-4629 GCA_049455215.1 Prochlorotrichaceae cyanobacterium
ATATCTTTGACTAAAACGGTGCCGTTTTCGGTGCCATCGCTCTTCCACAACTCAGTGCCATTCGTGCCATCAAAGGCTTGGAAGTAGAGGGTATCCCCCACGGCGGTTAAGGAATAAGCATTGGAGCTACCAGTACCAGGGAAAATATCTTTGACTAAAACGGTGCCGTTTTCGGTGCCATCGCTCTTCCACAACTCAGCGCCATTTGTGCCATCATTGGCAGTGAAGTAGAGGGTGTCCCCCACGGCGGTTAAGTAACGAGGGTAGGAGTCAAAAACACCAGGGTTAATATCTTTGACTAAAACAGTGCCGTTAGCGGTACCATCGCTCTTCCACAACTCAGTGCCATTCGTGCCATCAAAGGCACTGAAGTAGAGGGTGTCCCCCACTGCGGTTAAGTTATCAGCATTGGAGCTATAAGCACCAGGGCGAATATCTTTGACTAAAACAGTGCCGTTTTCGGTGCCATCGCTCTTCCACAACTCATCGCCATTCGCGCCATCATCGGCAGTGAAGTAGAGGGTGTCCCCCACGACGGTTAAGTTATCAGCATTGGAGCTACCAGCACCAGGGCGAATATCTTTGACCAAAAAAGGTTCTGACATGGAAAAAATCCTTTAATAAAGTAAACAAACCAAGAGATACAACCCCTTAAGACCCCACGGCGGGCACCATCCACACCGAGGGAACATTATCCACCTCGGTATCAGGGCCAATCAAGGCAGGATTGCGGTAACCCGGTAACACCAACACCGCAAATACCTCCTCTACGCCGCTGTTAAACCAGAAAGCACCCTCCACAGCCCCCGTCGCTAGGTTGACGATCGACACCCCACAACGCAATTCCTCGCGCCGTGCTTCGAGGGGTAATCCCCCAAATACGGCGGTTTCTCGCATCTGGGATATCCCCACAAAGGCGTGTCCTCCCCAAAAATCTAACCCTCGAGTAAATCCCGATAGGGTAGCCAGGACTTCCGTCTCCCCCGTGAGAGGGTTACAGCGGTTTAGGGTGCCATGCCCGGAATCTAGGAAATACAGCACGCCTTGATACAATCGGGGGGAATGGGGCATGGATAATCCCCGCACAAGGACTTTTCCTGTGGCTACGTCCAACAGCCCACCACTGTTGGCTTTGTTTTCTCGCCAACCATTTTCCGTATCCGTTTCTGCCAATACGGTCACGTAGGCAGGGGTATTACCGTTTTCGGTCATGGCTAAACCATTCAAATGACAGCGATCGCCTGGGCCAATGGCTGTAATAAAAGGTGGCTTCCACTGGGGCACAAAGCTCCAATTCCCCTCGATCGTCGCCAAGCAATTAAATAAGGTATTGACCACCCAAAGCCGTTGCCCATCAAAAGCCAGATCATGGCCCATAATCGGCCCGGTTCCATGGCAGGAACGGGAGAGAAAGGCGATATCTTGCTCCCCTTCGGGTTTAATCTGAGGGGCAATATCTCGATGAGCGGGCAAAAACCACACCTGTTTTTTGGAGCCAACGGCAATCCCAGTGGCAGTGCGGGTTAACCCCATTGCTTGGTCAAAGTGAGCAAAACGAACCTTGATTTCTCCACCATAAGTCCCTACACTGACCACTTGTCCCGCCTGGTAGGTAGAAAGCAGCAACGACAGATCTAACTGCTCTAGAAGCTGGGGCAAAGAGCGGTTATACTCATAGCTCACCTCAGTAGCATTCTGCTGAGTTGGAGAGGAAGACGCAGGAGGATGTTTCATGGGAGTTTTATTTTTGATGTAGGCTTAGCTTTTGGGTTCTAACTTAAGGGGGATGAGTGCGTCAGTTATCCGCAAATCTCCTGTTCTTAGTCCAGCAGGTCAGGATAATGATCCTGAGGTATCCGCAAACCCTAGGATCAGGACTAAATGGATTTTCTGCTTATTTGTAACACAGTGTTATTTGTCTAACCTGCCTCGTATTAACTTAGCAGAATTCTGAAGAAAATCCTTAAATATAAGGAAATTAGATTTCTGAAAATTCAAAAAATAAGTGAAGATTATCGATAAAGGGGAAGGTTGAGTCTACAAAAATGGGATCCCAAAAAAGGTGATCTTTGGGATCCCCGGTAAATATGATCTGATAATCTAGACAGCCTAAGAAACGATCGTTCTTTTAACTGGAGGAGTTTAAGCGATCGTGGTCAAGCCTGCGAGATAGTCTTGAATGCCAGCTAAATCACGGGTGGCATCGGGAGAAATTATACTCTCGATTAAAGACTGGGTAGAGAAGTCACCCTAAACTACGTTGCCACCTGCAATGGTTAGGAAAGAAATAGAAGGATAGGGATAAGGCAAACGACTTCTGCGCCTGGGCTAGAAGGCGTAGTAAGGCAGATCTCGTCAGGAAGAGATAGTAAAGAAGTTCTAGTAAAGTAACCCTTACCCTAGGCTTGGCAGTAGGGCTTTAATGTCCTTGAGGTCAGTGGCACTCACTCGTTCACCGGAAGGAAACAGACACACATTGGGGGCTTTTTTGCATAACTTGAGGCAGCCTACGGGTTCAAGCTGAACTTGATGTTGGTATCCTTGTTCTTGAATTTGTGCCCGTAATCCTTCTAGAATCTGGACACTGCCCCGTTTACGGCAACTCCCTTTGGTACAGACCTGTAGTTTTACTGGCGTAGACTTTTCTGCTGCAGCACAGCGATCGTTTATGCGTTTGATGATGGGAACTGCTGCGGCCCAACTGGTGACAATGGCGGGTAAGCTTTCCTGGTCAGGCAAGAGCATTAAGGTTTTAAAACCCTTTTTCTGGGGACGCACCCAGGCTTGCACACTGGAACCGATCTGCACCTTATTTTGCAGGGAATAGCCTAGAACCTTGGGAATATCTAGGGTAATGACGGTATCCGTCAGTTGGAGATTGACGGACTTGAGTCGGCCTTTACGGTTAGTCTGGAGTGCAGCACATTGCCCTTGAAAGCGAAGTACGGCAGAACTATTCTCACTGTCGTTCGGGGTGGGGGTATTGACTCCGAGGGAATGGGTGGAATTTAAAGGTGAATTCATAAACGGTAGTGGTGTAAATTAGCTGGGTAACGTCCAACAGTGTTCTAGGGTTGCTAGGCAGTCTTGACGTGAGGCGGTGAGGCGGTACAGGACACGCTGAAATTGCAGGATTTCTAAGGGGGTTTTGCAGTCTACTTGCAAGGGTTGTCCACACTGACATTGGCAACTGATATCCAATTCCTGAAGACGGTGATAGATATTCCAGCGGGTGACAATATCGATCGCGGCTTGGGCGGATCCGGCGGATAAATTCCAGTTTGAGTAAGGCATGGGTATAGGGGTTTTTAAGATGTTGTTGAAGACGTTTTTTGAAGGGAGAACGGGGAGAAAAGCCAGTGAAAGTGTGCCGGTTCCACTGGCGGGTCTCTAGAGAGAGGAGAATCTTGGAAACTCAAGCTATGGCGTTGCTTGACTCAGGCCGATCGTTAAACTGTCCTCCGCAAGGAAGTGATGGTTATGGAAGACCCGATCTTCTGTTTTGAGTAAGAGTTGCTCGTAGAGATACCGGGTTGCCCGATCCCCTAGGCTTTCCGCTTGAGAGGCTAACCGGCGTAGCAGTGCAACGATCGTTTGTTCTGCGGCTAAGTCATGCTCCAGCATTTGGCGAGCGGTAAAAATACCATCGGGTTCAGGGCTGAAGTAGCACAGTTCCGCTAAGCGGGCAAAACTGGTGACGGGTACACCGCCCAAGCCATTGAGCCGTTCACCAATTTCATGGACATGTTCCCGCACTTGGTTGTGGGCATCGTGAAACCAATTGTGCAGCATATAAAACTCACTGCCTTGAACGACAAAGTGATGCTTTTGGTACTGCAACTGCAGCCCCTGCAAACTGGCGAGGGTAATATTGAGCCCTTCGCAAATGGGCGTTGTCGTGGCGAGTTCCAAGGCAATGGGATTTGTACTGACTTCTCCCCAGATTTGCTGAGGAGAGGTTGCAATAACGGTCATACTGTTACCGATCTAAAGGTTGTCAAGAGTGAAGGGGGACAAGCCCCCAGGTACCCAGGCTCCCATAAGCATTTGGTGGTGTTCTGGGTAGGTTTGCGAGGCTTAAGGCAAAAATTAATGCAAATCTTTTTCAATAAGCTCTGGAGACAGCTTAGTCCTTATTGTGATTTTTTGTCAATAAGCTTGAAAAAAAAGAGGGTAATTCGGGGCAGGAATGGTCTGCTCATCAATTCTGGAGACCAAGCTGGACTGAGCTTTTCCCAGAAGTCTACTAAGCGTCCAGAAATCTCACCTTCTCCATTTATTCTTTCCTCAGATATTTGGCGTGATCCAGATATCACAACCAAATTGCCTTCTTGATGAATTTGATACCATCCATAGTCTGAACCGTGCCAGTATCCAGTTAAACTTTGAAGGCTAGATGTAGGTGCAGGTGCAGGTAGATGTATAGTTAGAGAGCTTAGATATTGTTAGCTGCCAATTGCCACGGAAACGATAAAACTTCCACTTACTGCGGTAAAAAGGCAACCTGCTCTAGGGGTACGAATAGAAGAAAAATCTGCTCCTTGGATGTCGGTTTTAGTGGGAACGCCCGACTGGGTAATTATGAGCTTCGGTCTGCAATTTCTGAAGCTTTTGCTGTAGCCGTGCTTT
>JBMTZC010000332.1:0-4628 GCA_049455215.1 Prochlorotrichaceae cyanobacterium
TAATGAGTTGCTTTAGAGGCAAAAAATTGATCGGTAAATGTTGATTTTGAGCTAGAATTCTAAGACAAGCTTCTATTAAACTCCAGATTTCTAGAAGAGCCGGTGCAAACATTTTCATTTCGATCAAAGCTGTTGTTTGTTCGTAGCGTTTTTTAATCGCATCCAACTCCAGCAACTGAGTTTCGACACTGGAGAATTCTTCGCTGATGGATTTATCAAGGGTTACAATGGCAAATCGCCATCCTTTATGAGATGATATAGTATCAGAAATGTTTTGAAATCTACTGATAGATAATTCTTTAATTTTCGACTTTATTTCTACGATCAATCCTCCCTCTTCTCTTTCGTCAAAGGCAATTAAATCGGGTTCATAGCCATCAAGATCAAAAGGTAGTTGCTGTGATCTGGGCTCTATAAGAACTCTGTAACCTTTGCTTTCTAGCTTAGAGGCTATTTCATGAGTCTTATCTAAAAGATCTTGCATTTACTGAAACAGGTCTTCTTGAATGACAAACTCTATCAATTAAAAAAAATCCCTCAAAGACTACAAAATCTCAAAGAACCTGCTCCCCCTGAAGGTATGAGTACGCAACAGACAATCTTAGCTGAAAAAACCGATTAGGATCGATAAAACCCCGCACACAATGGCAACCCAGAAACCTATTTTGAGCGCCGTTTGGGTTCCTTTTTTCTCTTCAATCAATTCTGCCTCGGTCTTGTAGGTAATAATAAAGGGCTGTTCAGCATCCTGGGGCTTATCCACCATCAGTTGATTGTCGCGATCGTTAACTTCCCCTAACACATAGATAGGCGTTCCCGTGCGCAACACCCATTCCTGAAAGCGATACCCTAAAATCCGATGCTCTTTGGATTGCTTAGGCGAATGATCCAGCTTGAAGTTGCGATAGCGAATTTTGCGCTCTCCCCCATAGGATTCATAGTGATCTACCACTTGCAGCGCTTCAATATTGGCGTGATTGGGATTGACAAAAATTTTGCCCGTGGCATCTTCTAGTTGAAAACGGATGGAGGTTTCATTACCCGCTAGCTTGCGGGTGTCCCGGGAGGTTTTACGAACCCGTTTGCCTTCATCGTCGGTTTCGTAGTAGGTGCGCTCGTACTCTTCCTCAATGTTAGTGCGGTAATAAACACACTTCTCTTCCCCCAGTTCCGAGGTCAAGGGATGTTTGACCTCGATCGTTCCCTTTAACTCCACCACTTGCTGAAAGGATCCCCCGCCAATTTCCGCTGCGATCGACTCTTGAAGCTGTTTTAACTCCGCCACCGTAGAGGTATCCGTTGACCGAATCTTGAGTAGTTCTTTACCGACTCGATCGCGCTGAGTCCGTAAAAACCAGGCCAGACCAAACAAACCTAAGCCAATCACAAAAAACATGGTTGCTATTCCTTCCTGAAGGGTTGGAGAAGCGCTTCATCGCCGCTTCCCCACAACAAAGACGATCAACGGCTATTCAATTGATCCGCTTATCCCGATCGGATAAGGGCTAAACCCTGAGTAATCCAGCCTAGGATTCTTGTTCCACCGTCCCCCGGTTAAAGGCAACCCGCAGCAAGGGGGGAGCCACAAAGGTGGTGAAAATGACCATGACGATAATGGCGGCATCGAGGGCTTCACTTAAAACTCCCGTGGCACTGCCAACCCCCGCAAATACCAGCCCCACTTCTCCCCGGGGAATCATCCCCACCCCGATCGCTAAGCGGTTAATTTTTTCTGCACCAAAGACGGTTAAACCGGTGACAACCTTGCCAATGATGGCTACTACCACCAGGAAGGTGGCAATAATCAGCCCTTCTCGATTACTGGGTACAGTGGGATTGAGGACGCTTAAATCTGTTTGAGCCCCCACCACAACGAAGAAGATGGGCACGAGGAAGTCCGCTAAGGGCACGACCTGCTCTTCGAGTTCTCGACGCTTTTCCGTTTCCGCCAACACAAGACCTGCGGCAAAGGCGCCTAAAATCGCTTCTAAGTGAATGGCAGCGGCAATGTAAGACAGGAGAAAGGCAAAAATCAGGGCGGAGAGCAGTAATTGTCCTCGGGTTTTTAAGTTATTCACCAAGGTGACGAAGAAGGGACTGAGTAAACGCCCCAAGAGAATGGCTCCCAGCAGAAAGACCACGGCTCCCACAATTAACCAGATAATGCCGGAAATTTTAACTTCACCGGTTTTCACCAAGCTGGCCACCACCGCCAAAACAATAATGCCTAGGACATCATCCAGCACCGCTGCGCCAATAATAATTTGTCCTTCCTTGGAACTCAGTTGCTGGATTTCCGCTAAAACCTTCGCGGTAATGCCAATACTGGTGGCGGTCAGGGCTGCCCCGGCGAAAATTGCTGGAATGGTATCAACGTTAAAAAAGGCAATTAAACCCAAAGTACCAGCGGCAAAGGGAACCACAACCCCCACCACCGCAACGATCGCTGCCTGGGGGCCAACCCGAATTAACTCTTTGAGGTCGGATTCCAGACCAATTTCAAAGAGCAAAAGAATGACCCCTAACTCAGACAAGGTGGAAATAATTTCGCCCTGGGAGGAAAACACCTCGGAAATGGCCTCATGGGGCATGCCGGCGGTGCGCTCCAGGAAACTCATGATTAAGGAGTCTTCACCACTGCTTCCCCCTTCGCCCGGAAAGGCTAATAGCTTTAAGACCGAAAGCCCTACGACAACCCCCCCGATCAATTCTCCGAGAACCGGCGGTAGATCAATGCGGGCACATAATTCGCCCCCCACTTTGCTGGCCAGAAAAATCACAACAAGGCTCAATAAGACACTGGTCAGGACAAAAGGCTCTATGTCCGCGCTAGAAAGCGCTTGAGATGATTCTTCGATTTGAGCTAAGAGGGGCAAGGGACTAGAGATCCCAAGGTGGGCCCAGAGGGTGGAGAGGGTAGGGAATAACGGCACAATCAAACTCGTAAAACTCATCTTAATTACTCTACAGCAAGATTCGGAAGAGGGAACTGGGAAAGGGGCAACTGAGACCTGGGAAATTCAATCATAGCAATAGGCCAAAGCTGGTATTTTCCCCTTGAACCTCGTGATGCTTCAATGCTAGCCCCGCCTCTAAACATTTCGCAGACGACCAAAATGCGTCAAAATAAACACGATCGTTTGAGGGATCTGGGACAACATGGCTGAGTTTTTCCTGAATACAAGCTGGTTTATTCCGTTTTATGGGCTGTTGGGGGCCATTCTGACCCTCCCCTGGTCGATCGGGTTGATTACCCGGACGGGGCCTCGTCCCGCGGCCTACATTAACTTGATGATGACCATTTTTGCCTTTATCCACGGCAGTATTGCCTTCCCCATGGCGTGGGGGCGGGCTCCTCAGGACTTTACTTGGCATTGGTTCCAGGCTGCAGACTTAAGCTTACCCCTCACGTTAGAAATTTCTCCCTCCAGTCTGGGAGCCCTGTCTTTAGTTACTGGGATGAGTTTGTTGGCGCAGTTTTTCGCCCTGGGGTATCTCGAAAAGGAATGGTCTCTGGCTCGCTTTTACGGCATGATGGGCTTTTTTGAAGCGGCCTTGGGGGGACTGGTTCTCAGTAATTCTTTGCTGCTCAGCTATGGGCTCCTGGAAATGCTCACCCTCTCCACCTATCTCCTCGTCGGTTTTTGGTATGCTCAGCCCCTCGTGGTCACCGCCGCACGGGATGCCTTTTTAACCAAACGGGTGGGAGATGTCATCCTCTTGATGGGAGTGGTGGCTTTAGCCTGCTATAGTCCGGGGCTGACCTTCTCGGAAATTGATACCTGGGTAGACTCCCATGAGCTATCGACCTTTTCCGCCACTCTGTTGGGCTTAGCCCTCATTGCCGGGCCTATTGGTAAATGTGCCCAATTTCCCCTGCACCTTTGGCTCGATGAAGCCATGGAGGGCCCCAATCCGGCCTCCATCTTACGAAATTCAGTGGTGGTCGGGGCGGGGGCTTATGTGTTGATCAAACTGGAACCGGTCTTTTCCCTCTCGCCGATCGTTTCCGATACGTTAATGATTATTGGCTCCGTGACTGCTGTAGGGGCATCCCTGGTGGCGATCGCTCAAATTGATATTAAACGGGCTCTCTCCCATTCCACTAGCGCTTACATGGGCTTAGTGTTTGTCGCTGTGGGACTGCAACAGGTGGATGTGGCGTTGTTGATTCTCCTCACCCATGCGGTGGCCAAGGCCTTACTCTTTATGAGTGCGGGTTCTATTATTGCCACCACGAGCAATCAGGATATTACGGAAATGGGAGGACTGTGGTCGAAGATGCCCGCCACCACGACTTCCTTTTTTGTCGGTTCTCTGGGACTCTTGACCCTCTTTCCCCTGGGTACCTTTTGGGCAATGCGTCGCTGGATCAATGGTTTAGCGGATGAGCATTTGTGGGTCTTAGGGCTCTTGATTGTAGTCACAGGGTTAAGTGCCCTGAATTTGACTCGGGTCTTTCGCTTAGTGTTCCTGGGTAGCCCTCAGCCTAAAACCCGTCGCGCCCCAGAAGTGCCTTGGCCAATGGCGGTTCCTATGGTGAGCTTAACGATCGTTACCCTCTTAATGCCCGTTGCCTTACAACAATGGCAATTAATTATTAGCAACCCCGTCCCCTGGCTGGATGA
>JBMTZC010000333.1:0-4627 GCA_049455215.1 Prochlorotrichaceae cyanobacterium
ACTGCAATCCTGGATGGGGAATCTCCTGGCAGACCCAATTCAGGATTGCGCGAGGACAATCTTTGACCCTCTTTTTTCAGGTCTGCCTAAACCTCCTCTTCCTCCGGAACCTCTGAAACGGGAGCAGGTTCGTCTAGAAAGCGAGGTTCTTCTAAGGGTTGACGTTGCATGGCGGGGGCCACCTCCTCAGGCTTATATTTGGCAATGTCCTTAATATCGATTTTCCACCCCGTTAATTTGGCGGCGAGGCGCACGTTTTGTCCGTCTTTACCGATCGCTAGGCTGAGTTGATCTTCCGCTACCAAAACATGAGCTTGGCGTTCCTCCGGATCTACTAAGAATAATTGTTCCACCCGAGCCGGGCTGAGGGCATTAGCAATGTAGGTGGCGGGATCGGGAGACCAACGAATCACGTCAATTTTTTCCCCCCGCAGTTCATTGACCACGACTTGAATACGGGATCCCCGTGCACCAATGCAGGCTCCCACGGGATCTACATCGCGTTCCAGGGTATCCACAGCGATTTTGGTGCGGGGGCCCACATACCGGGATGGTGGAACCGCTTCCCGAGCCACCGCCACAATGCGCACTGTTCCATCTTGAATTTCCGGGACTTCATTTTCAAAGAGGTACACCACAAGGGCCGCATTGGTGCGGGACACAATGAGTTGAGCGCCACGCCGTGGAGTTTCGGCAACCTCTTTGAGGTAAACCCGAAAAGTGGCATTGGCCCGGTAATTATCATTCGATAATTGCTCCCGACGGGGTAGCTCTGCCTCTACCGCCGTCCGTCCCGGCCCACTGCTGACTTCCATAATGACGGACTGTCGTTCAAAGCGTAGCGCTTTAGCATTGAGCACCCGTTCGTGATCATCTAAGTCCTGGAATTCTTCCTGAATCATTTTCCGTTGATGATCCCGCAACTTTTGCGCCAACACCTGCTTGGTTTGGATGGCGGCCATGCGGCCAAATTCTTCTTTGTCTGGCGTTACGTCTAGGACAACGGTATCTCCCAGTTGGGCTTCGGGAGCGACGGCTTGGACTTCTTGCAGCGCAATTTGGTGATCGGAATTCTCAATGGTTTCCACGATCGCTTTTGTGGCTAAGACACGAAATCCTTCTTCTTCCAAATCTAATTCAACTTCAAAATTATTAAAATACTCCTCATCAAAAACATATTCCCCGAGGCGCTGGCTACGACGGAATTTTTCATATCCTTTCAGTAAGGCTTCGCTCAGAGCATCCTCGACAACGGATGCGGGTAATTTTTTTTGCTCACTAATTTCCACCACCATGGCTTTGAGGCTGGGTAAGTTTAGTAGAGTCATATCTGGCATCTCCTCGTTTAAGGTATAAAGGTTTCGACTTTCTACTGGGGCCCTGGATGAATGGTGTCGGACAGTTGCACCGACCAACCCAATCTCGACTACGGCCCAAAATGGCTCACAATCCAATCAATAGACTTACGCGGGTTCAGAACAGTCCTCGATTAAGGATCTAAGGTTTCAATCAAGCGCACCTGAGTCACCTGGGTGCGAGGGAACTTCAGCAGTCGCCCTTTTTGATTAATGGTGATCTGGGTATCATCTCGCCCCAATAGGGTTCCTCGATGTTGATTGCCTCCTTTGATGGGAGGTTGAACTTCTAGCAAAACCGGAAATCCTTTGAAGGAGATAAATTCTTGATCCGTTGTTAACACATCGGGAATGCCCGGACTAGACACTTCTAAAACATAGGCTTCCTTCATCGTTTGCTGTTGCTCCAAAGCGTCCTCCAGCGCACGACTCATTTGTTCACAATGCTCTAGTCCGGTATGACCTTGGCGGTAGCGAATATCAATTCGCAGGATGGGAGGATTGTAGTTGGTTTGAAAAACAGCATGAACGATTTCCAAATTTAAGGATTCTGCAATGGGATTCGCAATCTCTAAAACAGGAGGAATACAGGGATGAACCATGATCCAGTTGGGAATATTTGCTAGGGAATTGTTGCCCTACTTTCTCTGCGGAAAAATGGACGGGAAATTGCCGCACTTGACCAACCTGGGGCTAGCCCATGGGTTGAACAATGAATATCCCCCTCAAAAAAGGCCATAAAAAAAGTGGGGGGTTCCCACTCTTCTTGGCTACTTTGGGCGACACGATGACACCAGCCTAATCAGGCTGATCTGCATGATGCGGCGCGTCTTGGCTAGAGTTTTCCTTAACTCAACTGGAGTTGAGAAAGGTTTTGCTTGCCTTGGGCCACTGATGAAAGCGATCGCAAAAACGATCGTTTTACCAGGCTACATTGCTTCGCAGGCGGTCTGCGTCACTTTAGCGTTTTCACTATAACACAGGCTGTCGATAACCGGGATTGAGGAAAACAGCCCGATAGCATCAGTCGGTCTCCAAGGGACACCTCGATTCATTGTGGGGACTAGAGCAGACTTTTGAGTTTTTCGAGGTGACTAGGGGAGATTCTGGAGATCAGGTAGATCAGATTATGTTGAGAGCATCATAAATTCAGACGTTGAATGGCCTTTTGGCACTGAAGAAATTCTTGCTGATCAATGGACTGAGTACTAAAGCATAAGCGTTGGTGTATCTCAATGACGATCGCAGCGGAGTCTATTTGCGTAGTCGTGAAGCGAGCCTTGGCCAGGAGCGCTACGTATTCACCATCAGTACGGCTCAGGGATTGGGGAATAATGGCTTGTTCATGGAACCATTGCAGCAAGGCAAAGTACAGAGCCCGACAAGCTTCAGGGTACTGTTCCTGGCGGGCTAATTTTTGCGATCGAAGCAGCCAGTGCTGAGGAGATTGGGGTTGAGTCTGGGGCGGGGCAGTCAAAAGCGATCGGTCTAGAATTTGGGAGCCCCATTGAACCCATAAACGCTTTAAGGTTGGCCCGATTTTCCAAAGCCACCACCCCAATATTCCCGCCAATAAGGCCCAAAAGAAGCCCCTCACCAACCATTCCGGAATATCCCATTGGGGTAGATCAAACGGAGGTGAAGCGGGAGACTCTTCTCTCCACCGCGCTTCTATCCATTCATTAATGCGCTGGGCAAGCTGCTGCAATTCCCAGCCCAAACTACTTTTTTGAAACGCCATGGTAAAACCAGGAGCGAGCATTGGATCACTGTATAAGGTTTTGGGCTAGGGCAGCTTTGCCGCTCCCCGGCCAAAAATGGTTCTAACCACTCGGCTGAACCTCTTCCTGGACAACTAACCAACTGGAGTCAACCCATCCGCCAGAGCTAAGCTGTACCCATTGCGGCAAGGTTTCTTCTCCGGCAGGAACAATGGCCGTCACAACTTGTCCGTCCTCTAATTGGTCTGTAATTTCCGCCTCATAGTTACCGGTTTCACGGACATTGAGGGGAGATCCATCGGTTTGAACCTCAACTTTTTGCAGCACGATCGAATCAGGGGAAATCTCGGCGGCGGAGTCACCCTCTTCTTCAACGGTTGCCTCTTCCGCAACGGTATTGGTATCAGTCTTTGCTTCGGCGGTTTCATCTTCTGCCGCAGTGGTTGCGTCTTCTGCAGTGGTTGCGTCTTCTGCAACGGCGGCTTCATCTTCTGCGGCAGCATTAACTGTCTTCGCAGTATTAGTATTGGAACTCTTGGAAGCAGCTTCTGTACTGAGAAAGGTTACCCAATCACTGTGGATCCAACCGCCGTCTAACAGTTGCAGCCAAGCATCAACAGGCTGCCCAACAAAACGGACGATTGTGCCGTTGGGCAAGGTATTAACCACAGAATAATCCACACTCGGGCCGGAACGAATATTCAATGGGCTCCCATCCGTCGAGACTTGCCCCAAGCGCACGGGAATGCTGACCACAGCAAGATTCTCTGCTACCTCAGAGGTCTCGGTGGTGGTTTGAACGACATTTTGAGGCGTGGTGGTGGTTTCTGCCACGGTGGCGACTGGGGCGCAGGCAATAGCCGGATCCAGTCCAAGGGCAGTGGCGGTCGCTTGTCCCACAATACGATCGCTCTCCAACTGACGTTCTTCTTGAAAACGCAGGACAGCATATTCGGTAGCGCCCCCAAAGACACCATCCACAGCACCGGGATCAAATCCAGCGGAAATGAGTGCATTTTGTAAGTCGGTGACGGAATTACAGCGATCGCCCCGGACTAAGGCGGCTTCAGCGGCGGGGAGAGATGTTCCCCAACTGCTCAAGACGAAGCTACTGGCCAAGCCAAAAACAGACAGGGTAGGATTTAAATCTGGAATTAAGAGATCAGGGGGAGAAGTGTTAGAATCTGAAGCCCAATAGCCTAAAGTTTCCATAAGTTCTGATCCTCGGTAGTTATACAGATGTAATAGATGCGGTTGTAGCCTTCTAGGCTATTTTATCCCGAAATCCATCGTACCGTAACCACAGGGTGATTTCATCTTTTCATCTGGAGTGATGGGGGAGCAGTAGGGAAGTCAGAGCGTGTCATCAATTCAAGTTAAAAGCCTTTTACGATAAGAGTTATCGCGATCGTCAAAAAAACTTCTCAAGGCTGAAACGCTTTTATACTTGATGGATTTTCAGATGGGCACCTCGAACAATTCAAAATATTGCCCGAGTAAAATTCGGCTTTCCACTGAAAGCGGAAAAATTTAATGGAAGAGTGGGGGGGG
>JBMTZC010000334.1:0-4616 GCA_049455215.1 Prochlorotrichaceae cyanobacterium
CCACAGTTTGTCACGTATACCCAATATTTACGATTAGATCACAGGCTCAGAACATCTTGGTGGTGCAACAATCGTCAGAACCCCCTCGCCCCATTATTCTTTGACACCGGACTCCGAATTCTGCTGCGAGAGAAGGCGAAGATAAGATAGAGTAAGACATGTATCTATAAATGGTTATCTTGGCTGGCACTGGAATGGTTGTTTTTTCTTCAGACGTAACGGTACGAGAGCTACCTCTATTTCCCCTTCCTGAAGTAGTGCTCTTTCCCAGCCATCCTCTTCCGCTCCATATTTTTGAGTATCGCTACCGAATCATGATGAATACGATTTTGGAGAGCGATCGGCGGTTTGGGGTGTTACTTTTTGACCCCGAATCCCAAGGCATTGCTCGGGTAGGGTGTTGTGCCGAAGTGATTCGTTATCAGCGCTTAGAAGACGATCGTCTCCATGTGTGGACGATCGGGCAACAACGGTTTAGGGTGCTGGAGTTCACCAGAACCAAGCCTTATTTTATGGGCATGGTGGAATGGATTGAGGATGAACGACCCAGCAAAGATTTACATCCCCTAGCGGAGAACGTCGAACAATTGCTGCGGGATGTGGTGCGCCTCTCTTCTAAACTGTCCGATCGCCAGATGCAGTTACCCGAAAATTTGCCCAGTTTGCCCATTGAGTTATCCTACTGGGTGGCGGCGAACCTCTATGGGGTCTATCCCGAACAGCAACACCTTTTAGAATTGCAGGATACGGAAGCCCGTTTAGAACGTGAGATGGAAATTTTGGGCACCACCCGCAGCCATTTAGCGGCCCGTACCGTACTCAAAGATACTTTGGGATAGGGGTTTGTGCGGCTTCTAGCGCAAAACTTGCTCTAAAACTCGATCGCTAGCGGCAATGAGAGCAGCGTGTCCCCAAAAGGTTTCTGGGGCTAAGGTTTGGGCTAGGCTCCCCCAGGAATGAGCCCGATCGTATTGTTCTAAGGTGTGTAAAAACTGGGGAATGCCCGTAATTAAGCGCTGAGGAGCATACAGGAGATCATCGCTGTGATCACTCCAGGCTTCGAGCAGCGATCGTCCTGTGGAATCGGTGTGCCAATCCTGTTGAAAGCTCTGCCAGGTTAATTGAGCCCAGGGCGGGGGATCCGGTAACCAATGTTGACGATGGGCCAGTTGCAGCAACTGTTGACAACGATCGTGGTAATACTGGATTTCGCACCCCTCGCCGGTTTTACTCCACAACCGCTGACGCAGGGGGGCTAAGGATTGGGAGTCAGTGGGACGAGGAGTCTTCAACCACTGCCGCAGATTGGTGACGATCGCTTCCCCGGAAATGCCAATCCGGAAGCCGTGGCGGGGCAGGATTTCTAGCGTAACGTTTGGGGAATATCGTTCAACCCAGCGGGGGAGCAGCGCAAGACATTGAGCTTCCCAAAAGCTAACCCCCTCAGGATGGGGAAACACACTGGCTAACCAGGGAAAGAAAGCCGACTGATAGACCAGGGGATAGCCCCCATCAGCCGTAGCGGAACGCGATCGTTTTAAGGGAAGCGTTGTCCAGATGTCCCCCCTGGGGTGTACTGGATTGTCTTCCCTAGACTGAGTTGGGCTGACCAAGCCTTGCCCCCATTGTTGCAGAAGCAGCTTGGTCTGAGCCTTAATACTGGTGTAACGGGTGTAGTGGTTATCGGTCTTCATCGAGCAATGGTCGGAATCACCTCCACCCCATCTTCCATGATCGAGCCTAAACTCCCCACAACATCCGGAATTTGGCGAGGATCACAAAAGAGCACTTTACTACTGCCACTCTGACCAATGCGCATCCCCATTTCTAGGTAACTTTGGGCAACTAAAAACTGGAGTGCTTTTTGATGGTAAGGCGTTTTTTGCAGTTGTTCCGCAAGGATCTGCAGGGATTGGGCTTTGCCCTCCGCTTCTAATAACTCCCGTTTTTGTTTGGATTCCGCATCGAGAAGACCGACTTTTTGCCGGGCTTGGGCTGCAATCAGTTGGGCTTCCGCATTGCCCTGAGCACTGTTAATCATGGCTTGCCGCTCCCCTTCCGAAGTCAAGATATCCGCTTGCTTGCGTCGTTCGGCGGACATTTGTAGTTCCATCGCATTGCGCACCGTGGGGGAGGGCACTAAGTCTAAAACCTCTACCCGAGTGACCTTTACCCCCCAGGGGGCGGTGGCAATATCCAGTTCTCGCAAAAGGTTTTCGTTCACTTCAGTGCGAGCGGTGAAGGTATCATTGAGGTTTAATTTCCCCATTTCTGTGCGAATTTGGGTGAGTACCAAGTTAGCGATCGCGCCTTGGAGATCTTGAACTTTATAGTAGGCTTTTTCCAGGTCTAAAATGCGCCAGTACAACACCGCATCAACGGTAATTGAAACATTGTCTTTTGTGATGCAATTTTGGGGCGGAACCTTGAGGATTTTTTCGCGTTTGGTTTCCTTCACCGCAACATAAGAAAGAAAGGGAACGGTAAAATTAATGCCGGGTTGCAATTTGCGGCCATCATAGCGACCGAGCAATTCCACTAGGGCTTCATCTCCCTGTTTGACAATTTTAATGCTGCCACTGAGGGTTAAACCAGCGATCGTAGCGATCGCTAGAAACAACTGAGTAATGCCATCCATAATTGACTCCTAAATAGGTGAAAAGGGGTTAAGGTTTAGCCTGGTCACAGTAAATCCAGGTTCAAATAGTCATTGAGTTTGCTTGAATTGGATCTCGCTAGCGTCCCTCGATAAAGGGAAAACTGAAGCGATCGAAATTCAACAAATTAATGAAAAAGATCTTCCGGGGCAATGAAGAGTAAATTGCCTTCGCGGCGCAGAATAAACACTTTATGCTGGGGGGGAATCGCTTGGTGATAGTTTTCACAACAAGCTTGCCAGGAACACCCTTCGTATAAAACTCGCCCCATTTTGCCCGGTTCAATGGCGGTAATGGTTTCGCCGGAGCTATCCTGAGGAATGGCCGATCGTTTTTTGAAATGAAACATGGGGCGAACCCAGATAATGCCGGTGAAGGCTAACCCCATCCAGTACAAAATTTGTAAACTGGCGGCTCCGTCTTGCTGCATGATGTAGAACCAAATCAGTCCCATACTGTGGGTCATACGCCAGAGAATTAGCCCTTCAGCGATCGCGGCTACTCCCATCATCAAGAGAATATATTGAAAGCCGTGGCGTAGCTTGGTATGAAAATACAATTCCAAACCACAGAATCCAGTCCCAATAACCAGCCAGACAAAGGGAGGACTGGGGTAAAACCGAGGCAAGGTTTCTATGGGGGAAATTTGGGCAAAAAGTTGTTCTCCCAAGAGATTTTGCGCAAGATGAGTGATCTCGGAAAAAAGGACGACGGGTATAAACACATTGAACGTCTCCGGATAAGGTTGTCCAGCGGAATGGCTTGGGTTCAGTCCCTCGTCAATCCCGCCTGTCCTTATTAAACGGAAGCGCGATCGGAGTTTAGCCTGGACTAATTTGAGTTTCGTTCGAGATTGCTGATTTCTGCCATTGGACACCTCGATTCATGGTGATGGGTAGCTGCACCACCCGCCACAAGCCGATTCTTGCGTCCACTGAAAGCGAAAAAATTTAAGGGAAGCGTGCCGCACTCTTGCGCCTTAAGTTGGTCGCCTGCTCAACGGAGATTAGGGGCTGTCATCACTTAGCGCTGAAGTGTTTATACGGCAGTCGTTTCAGCCCCTAGTTATGTTTGCTGGAGCGGGCGCGGTAACCTTGATGTCGCAAGGCTTCTAGACCTAATTGATGACGCGCCCTAATATACTTTTTCGAGACGCTGAAACTCCCGTTCCACTTCTGCCCAGAGTGCCCGGTTATGGGGATCGGTTTTTAACGCCTTTTTCAGATAGACTCTCGCCTTATCGTACTGTCGATCTTGAATCAGTTGCCGTCCCCAACGTTGGTAGGTGATGGCCTGCCACTGTTTGACTTCTTTATCCTGGGGCAAACGCTGGGACAACCCTTCCACCAGCGCGATCGCTCGGGGGAACCGCTGTGCTTTTAAGAGGAGTTGTAACTGATCGTAGGAATGCTGCTTGAGGCGACGATCCATATCCGATAACTCGGGGCTGAACTGAACCACTGAAGGGGGATGACTATTCCAAGTGGTATCGGGGGGGCTGGGCTGCCCAAGGGGATCGACCCTGATCTTCACCCCTGCTGTGGTCGAGGCGGGAGTCGCGTCCGGTGGAATGTGTTCTAAGAGGTGCTTATAGGCTTCGGTAATTTCAATGAATTTGAGATGGGAATCTTGATCGCCTTCATTCACATCTGGATGGTACTGCCGGGCCAAACGACGATATGCCACCTTAATATCCTGATGGGATGCGCCGGAACGCAGCCCCAAAGTCCGGTAACAATCTGCAATATTGAGACAATTTTGCGAACGTTGAGCCATGAAAGAACCAGCCCTAAAAGAGAGAATCGAATAAACAAGCCTAAGTTTAGCGCCCCTTGTTCGGGGCAAAAGCTATTTAGAGCGTAGGCTGACAGCACACAGCCCCTAGTTCCTACTTCAACCTTTTCGGATATTTGCAGGAAGGTTCGGTGGTAATTTAGCACAAAAGTCGAAAAGATCGCC
>JBMTZC010000335.1:0-4569 GCA_049455215.1 Prochlorotrichaceae cyanobacterium
TCATAGGCATAGGCATCAATACCCCCGGTCAAATTTTTAACCTGGGTAAAACCCTGAACCATTAACCACTGACACATTTGGGCAGACCGAATACCGTGATGACAGAGCACGATCGTTTCAACTTCGGGATTGAACTGGGTCAAAATGTGCGGTGACCAATCCCCATACTGACTCAGGGGTAAAAGCTGAAAATTTGGCAAGGAAACGATCGCGGCTTCTTCCGGTTCTCGCACATCAATCAGTTGAAGGGGCTCAGGGGTATTGAGCCGATCGGCCAGATCTTGAGGGGAGATAGCAGCAATCTGATCAAAGTTAAACATCAGCTAAACCTCTGGAGCAATGAGCATTGGGCACTTCGAGTCCTCTGCTAGTTTGCGAGGTGCCCTTCTTTAACTTACCTCAACTTTTGGTGAGGGGCGGTCATCAATTAGGGATGAAATGCCTATGCCGTGCTTGTTTGGCTCCTAGCTATAAAACTACCCCAGAGTTAATCAGATTGTTCCAACAGGTTCGCCGTTTGCTGTAATAAATTTGCCAGTTCTTCTAAGCACTGGCTGACGGCTTCATAATTGACCTGAAGCTGTTCTCTGCTCATGGCGGAGAGTTGGCGCAAAGAGTTACCGCTAGTTTTAAGGGCTTCAACAAGGTGCAATCGATCGTTTTCAGTCATACATTAACCTGGACGCTCCCTTCCCATCAAACCACTTTTCTGACCCGATGAGAATGGCATGTAAAGTCTCCTTCACCTTCCCGCCAAATTTTTCTGGAGAATTTTATGAAAGTGGCTTTACATTTCGTTAATATTCTAAGAGAAATGATTTCCTTGCCCGATGAGACTCTTCTATGCTTGATCTTGATCCGATTCTGAATAGTGGTATCAATGTTGGTTTAGAGACGCTGCTCTTACTGCCGATCTTAGTCGCCTTAGAAGCAGTATTATCCGCAGACAATGCGATCGCTCTAGCTGCTATTGCACGGGGGTTACCGGATCAACACACGCAACGGCAAGCGCTTAACTTTGGGTTGTCCGCTGCCTTTATCCTGCGTATGGGTCTGATCCTGACGGCAACCTGGGTCATTCACTACTGGCAGGTGGAACTGTTAGGGGCTGCCTATCTACTCTGGCTAGCCTTGCAGTACTTTACCTCCGAAGAAACGGAAGAGGGCGGAGACGGTCCCCATCACCATCGCTTTCAGTCTCTCTGGCAAGCCATCCCCATTATTGCCGTGACCGACTTGGCCTTTTCCCTAGATAGTGTCACCACCGCCATTGCCATTTCCGATCAAACTTGGTTAGTGCTCACCGGAGCAACCATCGGAATTATTACCCTACGGTTCTTAGCCGGTTTGTTTATTCGCTGGTTGGAAGAATATGTCCATTTAGAAGATGCGGGCTACTTAGCCGTAGCGATCGTTGGAGCCCGGTTATTATTTCGCGTCATTGCCCCCTCGATCGTTCCCCCTGACTGGGGCATGGTGGTCTTAATTGTCTTACTCTTTAGCTGGGGATTTTCACGGCGGGCGGTGAGCTAGGGCGCGTCATCAAGGTTACCGCGCCCGCTCCACGACAATCAACACCAATCCCTGAAGTATTTGAAGGCGGGTCTTGCTCACCTTCAATTTTTGCGTTTTCAGCGGTAAGCCAAAAGTTAATAATATTTTTTACTTTTCACGAAGTTTTGTTATAATTTCTTTACAAAGATTCTCTATGTATAAGATAAAGCCCTCGTTATCATCTATTTAAGACACTTTTTTACACATGACCACTTCCTGGTTTCCCGATCCTTCCTCGAATCAAATTAGCGTCTTCAGTTGGCTAATGATGGGGCTTGGTTTTAGCCTGTTGTTGGTCTTTAGCACCCATGTCCACCGAGGAGATTCCCGTTCAGAGGCGGTACCCCAAAGATTATTTGAATCTCTGCCCCCTCAGGTTTTGGACTTTTCCTTTGGAGGCGGTAGTTATTAATACTGCCCATGCGTAAGTTGTATTTTTTACTGCCTGGACTACGGGGTCGGTATGCCTGTGGTGGGCTCTGGGCAGAACTGAAAACCCAGCAGATGGCTCAGGAAATCTGTGAAACAGCGATCGTTACCTACCGACAACGGGAGCCGGATGCTCTCTTTTTAGCGGATCTTCTCCAGGATTCATCCCAAGCAGCCCTGACCCTAGGTACGGGGATTTCCGTGATCAATTGGGGGTTTGATGTACCAGAACTGGTGAAAAAACTGCACCCCTACCCCACGGTGTACCATGCCCATAGTTCCGCCTATGGCTTCCGCTTACCCCCCCAGATTCCCATTATTACCGTCAGCCGCAATACTTTGGGGTATTGGGGGCAGTGGGCCTCAACGGCTCTTCTCTATTATCTTCCCAATGAAATTTCGCCAGAGTTCCAAAATCAACATCTGCCCCAGCGTGAAATTGATGTTTTGGTGCAGGTGCGTAAATCTTCAAGCTATTTGCTCAATACCTTAGTCCCGGCATTGCAACCCCACTGCCGAGTGGAAGTGGTCAAAGGTTATGTGGAAGATTTACCGAAGCTCTTTAATCAAACCAAAGTGTATCTCTATGATTCAGCAGAATATTGGGCCGTCACGGGGGTAACGGAAGGGTTTGGTCTCCAACCCTTAGAGGCGATGGCTTGCGGTTGTCAGGTTTTTTCTAGCATCAATCATGGTTTATCCGATTACTTGGATCCAGGCTTTAACAGTCACAAAATAGCAGGGTATGCCCTCGGTTATGATCTGCAGCGCATTTTAGCGATCGTTCGGAACTATACTCCACCGCCCCTCACAGAAACCGACCTAGCCGAGTATCGTAAACCTCAAATTTTGCAACGCTTACACGTCATTCTCACGGAAATTAACCAGTATTTTGACTATCTCCAGACCAACAAACCCCAGCCCAAAACGATCGCACCCTTAACCTCTGCCCGTATCTTTGCTCTACGCTGGCGGCAAAAATTCGAGAAAATCCGAAAAATTTTAGGGCTATCCCCTTAAGGCAGAAGATTGTGGCCGGCGGCGGCGCAGCCACAATCCTACTCTGGTGCAGAAAAATAAATCCCTTAAAAACTGGGGATAATTCCCGCCACGGCTTGAAGTACAAAAATGGCAATGATGGGTGAAAAGTCTATACCACCCAAAGGGGGGATCAGCGAGCGAAAGAGGTTCAGGTAAGGATCCGTCACTTGGCTGATAAAGGCGAAAGGCTGGTTATACCAGTCGATCGTGGGGAACCAGGTTAACAATACTCGTACAATCAGGATTAAAACGTACAAATTTAACGTACTGGACAGGGTACTTAAGAGGGGCGAAAAAGCTGAATCCATGGGTTTTGAGTAGGAAGTATGCAGTAATATTACCCCCCCATCCTAAAACATTTGGCGAGATAGCAGAAAGATCCCTAGGGCACGTCATCAATTCAGTCCAGACCCTTGACGGTAACAACATCTGGCATAGAGAGAGGAACCCCGTTTTAGCTTTTTCAACCTATCCCTAAAAAACTGGGGGGAGCCAGTGTGGTAGATTTGAATTACAGACCTAGGCGAGGAGGTGTGCTATGTTCCGCCGCATTTTAGTGTGTACAGATTTAAAGGATGGTTTGCAACGCTTTGTTTCTAAGGTTGCAGCCCTACACCACATTGGGGTAGAACACCTCGCCTTTGTCCACTGTGTCCCCTTTTGGGAAGAAGGCGAGATCCCCCATGAAGATGAGGCCGGACTGGCCTTTGCCAAAGCGTGTCTAAACCCCGCCTTAGAGGCCTCCGTTCCAGGCATCGAGGTTCAGGTCGAGGTAGTCTCGGGCATTCCCACGGACTGGATTCCTAAACTGGTGGAAAAATATCAAGCGGACGCTTTAATTTTAGGGACAGAAACCCGCAGCTTCCTCTCGGAAAAATTATTTGGTAGCACAACGGCAGCCTTAGCCCAACGCTGTAGTTTGCCCATCCTCACCTTACGCCCACCGATCGTTCAGGTCTACCGCAATGACGAATTAACCCTCCGTTGTGAAAACCTCCTACGAGAAGTCCTACTCCCCTTTGACAGCCTAGCAACGGGAAAATGTTTGGTGGAACAGGTAAAAAACCTGCTCGATCGTCAACCCATCCCTCATCTGAACAAATGCTGGCTCGTAGCGATCGTTCCCACAGAATCCCGGCGCTTGCCCAACGAGTATAAAGTCCAGGAAGCAGAAGGCTACTTACAGGAACTGAAAGCCCAATTCAGTGCCTACCCCATTACCGTAGAAACCCAAGTCCATGAAGGGGAAGATCTCCAAGATATTCTCTCCCTACTGATCAATCATGACATTAGTGCCATTGGCGTGACCTACAACTGGGGAGATGGCCTCTTGGATTGGCCGATTCCCTCCTTTGGCAAAGAAATCATGAGACGCAGTTGCCATCCCGTCCTGTTATTCCCCCCCAAAGGACACTAGTACTTCTTGGCCTAAGTTCGCATATCATCAAACCCCTTCTAGCTTCCCCTTGGAAAGGGGAAGGATCGGATTGGATCAAACCGATCGATTTAGCTGGATCCCCCTAAATCCCCCTTAGTAAGGGGGAC
>JBMTZC010000336.1:0-4567 GCA_049455215.1 Prochlorotrichaceae cyanobacterium
ACTTCAACTTCTGGACATTCATTGAGTTGGGCTGCAAAGCGGTCTTGAATCAGTTGAGTAAAACGCTGCGCAACCACCTTTTTCAAATGGTTATTTTCTGCGGGGGTATCCTGGAGATAACTTAAAAAGGTGAGGAGAATAATTAAGTTATTGACTGTATTAGAATCTGAAATTTCAGGTTGTTCTAACAGCGTAAGAATGAGATGAATATAATCTGGATGGAGAGCTTTGAAACGATCGAAATAGGCACCGGACTTCAGTAAGCTCTGGAGGAGCAGATAATACCCAGCAATTTTATCTTCTAAACGATCTGCTGCGGCCAAAAAATGTTCTGAAGTCTCGATCGCTTTTTCATAACAATCTACACTGTGATAAAAAGGAATGAGAATGGAGAGTCGCGGAAAATCTCCCTGACTCCACCCTTCTAAAATCTCAGCAATTTCCAGACAGCGATCGTTATCCCCTAACCGTCGGCCAATCAATTCAGTAAAAGCTTGTTTAAGGCATTCCTGTTCCTCGGGGTAATCGGCGACAAAACCTAAGAGAAAGTCTAGATAGGTTTCCCCCTCGAGCAAATCCCGTAACGCCTCATGGGCTTCAAAAATAATCAGACTGTAGGCAATGGAAAGGGGAGCCGCATTAAAAGTTTCCTGTTCCTTTAAAGCATTAAGAAGTTCCTGACCTCGGTCTGCCAAATTCTCTAAAAAGCCTAAGCGATCGTCTAGTTCTAACAGAGCAAACCGATTATTGAAATAATCGGGATTAATTTCCGCGACATATTGGCGAATCAACCAAGCCTCTTGGGCCTTATTCTCTAAGGATCTGTAGGTCGCAACCTCATCCAAAAGCTCACAGAGGCAAAGCGTAGCAGCCTCAGCCATTTCCTCCGGCAGATCCATCATGGTGGAAAACCAGATCCCCTGAGCCGTGTCTTCGTCCCCCTGGAGCAGAGAACAGATCCCTTGATACCAGTAGCCCAAATAGGGCGCTTCTTCTGGTAGAGACAGGGTCGCTAAATCCAGCAAAGCCCGATCGTAATCCGCCGCTAAAATGGCTGCTTTAATACCCGTTAGAGTCATCATCAAAATCCTCACCAATCCTCAGGGCACCTGGAAAAATTGAAATTTTTAATTTTAATTTTAATTTTGCCCTCTGCTCCACTCAAAAGCCGTTAGGGGGAGAGCCTTGCCTTGCCTAGACGACTTTTCTCATACCACTCGGCAATTTCCGGCACCCAGGCTTGAAAATGGGGCCACATTAAGTCACAGAGTTTTTGAATTTCTAATTGTGCATCTTTTTTCGCCCGTAAATCCAAAAAATGCATTAGCGATCGCACATTAAAACTGACCACAAAATGTTGACGATAGTCAAAGGGAAGAACTCCCCTCGCATGTTCCTCGGCCATCCCCTGCTCTAGGTTCAGTTTGTAGCGTTTAGCGGCTTCTTGACACCAGTCCAAATCTTGCTGGCGTTGTTCCTCCGAGTAAAGATATTTCTTGCCAAACCGATCCATATATTCACCGGCCGGACGCAGATAAAACACATCCTCGATCGGGATTTCCCCTGTAGCGGCCTTCGCAATCCGTTGCCCGGTGTACCGCATGGAATTATGGACTACAATGCCGTTGGCAACAAAGTTATGCCAATCTCCGTCAACTTCTAGATCGTAGGTGGCTTGTAATCCTAGATATTCAACACGGGTAACAGTTACTGGATGAGCAGCTAATTTGTGGACTGACGGTCGAGGCTTAGGCTTCCATTCAGCGGGCGGTTTGAGGGGCTGAAACTGTTGAGCAAATTCTTCTTCCAAATGATTTTGATGAATAAATTCATGACAACCACGACAAAGCGTGACTAAATTATCCATTTGATAAGCTAGAGACTCATCAGCATAAACTGGAATTAAGTGATGGGCATGAAGTTCGCCGCCATAAAGACCGCAGCGTTGACAACGATATTCAAACTTTTGATGAATTTGAGGCGCAATTTGCCGAGTCCATGCACCAATTAATTGGCGTTCAGTAGAAGTACCTCCCTTCCAAAAATTTGAGGCGGATCCGCGTTGAGTATACTTACTGGCATTTTCTTGACGCTTTCTACGGCTCTCTTCTGAAAGATTGAGTTTGTAGCCTCGTTTCCCTTTATTCCATGGCGTATCAGTACCAGGCAATCGCCGATTCAACGGCAACTTGTATGCATACACCCATTTCTTAATAGACTCTATAGAACACCCTGCGAGTGTAGCCATTTCATCCGCGTGGAGTCCTTCAGCTAGGCACTTTTGAAGCCAAGCTTTATCTCGATATAGTCCCTGACCGACAACCGACTTTAAGCCTTTCCTCCGACCAGAGGGTAATCTTAACTGATATCTTTTAGCCCAGTTACGGATAACATTCGGTGAGGTGCCGCACAAACCGGCAATTTCTCTAGCATTTAGACCTTTTTCAACTTGGGCAGACAACCAGTTTTTTTGAGTGTAAAGCGAATCATACCGAACGATACCATTGCACATCACTTGACAGGGTTTAGTTACCGCTAAAACCTGATATTCAGCATTACTGATTAACCCAAGTGCCTCACCCATGGGTTGCCATCCTTGAGTGGTCAGTAGGCGGTGGTTAGTCGTGCAATCTAAAGTTTTGCCATCTTCCAGGTGAAGGCGATAGACCGGCTGTACACCACTGCACATGACTGCTTTGATATGACCAATTTGAAAATATCCTGTTTGCTCATTGAGGACCCGCAGTCTCATCTTGCGCAGGCGTGTTTTGCAATCTCGACGGTAATATCCAGGTGCTTCACCGTTACGACCTCGAATTTTGCGTTCTCGGGTAGCCTGCTCGCCATTAGTCCAGCGATCGTACAGATCCGCTATCTTGATTTTTTTCAAGCTGCCTGAGGCCTGCACAAAAGTTACTTCGGTGTCCCCTGCCAAACACTGCACATCGAAGGAAGTTCCGACCCGATGAGTTCTCGCCTGCTGCATCACGCTATGGGGGAAATAGCCCACATTAAAGACAATTTGGGGATGTTCTAAGGGCCCGTAGTGACCTCGTTCTCCCGCTAGCAGGCGCTTCACGACAATTTCACCACACTTGGCTTCGTCTGGCCAGCGATCGTGCTCATCCCAAATCCAGCCCTCACTATAATCCTGGTGCATCGCCGCATAAATAACGGTTTGTGGGTTAGGCATTTGAGACAGCACAGCTACAGCAAATTGATTCATACACAAAGTCTTGGGCGGATCCCCTTCTCCTAAGGTCAGTTCCAGGGTACTATCTAGAGCGATTCTTCGGTTCCAAGTCTTCTAATCTCTTAACGTCTCAGCACCTCGAAAACTCTAAAACTGGATCCCTCTTCCTAAGCCGTAGTCGGGATTGTGGCGGGCGGCTTCGCTGCCGATCCTCATTAATCGAGGTGCTCTTCTTTAGGCTGTCTCAGGCTTTCTCCTGAAAGCGAAAGAGTTTAATGGTATTGCGTGTCCTGAGGGTTCTCCAAGAACACGCTCATGTTCGCGTTAAATTTAAGTTGATCCTCCTTGTTTCCCTGTTCCTATGAAAACTGCAAGCCAACGCCAATTTTTGCTCCTGGCCCCCCGTACCCTGATTGTGGTCGGGCTCATTCTGATTGTTTCCGCGCTGTTGGACTATGCCATTCTGCTCTTTCCCCCCAATTTCTTAGATCGTCAATGGCAAATTGGTTTTGTTTCGCAAATGGTCGATCGGGGGATTATTCCCTTAGTGGGTTTAGCTTTATTCTTTACTGGTTTGTGGTCTTTAAATCAGGTTTCCGATCGCCCCGGTAGCAACTTTTTTGGCACTTCTTTAGGAATTCCTGCCCTGGTCTTATCTAGTTTTTTAGGGCTGATTTTTTTAGTGGCGGCCCCCTTACATATCAACAATAGTTTTCAGCAACAGAGTGAAAACCTAAGCCGGATTGCCACGGAAGCCGATCAGGCTAATACTCAATTAGAGCAAAGCATTCAAGCTCAGGTAGAGCAAGAAAAAGCACGGATTCAATCCCTGTTAGCCAATCAAACGGAACTACAACAGGCGATTCAAAGTGGTCAGGTTTCCCAGACTCAAGCTGTACTATTGCAGCAGTTTCAAACCGATCCGGCGAGTTTAGATACTTACCTAACCGAGGAATCCCAAAAAGTTCGCCAACAGGCACTCGAGGAACTCAATAAGCAGAAGTTTTCAGCAGAAAAACAGGCTAAAGAAGCAGGATTTAAGACGAGTATTCGTACCGGTTTGAATAGTCTCTTTTTGGCCGTGGGATATGCGATCGTGGGCTGGACTGGCTTAAAAGAGGCCAAATCTCGATAAAAACCTCATGAATTTTACCGAATTTTCATTTTGGTGGATCTTGTTGAGCCTCGGCTTGCCCTTTCTAGGGATTCGCTGGTTATGCCAGAAGTTTACAACCTGGTCCCCCAAAAGCGATCGTATTGCTCTGGTTTTCTTATCACTCTTTTTATTCTGGAACGCAGCCCATAATAGCTTTATTATCTTGGCTCAATCGGGGTTTCAAGGAGCTAGCCAAGCAGCGTGTTCAATAGACTATC
>JBMTZC010000337.1:0-4562 GCA_049455215.1 Prochlorotrichaceae cyanobacterium
CGTTGTCCGAATTGGCTCGGACAATCCCCGTCGCTTTAGCCCGGGGTTGGTGAAAACCGTAACTCCTGATTTATCGCTGAAGAATAATGGATAGGGGAATCTTAAAATCTTAAGTGCTGTGACTTGGGGGGAGGGCTGTGCTGCCTCCTTGAGATTGTCTGATGCCCTGATCAAATCCCCTGATCAATGCTGTCTAGTTTCCCCCATTCTGGGACTGAGGAGATCAAAAGAATTCAAATTTTTGTTAACACCCTCTAACAAGATTAGACGGTGACCAACTTAAGGCGAAGGAGTGCAGCGTCTCACTCCTCCATTAAAATTTTTCAATTTTCGTGTCAAGCCAATTAAATACTCTACCCTAGGCTAGAGTTCTTAGACAGATCTGAGGGAATTCCACTGTTTATGTTGCTGCTTTAGAGACCCCGTTAACCCTAGGAAAGAGAAGCATTACCGGGGGACAAGTTAAAGCGACATTGCAGGTAAAAAGGTTGATCCGGTTGATCAGATTGGATTAACTGCAGCGTTCCCTTAATTTTCTGCAGTAAAAGTTGGCTAATCATTAAGCTATATTCAAGGGAAAAATGAGAAGGTAAGCTTAAACTTGCCCCTGAAGGGTCTGGAGACGATCGCAGTTTTGCTAAGAAGATTTCCGGTACAAATTCGGGAATCTCATCTAAGGGGGATTCTGTATTGACAGGTTGTTCTAAGAGGCTGCTCACCTGTTGCCAAGAGCCTAGGGGTGGGGTAGAAGCAAGATTGAGACCAAACCAGCCTGCTTCTAAGGAAAATTCACACCAGATCCGGATTTGACCCGGAGCAATAATGGCGATACTACTTTCAACTAATCCCACTAAAATCTGACGGAGGATCCGATAATCAGACTCAAAATGAAAGGAGCTTAGGGTTTCTTCCGACAGCGATTCAATCTGTAGAATGACATTTCTATTTTTGGCTTGCAAGTTGGTTAAAAAAGCAAGATCATCGAGCAGTATCTGAATGGCAATGACTTCAAATTCTGGTGCCTCTAACCCCACTTCTAACTTAGACACCTGGGTCACCAGTTCTAACATTCGTAGGAGACGATTGGCGGCTTCATAGGCTTGGCGAATGCAATCCCGTTCTTCTTCTGGGCTATCACAGAGATCGTTCAAAATGAGTTGATGCAAACTCATTAAACTACTTAAAGGCGATCGTAATTCGTGGGAGGTTCGGGATAAAAAACCAGCCTGAAACTGAGAAAACTGGACGATCGTAGCCCAATCACTAGGGGTAATTTCCATACTTAATGATCGACTCCATTACCAAGAACAACTTTTTTCACCGTAGTGAGGGCATCCAAACTAATGCGACCGCGCCGATGTCCTTTTTGATTAGACATCCCTAGGGCGACAGTGGCCCCTTCATGGGCATTGCGATAGAACCGAGGTGAGGTATTGATATAGCAAATGGCGCTATTGAGTTGTTGGGAAAAGGTTCTCGTCTCTGCGTAGGATTCGGTAACTAAAACATCCGCATGACCACTACTGCAACTGTTAATCCAGGTGATGGCTTCCTGTAAATCATTAACAACGTGAAAGGCAATGGTTTTTTCTAAGTAAGGCTGACACCATTCCGTTTCAACGGGAAAACCACAATTCGGGTAACGCTCTGCCAGTTCAGGATCTAAACGGATTGAAAACCGGCGTTCCTTGAGATAATTCCACAGCGATCGCAACATCATTTCATTGACTTCTCGATGAATTAACACCTTTTCAATGGCATTGACGGGATCCGGTTCACTGGCATGGCTATCGGAAATGACCCAACGCACCGTATCTAGCTTGCCGGAAGCCGCCCAATAGAGGTAACAATTCCCCATACCCGTTTTGAGGACTGGGGTGGTAGCCTGTTGGATCACCCGTTGTACCAAACTAGGGCGGCCGTAGGGAATCACTAAGTTAATCCAACGGTCTTGCGTTAATAAATCCTTTAAGGCTGTGCCTTCATCCCCCCCTAAGTTACTGAGACAATCTGGGGGTAAATTGGTTTGCTCTAGAGCGCTCTGAAGCACCGAAACGATCGCTGCACTGGAATAACTGGCTTCGACCCCCCCCCGCAGAATGAGACTATTGCCGGTGCGAATACAAAGCCCTGCGGCGATCGCCGCTAATTCAGGTAAAGACTCATAAACCAACGCAATAACCCCTAAGGGCATGGGCTGGACATAGGCTTGGGTTTGCTCTTCTCCGTAAGTATTGGCCATCACCCGTTGCAGAGGATCGGCCATGTGGGCCAGGTGTCTGAGCATATCCGCTGAAGCCTCTAAGCGTTCCGGAGTGAGTTTGAGCCACTCCTTGATCAGGTCTGGCACCGCCATATCTTGGCACGCTTCTAAGTCCAGGGTATTGGCTTCTAAAATCTCATCCTGGGCCTCCTCTAGAGACTTGGCCATGACCTTGAGGGCTAAGCTCCGTTCCGATCCAGAATAATGGGACAAAATTTGGGACGCCTTGTGGGCACGTTGGAGTTGATCTTGGCAATTTTTGGACAGATCAGACAGAGAATCTAAAGCCATATAGTTTCTACCAACAATAAATCCTTTGCAGAGGCGATCGATTTTACACAGGAACGTAGCGGGGGAACATCTACAGGGTTAACCCTAGCGGGAGCCGGTCAGCCAAGCACAGGAAAATCCTTAGAGAAGAGGACTGAAGCGATTTAGGGTACCTCATCAATTCAATCTCAAAGCGTTGCACCACTAGGGTTGCCGCGCCCATCCCCACAAGCGTCTAGGGGCTGAAACCCTTCTGTATCCACATCTTAGAGCCAGTTGATGATAGTTCCTAGCAATTCTACAGCGATCGCAAAGACAAAGTGAAGGTTATGGACACCAAACCTGAATGTGGTTACCAACTTAAGGCGGAAGAGTGCGGCGCGGAGCGGCGCACCTTCCGTTGAATTTTTTCGCTTGCAGCGGAAAGCCCTAAATGTATAGAAATATGAAGAAAACTAAAAACTTGAAAAACAGTAGTCTATGATACAGAAATAGGGGGTAAATCGTTCATCTCCTCTCTTGCTAGCCAGGATTTGTCTAGGGGGTGGGAGACGGAAGTAGGGCTAGCCCGAAGGAACGCGCCTCTCATTAGCGCTGTTTTTGGAGGCGAAACGATGGAACTAAACAATTCGGTTAACATTTCCAATGTCAATGAGTCCGCAAACGAGCCGGAACAAGCTGATTCACTGGACAACCGCTCTCGGGATTTATTGGTGCGTCATCACCAAAACGCCCGTAAACGGGAGCAAACAATGATGGTTCGTTTAGGAGAAGAAGTGGGATTACCTCCTGAGGTGGCAGGGAAGTATGGCAGTGAAATTCAAGGTAAAATGCCCCACGACTTTTCAGGCTACGATCGCAGTGGTGCAAGCTCAAGCTAAGGGTGAGTGCCGATTGCCCGCTTAATAATCTGCTGTATGATGAAAGCGTCAACACTTGGGTTGGCGCTTTTTTTTGCCCGTTGCTTGTCGGTTTTTGCCATGCCCCAGGTTTTTAGTGCGTTCACCCTCTTCATGAGTTTGTTGGTGGAGGCGTTCCCCTTTTTGTTGCTGGGGGTTCTCCTCTCGAGTTTGCTCCTGTTTTTGGTGAAGGAAAGTCAGTTTTTGCAATATTTACCCCGGAATCCCCTTCTCGGGGCTTTGACGGGCAGTGTGTTTGGCTTTCTCTTTCCCGCTTGTGAATGTGGCAATGTGCCCGTGGCCCGGCGCTTATTAATGCAGGGGGCCCCCTCGGCGGTGGCCATTGGCTTTCTTTTAGCCGCCCCCACTATTAATCCCATCGTAATCTGGGCAACCTGGACGGCTTTTCGGGATCAGCCGGAAATTGTGGTGCTGCGGATCATTATTTCCCTTGCGATCGCAACCTTTCTAGGCTGTTTGTTTAGTTTGCAAGCGGATCCCCGATCGCTGCTGCACCCCTTGGTGGCGAATGCCATTCCCCAACCCCCTTCAGAACAACCCACCCTGCTACAAAAGGGCACATTTATCTTAGGGAGTAATGCACCGCAGCGCTTTGAAACCCTGGCGTATCAGAGTTCCCTGGCAGCGGAAACGGCATTGCCCAAATCCTTCTGGGGTCGTTTCACGGTCTTTCTGGAAAACACGTTGCAAGAACTCCGGGATTTAGGCTCAGTCTTAGTCCTCGGCAGTGCGATCGCCGCTTGTATCCAAGTCTTTGTTCCCCGGGAAATTGTCTTAAATTTAGGACAGGATTCCGTTACCTCTATCCTGGCGATGATGTTGCTGGCGGGCATTGTCTCCATTTGCTCGACGGTGGATTCCTTTTTTGCCCTTTCCTTTGCGGGTTCCTTCACCAGCGGTTCTCTCCTGGCCTTTTTAGTGTATGGGCCCATGATTGATCTCAAAGCGATCGGGATGTTGTTGTCGGTCTTTAAACCCCGCACCATTTTTTTCATGTTTATTCTCATTAGCCAATGTACTTTTTTAGCGAGTTTATGGATTAACTTTCACTGGAACTAGGGGCTGTCATCATTTAGCGCTGAAGTGTTTATACGGCAGTCGTTTCAGCC
>JBMTZC010000338.1:0-4541 GCA_049455215.1 Prochlorotrichaceae cyanobacterium
GAACCTATGCTTCGTCAGGCTAATGCTGAAGCGCCTTGCAGCTTTTCCCTGAGATTTCAAATAGGCTCTATAGCACATACCCTGCTCAATACGATCGCTTTAATACTCTTCCTTGGGCAAGGTCTCACGGGTGCTAGGGATCTCTTAGAAATTCCCTTAAGCTGGCAAGCGCCCTATATTTATCAATGTGATTTTACCAATCGTACCTGTCCTCCTAGTTGACTTTCCACTGAAAGCGAAAAAATTTAATGAAAGAATGCAGCACTCCGCGCCGAACTCTTTCGCCTTCAGTTGATAGACTGCCCGTTAACCCCTATTTTTATGTTGTGCCATGCCAGATCCAGCCAAAATTATGAATACCTATGGCCGCCTCTATTTGCTCTTAGGGGTCATTATTTTTGGAGCCTCAAATTCAATTACCCGCAAGTTAAATCAACTGGGGGAACAAAATTTAGTCGATGGTCATAACCCCATTTCTCTCTGCAATGTTTTATTTGTGGGCAATCTTTGTGCCTTAATTCTGCTCGGTGTGATTTACCATCGTCAATGGCGATTATCTGCACTGAAGCACTATCGCCTTAAAGATTGGCTGATTCTCCTCATCGTCGCACTTTTAGGATCAGCCCTCGTTCCAGCTTTAGCGTTTACGGCGCTCGGTTTAACAACAGTTAACAACGTGATTTTAATTAGTCGTATCGAACCACCCCTTGCCCTAGCCCTTTCTATTTGGTTCATGGGAGAAACTGTTGATATTTTAACTCTATTGGGAGCGATCGTTTCGTTCTTGGGTGTAGTGCTAACGATCGCCTTACAACCGAATAGTGGTGGCATTCTAAGTGGCATTGGTCAAGGAGAAACTTTTATTCTCATCGCTTCGATCGCCTCTGCACTGGTGACCTTAATGAGTCGGATGAGTTTACGTCAAATTCCCCTGGGCTTTTTTAGTACCTTTCGCCTTTTGGTGGGCACGATCGCCTTTGCAAGTCTGGTTTTAATCCTCTACAGCCCCAGTCATTTTACCGAAGTCGCTTCCCCTTTTCTCTGGCAATGGATGTTAGTTTATAGTGCCGTCATTGTGGTTGGGGGACAATTTTTCTGGTTTAAGGGCTTAAAACATAGCTCGGTATCAGAGGTTTCTCTTGCCAGTACCTTTAATCCCATTGCCGGGGTTTTAGCCGCCTACTTCATCTTAGGGGAAGCGCCCACAACGGCTCAGTATATCGGGGGTGGTGTCATCCTCTTCGGAATTGCCTTAGGACAAATGGGGCTGCAACGATCGTTAAAGGTTTCTGATGCTCCACCATTAAGCGAACCGGAAATGAGTGAACCGTTAGGATTTAAGGGCATTTAGTCATTAATCGAGTTACCCAGTGATTTTAGTGGTTTAAGGAGTTGACTCGATAGGTTTGAATCAGGGCATAGGCATAGACCCCCAAAATGACCAGGAGACAAACATGACCGAGGGTATTGTACGTATCAATAATCCGATCGTAACTCCACCCATAAGCCACCAAAATATTCATATCCCCCCCGCCATCGCCTTCCCCTCCCAACAAAGTTCCCCAGGGAATAAAAGCTTGCCCGCGACTCACTTTTCGCCAGAGAAAAAAGGCATTCCAAAACGTCACCGCTGCGGAGAAGACCACGGGAAAACGATTCACTTCCCAGCGAAAATATTGGGGTAAGGGAAAGAAAAAGGTCATCATCAGGAAAGCGCAAAGGTAAAATTCGCCCCCGATCCCACTAAAGGCTAAGAGCATACCAAAGGTATCTTCAGAAATTCCCCAGGTCAGCCAAACTTGCAGCAGCCCTAAGCCAATGGCAATTCCCAAACCCCACCGTCGTTGCTCTCGCCAACTACTCCAGCCAAATAAACCGATCAAAGCCAGAACACTGCAATAGACCCAAAGGGAACGGGTTTCCCCCACATTTGTCCAGCCAAAGGGTAGGGGAATGGCACGATAACCACTCAGCCAAGCGATCGTCGCATGCCCCCATTCGTGCAACCAGATTCTTAAGCCCACCAAGAGAAAATGGGTGGGGGGAAAATAGTTACAGAGCATCGCCAGGACTGAAATCAGGGGAAACCAGATCAGATCTGACCAGACGGGGTTCAGACCCAATCCAGGTACAGCGGATGGTGCCGTTTGGCTGGCCGGTATTGGTAGCTCACGCTTCCAGAGAATGTGCTGCCGCCGTTGCATGCCATACACCTTAATCTCCTTGAGATCTTGGCGCTCTCGATCCGTGAGTTTTTGTAAGGTGGCTTTAATCTTTCCCAGGACGGAAGCAGGAGTTGGGTACTGTTGCGCGGAGACTTGAATGTGTAGGGCTCCTTGGGTCAGACTCACCTCTGGCGAAATTCCTTTCTGGCTTAACCATTGCGTCAAGAGTTGAGCCAAGAGAGGGCTAGGTTTATCTTGGCGATCAGGGAGGCTTTCAGTGAGGGGAAATGCTGTTGTCGCCGGTCTTGTTCTAGTTGTGCCTTTCCCTGTTCCAGTGTTATCCGGTGCTGGCGACTCTGTCTCTGTGGGAAAGTAATGTTGCAACATCCCCTTCACCGTTTGGTGCGCTATTTTGAGCGCTTCTAAGTCTGCCTTTGCCGTGCGGGGCGTTTGGCGTTTGAGCCGAAAGTAGGCCTGATCCACCGCTTCGATCGTTGCGCCAGGGCGAAGCTCTAACAAACGATAGTGAGCGGCAATGGTCTCTGGATCCAGACGACTGGCATCAAAAGAGTCAGGGGAATGGTCGGCCATAAAGTTGAGCTATAGGGTTCAGCTATAGACTTTGCCTTGCAAATTAGTCCGGTGGCAAGGCTAAAAAGGGTTGATCCAAAGCAAAGGTTAAGCCCGATTCCGCTGCTGTCTCATGGGTAGACACCAATAGGGTTGCAGAGGTAGAAGCCTTGGCTGGAACAGGACTTTGCCGGGACACCGGCTGCTTCGCGGGGGTAGTCAGGGGAGTCGGCACGATCGCAACGGAATCTTCGGGAGGGGCTTGAATTTGGGCAATGGGTTCAGCCCAAGGTTGCCGCAGTCCGGTGCTCCAGAGCAATGCTAAGCCCAATCCGGTAAGGCTCGCTAAGACGAGGGGAATACGCTGTTTCCAGGCATAATAATGTTTTGCTTTTGGCTCCCACCCGAAGGGTTGATCCGTATCTTCCCAAGGTATGTGCTGCAGTATCACTTGGGGCGAAGTTTGGGAAAGGGGAGTTAAGTCTTGGCTGCAGAATTCCGCAAACCCTTGGCGCATTCGCATTAAGCGCCGATAACAAGCTTCATATTCAGGGTCTTTGGCTAACCATTGTTCTACCACTTGGCGATCGTGAGGGACTAATTCATCGTCAATGTAGGCACTCAGCCATTCATAGCGATCGTTCGACGACCATTGAGATACATTTCTCATAAGGGCACTCCCAATTCATCATGAGGCAGACTAGAGGGGGATTCAAAACTCGGAGTGATGAACAGGACAGGACGTAGATAACGCCAAGGTCTTTCCTCCGAGTGTTTGCTAGCGTACATCCTAACCCTCTAAATACGGTTGTAATTGTTCCTGCAGACGATGACGAGCCCGAGCAATCCGAGACTTGACTGTTCCTAAGGAAACCGACGTGATTTCGGCAATTTCTTCATAGGAGAGTCCTTGTAATTCCCGGAGAACGATCGTTGTGCGGAAGGCTTCTGGCAACTGATCAATGGCAGATCGGAGTTTATGGTAGAACTCTTGAGTGGCCAAGGTCTCATCCGGGCCCGGTGCAGGACAGGGCAAATCCCAATCGGAACCCTCGCCATCAGGTTGGCGGGGTGCATCTAAGGATAAGGGACTGCGGTAACGCTTCCGTTTACGCAACTCGTCATAAAACAAGTTGGTCACAATGCGGCTGAGCCAACCTTTGAATTTCTCTGGTTCTTTCAGCCGTTGGATGTGGCGATAAACCCGAATCCAAACTTCTTGACTCAAATCAGAACGATCGCTCCAATCTGGGGCAAGGTGATACAACAATCGTTCTACATGACTTTGGTAACGCTTCACAAGTTCCGCAAAAGCAGAACGATCGGGATGAGGATCTTGCTGGCAGTAAATCACCAAATCGGTATGAGACAGCTTAAAAATGGGGGTGGGGTTTCTGCGATGAGAAGTCGCCGCAGAAACCGTTGATCTGGCAGTGGGATGAAAAAAACTAGTTTGCAGGGGGGCGGCTTGCATAGGGAAAACCCAGGTGAACCTCGACTGCTCCTACCATACAAATCGAAGCGCTAAGATTCAGTGAGACTATGCCAGATACTTGTCTGTCCATTCCCATAGCCTTCAAGGTTGGATCTGTCCCACCCCCCCCTGAACAGCTTATTAAGGGGGATTTAGGGGGATCAACGCTTGTATCGCTTCACATACACTTTCAAACTCTTGTAAAACTTCTCGATTTGTAAATCTGACTACCTTCAACCCATAACCTTCTAATTGCTGAGTCCTTTCTTCATCATAGGCTTTACCCTCATCAGAAAAATGGCTATCTCCATCAACTTCAATGACAAGCTTCA
>JBMTZC010000339.1:0-4537 GCA_049455215.1 Prochlorotrichaceae cyanobacterium
TGGCTGAGCCAAAAACTACAGGCGGCGGCTCCCAAGGGAACGGTGAGGTTATCTAAGCCCAGTTTAGAAAAAGCTTCCAAGACGGTAGTGGTCAGGGCCACCGCCACCGCAATCCCCAGCAAGACCAGTGGGGGTAAGGGTAACGTCCACAGCACGATCGCACAGACAAACCCACTCACGATCGCCATAGTCAGGGATCCTTCCACACTCTTATTCATCCCCCAGATCGAGTAGGGATGTTGTCCCCATCGCCGTCCCACGAGGGCGGCTAAACCATCTCCCCAAGTCATACACAGCACACCCACAACGGCAAACTGAGGATGATGCAAAGGCCAAAACCAGGACACTAACAGCCCAATACTGATGGCATAAAAAAAAGTGCCCCAACTCTTACGGCCAACACTTTCAATCCCAGGTAAGAGCGGGAAAAAGTAAGAGAGCAGAGCAATCCCCGCAAAGACGATACTAGAGGTAATGCCAATCCAGAGGGGAATGTGTAACCACCAGGCCAGCACAATGACATTTCCCGCACCAATATGAACAATCTTGCGCGTCAATTCTGAGGAACCGAGTTGTTGATCGTGAACCCACCAGGCTACCCCCCCCACGAGGCCTAGCCAGGCTGCGGCAATGCCCACATTGGGTAAAACCCCAGGTTCTAATAATGCTGCAATCACTATTTCACTCGTCGAATGGGGCAGGCTCCTGAGCATGAAACCGGAGGGTGACCCAGGGGAACAGCAGAATGTCCTTCAGTAATAGTCATTATTTAGTCATTATTAAAAATGACAGCCCCTAGTAGTAATCAACTTCGGGCTGTGGCATCGCCATTTCAAAATTGGAGGCATCGTACAGGTAACGAAGCGTTTCTTCCTCTAACCGATGAATATTATAGGCTTCAACAGTATTGGTATTGCGAAGGGCAGAAAGATAGCCATCCACATAAAGGCGCAAGTCGTCAAAGCGATACCCCCGCTCCCACAACGAAGTCATTGCATCGGTGAGTTTTTGATAGTGGCGAATGGTTAGCGGATCTTGCAACATTGGCTTAAGTCGGTCTCAACCTAGATATATCCATGATATAGGGTAGCCTGCCATTCTGGCCACAGACCTTGCCCTGTTTACAATTTTAGTGAGTTTGTCCGGGGGATTTGCTAGGGAACATCACCAAAGCGATCTATACTATCTAGGCCACGTCAGGTCTGGGAGCCTTCACTACCCTGCCGTCTCAGTTGGTACCTAATTGCAATAATCGTAATAATCTCTCAGGAAAGGATCTCCATGATTCACGAAGTCTTTATGCCGGCCCTTAGTTCCACCATGACCGAGGGGAAAATTGTTGAATGGCTGAAGTCTCCCGGTGACAAAGTTGAACGGGGCGAAACCGTGGTGGTGGTGGAATCGGATAAAGCCGATATGGATGTGGAGTCCTTTAATGAAGGGTTTTTAGCCGCAGTCCTCGTTCCCGCTGGGGAGTCTGCTCCCGTGGGCAACACCATTGCGCTCTTGGCAGAAACGGAAGCCGAAATGGCAGAGGCCCAAGCCCGAGGAGCCCAGGGAGCAAGCACTTCAGCCCCCTCAGTTACCGCTCCTACTCCAGTGGAAACGATCGCACCGGCTGCAGAACCAGAACCCCAACCCGCTGCGGCGGTCAGTAATCGGGTGGTCGTTTCTCCCCGGGCCCGCAAATTGGCTAAAACTCTCGGGGTAAATTTAGAAACCTTGAAAGGCACCGGGCCCCATGGTCGCATTGTGGCGGCGGATGTTGAAAAAGCTGCCGGTAAAGTCCCCACCCCCAGCCCCACTTCTAGCTCCAGTTCCACCGCGATCGTTCCCCGCCCCTCAAGTCCCGTCGTTCCCAGCGCAAGCACTGCCGCTGCCCCAAGTCCAGCCCCCAGCCAACCCCCCGCCCCCATCGTTGCCGGTCAGATTACTCCCTTCAATACTCTGCAACAGGCGGTGGTGCGGAATATGATGGCCAGCCTTCAGGTGCCCACCTTCCGGGTCAGCTATACCATTACCACTGACGCTTTGGATGCCCTCTATAAACAAGTGAAGTCCAAAGGGGTGACCATGACCGCCCTCTTAGCCAAGGCGGTAGCGGTAACTTTGAAAAAGCATCCCGTGGTCAATGCAAGCTTCCAAACCGAAGGCATTTATTACAACAACGCCATCAATATTGCGATCGCTGTGGCCATGGCGGATGGCGGTCTCATTACCCCCGTATTGCAGAATGCGGATCAGACCGATCTCTATGCCCTGTCCCGTCAGTGGAAAGACTTAGTCAGTCGCTCCCGCACCAAGCAACTGAAACCTGATGAGTACAGCACCGGTACCTTTACTCTCTCTAATTTAGGGATGTTTGGGGTCAATAGCTTTGATGCCATTTTGCCTCCTGGCCAGGGTTCAATTTTAGCGATCGGTTCCGCAAAACCCACGGTCATTGCCACAGAAGAGGGATTGCTCGGAGTTCGTCGCCAAATGCAGGTCAACATCACCTGTGATCACCGCATTATTTACGGCGCAGATGCAGCGCAGTTCCTCCAAGATTTAGCCACCCTCCTGGAAACGAACCCGCAATCCTTGACCCTCTAAATTCGGCTACCACCTTAAGGGGGAGTGTGCGGTGCTTTGCGCTGCACGCTTCTATTTAATTTCTTCGCGTTCCCTGAAAAGCCCTAGATTCCATGGGGCACTTCTGCGCAGGAATAGGGATTGTGGTGGGTGGATGTGCCGATAACCGTTTATCGAGGTTCCCTACGGCTATTGAACAAGCAAACTCTGGGGCTCTCTCGCCTCGAAACCGGTGGGGGAGGTCATGGAACTCGATTGTTTGGCCGTTTTATTAGAGAATAAACGAGGTGATCCCCGATCTCGCTAGGGACAGGGGGTAACAGACCGTATTAGGAGGTTGCGATTTTGGCTAAAAAAAGTATTGCAAATTTGACCGCTGCAGATCTATCCGGCAAGCGGGTTTTAGTCCGGGTTGATTTTAATGTTCCCTTGGATGAAAGTGGCAACATCACCGATGATACTCGCATCCGTGCTGCTCTACCGACCATTCAGGATCTGATCAGTAAAGAAGCCAAAGTGATTCTTTGTAGTCACATGGGTCGTCCCAAGGGGAAACCCGTGGATAGTATGCGTTTGACTCCAGCGGCTGCACGACTGGGTGAACTGTTGGGTAAATCCGTCGCTAAACCCTATGACTGTATTGGCGATGCGGTTAAAACCCAGGTTGATGCCATGGGCAACGGTCAAGTTATCCTCTTGGAAAACTTACGCTTCCATGCAGAAGAAGAAGCCAATGATCCGGAATTTGCTAAAGCCTTGGCTGATCTCGCAGACGTGTATGTTAATGATGCCTTTGGCACCGCGCACCGCGCCCATGCTTCTACGGAAGGGGTCACTAAATTCCTCTCTCCCAATGTGGCGGGATATTTAATGGAGAAGGAACTGCAATATCTCCAAGCCGCCATTGAAAATCCCCAACGTCCCCTAGCGGCGATCATTGGTGGATCTAAGGTTTCTAGTAAAATTGGCGTGATTGAAACCCTCCTGGACAAAGTAGATAAGCTGCTGATTGGAGGGGGCATGATTTTCACCTTCTACAAAGCCCGGGGCTTGTCTGTGGGTAAGTCTCTGGTGGAAGAAGATAAGCTCGAACTCGCCAAAGCCTTGGAAGCGAAAGCCAAAGAGAAAGGTGTCGAGTTTTTATTGCCCACGGATGTGGTCGTGGCGGATAACTTTGCCAAAGATGCCAATGCTCAAACCGTAGCGATCGATGCTATTCCTGACGGATGGATGGGCTTAGATATTGGGCCCGATTCCGTGAAAACCTTCCAAGCCGCCCTCGCTGAATGTAAGTCCGCCATTTGGAACGGGCCCATGGGCGTTTTTGAATTTGATAAATTCGCCGTTGGTACCGAAGCGATCGCTCATTCTTTAGCGAGTCTCACCAAACAAGGAGTCATCACCATCATTGGTGGCGGGGACTCCGTAGCCGCAGTAGAAAAAGTGGGCGTAGCAGACCAAATGAGCCACATTTCTACCGGTGGTGGAGCCAGCCTAGAACTGCTGGAAGGCAAAGAACTACCGGGTGTAGTAGCTCTAGATGAAGCCGCATAGCAGCAGGATGAGCTAACTATAGGGCAACTCGATTCATTGTGGCGGCGCAGTTGCCCGCCACAATCCCTATTCTTCCCTGGGAACTAGGGGCTGTCATCAGTTAGCAATGAAATAGCTATCTAAAGTTATGCTGAAATGGGGGTGTGCCATGAGGTGATTGGCACACCCCATTTTTTATTGTTCTGTTTTGCCCTATCTAGTACTCCTTGGCTAAGTTCACTGATCATCAAACCCCTTCTAGCTTCCCCTTCGTAAGGGGAAGGATCGGATTGGAGTCTCCCCCTTTTGCAAGCTAACGTGTACACATAAGTCTCGTTGCAATCGCAAAACTTGAGTGGATCCCCCCTAGCCCCCCTTGAAAAAGGGGGAACCGGATCAAAAGGCTCGGAAGTCCCCCTTACTAAGGGGG
>JBMTZC010000340.1:0-4519 GCA_049455215.1 Prochlorotrichaceae cyanobacterium
GCCATGGGGGGAGTTCTGTGGCTCCAGGAAAAACTGTCGCTCCATTTACTGATCTCCGCCAGCATTGTGCTTGGGGGCATTACGATCGCCTTGTTATCCCGGAAGAATCGAGGCGATCGTCAGGAAACGCTATCCCCGGAGCGCTAGTCCTGAGCAAACCCCTTGTTTACAGCGCTTGCATTGCCCGCTCTAAAAACTCACCTTGAATCCAGTTGTCGAGTTGAATAGACTGAAAAGACTCGTTACCCGATATTTGGGTGAGTTGTTGAATGTGTTCTTGGAACCAATCTGGGCGAATTTGGTTGTCCATATAAAAGAGTCCCGGTTCCGAACGTCCCCCGATAGACCAATGAATGGTTTGGCATAAGGTTCTCAAGACAATTTCTGTGTCTAACCCCACCCACTGACTCACTAAACTAGGGGCAGACGGAGAAGTCGCATACCAGTATTGAGCGGCAAGCAAGGCTTGCAGGTACGCGGTAATCATCTCAGGATATTGTTCCATTAACGATCGTCTCACCACCACACCATGAAACGTGGGCAGATTATTCAAGGGCACATCGGATAAACGGCGAAACTCGCCATAATGCTCCGCGATCGCATGGAAAGGGGCAAAGTAAGCATACCCGTCTACTTGAATGGAGGGGCTGGCAACGCGCCAGCGATTGAGATGGGGCAGGTCAACGAGGGTAACTTCCTTGAGCAGATCCTCACGGCTGAGGGAGCGCATCACCATGCCATGGGCCGCAGAATCAAAGGGAACCGCAATGGACTTGCCGCGTAAGTCTGCTAATTGGTTCAAGTTAGAATGGAGCGGCACAATAATGTCATTCCCCCCTCCATCAGGATTGCAGGCAATAAAACTCACTAAACAGGTCTGCTGTTCTGTGCCAGCCCTCTGATTGTTCAACGCCGTGAGCAAGAGAGGATAATCCCCTAAGATCCCAATATCAAGCTTTTGGGTTTTCAACCCTTCAACAATCGGGGCTCCCGAATTAAAGTCATGCCATTGAATTTCATACTGCAAATGATGAGAAGCACTTTTACGGGGTAAAAAATGTTCGAGCAACCCCAGACGACGAATAATTAGACCTGCTGTCATGGTTTGCAGGGTTTGATTTTGAATCCCGATCGAGAGTCTGACTTTTTCAGGTTTGGTCGTGACCGGGGAACGGATCTGAAAACAAGGGGGATGCAAATAAATGACAGGCAAAGGTGATGAGGCGATTCCTCTCGCAGACTCTTGTAATTGTTTTTGTTCCCCGGTCTGACGTTTTGTTGTAAAAATCAGATCCATAAACTTTTGGGCCGGTTCCGGATCTGAATGCTTAAAAGAACTACTGGATTGTGAAGATTGCTGAGCTTTGGCCAGTCGCCTTGGCCGCACTAAAAAGAGCTTTGTGGGGAGTGCTAGTTCTAAAATTGGTTTTTGGATGAGTACTTTTGCTTGGCACTCAACGGGAAACTCCAGATTGGTGGTGAATCCTAGGCAAGCCCCTTGTTTCAGATAGACTTGCATTAAACTCGCGGTTTCTGCCACCTGAACCTGGGCAAAATCCTGTAGGCTCAACCCCAATTCGGCCAGACGAGATTCAAAGGCTAAACGAAGCGGTGAGCCCTCGGGCTGCAGCACCCAAGCCCACTGCTGTAAATCCTTAAGACTCAAAAACTCCGCTTCCGCTAAAGGATGATCCTGGGCCAAAATCACCCGGTAAAACAGACTATCCACCTGGATAGACTCAATCTCATCAAAATCAGCAAAACCGATTTCCGAAATGCCAATATCCGCCTCACCCTCGATCAGCGATCGATACAGCTTCTCCGCCGTATCCAGTTGTGATAAATATGTTTTGATATCCGGGTAAGACTGATGATACTTAAACAAGAAATCCGGTAACCAATAGGAGCTAATTTCAGGTGTACTGGCAATCCGCAGCTCTCCCCACTTTCCCTGTTTAATCTTTGTAATGCCAGCGATCAAATCCTGTTCTTTCTCGATTAAGCCAGGAGCAAATTCAACTAAATAGTTCCCTGCCGCTGTCAGTTCCACTCTCCGGCCGAGGCGGTGGAATAAAGGCGTGCCCAGTTCCGATTCCAAGGACTTAATCTTGGAACTGACGGCAGGCTGGGTCAGATTCAAAGCATTGGCAGCTTCCGTAAAGCTAAGATGCCGGGCGACTTCTAAAAAAACTCGAATCTGGTAAATTTCCACAGCGATCGGGGTAAAGATATTGTTATTGAATCAAGGGATTGAATCAAATTTGTTAAATCTGGATTTCCACTGAAAGCGAAAAAATTTAATGGAAGAGTGCCGCACTCTCGATCGTTAAAGTACATATCCCATGCCTAGAAGTCCCACACCAATCATCACTCCTCAATAGGAGCGATTTAGAGGAACCAGAGCCTAAAAAATCAACGATAAAATTAATATTTGCTATGAGTCTATAAATAAGCAGAATCAGTAAACAGTATTTTTCGCTACAAAGTAGAATTTTGCAACTTGAAGACTGTTCTATAATAATGCAAATCTCACAAGCTGATTGAGAGTGCTTGGAATGATGTGGGGGTTCTGAATTTAGCTCCCGCTAAGTTTGGTGGGAACCAGGTTGCCGGTCAACCTTGCCAGAATATGGAATCTCCTCCTGTGGTCAGTCGTTTTCATAAACAGAACATATGGTAAATACGCAATACTTGCAAACTGACTTTCTGGTCATCGGTGGTGGTACCGCAGGTACTATGGCTGGTATCAAAGCCAAGCAGGCTAACCCAGAAGCGGAAGTGTTAATTTTGGAAAAGGCGAACATCCGTCGCAGCGGGGCGATCGCCATGGGGATGGATGGGGTCAACACAGCCGTCATCCCTGGAAATTCTACCCCAGAGCAATATGTTCGCGAGATTACGATCGCCAATGATGGCATCGTGAACCAAAAAGCAGTGTACCAAACTGGCCGTTGGGGCTTTGAGGTCATTCAAGAGCTAGAAAGCTGGGGCGTTAAGTTCCAAAAAGATCACGAAGGAAACTATGACCTCAAGCAAGTTCACCGGGTCGGGAAGTATGTCTTACCCATGCCGGAAGGAAAAGATCTCAAAAAAATTCTGACCCGTCAGGTGAAGCGCCATGGGGTGAAGGTGACCAATCGGGTCATGGCCACTCGAGTGATGGTGCAGAATGGTCGTGCGGTGGGTGCGGTGGGTTTTGATGTGCGCAACGGTGATTTTTATGTCATCCAAGCGAAGGCCGTTTTACTCTGCACAGGAGCCTGTGGACGCTTAGGATTACCGGCCTCCGGTTACCTCTATGGCACCTACGAAAACCCCACCAATGCCGGGGATGGTTACTCCATGGCCTATCATGCCGGGGCCGAACTCAGCAACATTGAGTGTTTCCAAATCAATCCTTTAATCAAAGACTACAACGGCCCCGCCTGTGCCTATGTTGCCGGGCCTTTTGGAGCTTACACCGCCAACGCTGAGGGTCACCGCTTCATCAACTGTGACTATTGGAGCGGCCAGATGATGCTGGAGATGTGGAAAGAACTGAACTCGGGTAAGGGCCCCGTCCACCTCAAGATGTATCACCTCGATGAGGACACCATTGCCGAAATTGAGCAAATCCTCTGGGCCAATGAGCGCCCTAGCCGGGGACGTTTCCACCAAACTCGGGGTGAAGACTACCGCACCCATGGCGTGGAAATGAACATTTCGGAGATTGGCCTCTGTAGTGGTCACAGTGCGTCCGGTGTCTGGGTGGATGAGAATGCTGAAACCACCATTCCTGGACTGTATGCCGCCGGTGACATGGCTTGTATTCCTCATAACTACATGATTGGGGCTTTTGTCTCTGGGCGCATTGCCGGGATTCATGGCATGGAAACAAAGTCCGGATTGAGCCATGTGGAACCCGATCCTGAATTCCTAGAAGCCGAAAAGGCCCGGATTTATGCCCCCCTCGATCGTCCCGATGGTATCCCCCATACCCAGGTTGAATACAAACTTCGTCGTTTGGTCAACGACTATCTGCAGCCCCCCAAATCTCCCAATAAGATGGAAATTGGCTTGCAACAATTTTTGAACTACAACACCACCCTAGATTTGATGGGGGCTCAAGATCCCCATGAGTTAATGCGGTGTATGGAGGTTCACTTCATTCGAGACTGTGCTGAAATGGCAGCCCAAGCCTCTATCTACCGTAAGGAGAGCCGATGGGGACTCTACCACTATCGTCTCGATTACACCGAGCGGAATGATGAAGAATGGTTCTGCCATGTGAACCTGAAAAAATCTGAAGTGGGTGAGATGGAACTCTTCAAACGTCCCGTAGAGCCTTACATCGTTGAGGTGGATCTGGGACACGAAGTCTATGATGTGGCCGTTCACTAGGCTCTGAATCTCCCCTCTTGCCGTGTACACAGAAGTCTCGTTGCAATCGCAAAACTTGAGTGGATCCCCCCTAGTAAGGCTACCGTGTACACATAAGTCTCGTTGCAAGAGTCTGACACTTCTAGAACCCCCTCTAACT
>JBMTZC010000341.1:0-4484 GCA_049455215.1 Prochlorotrichaceae cyanobacterium
GCAGGGAAACCGCCTGGTACAGCAAAAATAAACCAAAGAGAGAGACAACGATCGCTACAATGGGCTGCAACAGTAGCAAAGGCAGAGATCCCGCAACGAGGGTCAACGGAATCCAATACCGAGGGGAAAGTTCCACGGGGGGTTGGAAGGAGCCGGAAAGCCCCTGAGCATTAAAGCCGGTGAGTGGAGTCGTCATGGAATGGAGGGCAACACGGAACAACAAATCAAAAAAGGAGCGGGAGAGTACAATGCGGAGCACTCTCCCGCCTAAGGTAAACCATAATCCTAGGGAATTCCAGAACAGTAAACATCCGTCCTGGAATCCTCAATGCCTAAACTAGACTCAAGGTGCGGCGTTTCGTCACTAAGCGGAAGGTTTCAATAATGTCCCCTTCTTGCCAGCCATTGAAACTATCCAAGCCAATCCCGCATTCATAGCCAGAATTAACTTCTTTGACATCATCTTTCATCCGTCGGAGCGAACCCAGAGTGCCGGTGTAGACAATTTCATTGCCCCGATGCACCCGAATCTGACAATTACGGGTCGCTTTACCGGACTGGACATAACACCCCGCGACCGCACCACGACCAACGGAGAAGACCGCCCGGACTTCCACTTGCCCCAAAGGTTCTTCCACCAATTCGGGTTCCAGTAACCCTTCCATGGCTCCTTGAATATCCTCCAGCAGTTTATAGATGATGTCATATTCCCGGACATCAACCCCCGCCTCATCCGCAGCTCGCTTCGAGCCACTGGCCAGGGTGGTGTTAAAGCCAAGAATGACCGCACCACTGGCGGCAGCTAGGTCAACATCGGTTTCCGTGACCTCACCGGGAGCGGCCAAGAGAACCCGTAATTGCACTTCTTTTTGGGGCACCTGTTCCAATGCGCCCAAAATGGCTTCGACAGAACCCTGCACATCCGCCTTGAGGATGAGGTTCAATTCCTTGAGTTCCCCTTCCTGAGCCTGGGCCGAAATGGATCCCAAGCTCACCCGACGGGAAGCCATGGACTGTTGTAAACGGGAAATGCGCTGATTGTCAGCCCGGCGATCGGCTTCGGCACGGGCTTCTTTCTCATCCGCAAAGACTTCAAATTCATCCCCAGCCGCCGGCACATCACTTAACCCTAAAACCTCTACGGGGATAGAGGGACCAGCAGATTCAACCCGTTCACCCCGATCGTTAATCATGGCCCGGACTTTGCCAAAGACAGAACCCGTGACCAGAACATCCCCAATCCGTAGGGTTCCATTCTGCACTAGGAAGGAGGCAACGGGACCTCGGGCTTTATCCAGGTGGGCTTCAATGACACTGCCTCGGGCAAGACGATCGGGGTTGGCGGAGAGTTCTTCAACTTCCGATACCAGCAGGATCATTTCCAAGAGGGTATCTAGGTTTTCGCCTTTGAGGGCACTCACGGGCACCATAATCGTGTCACCGCCCCATTCCTCGGGCACGAGTCCGTATTCTGTCAACTCCTGCTTAACGCGATCGGGCTGAGCTTCTTCCTTGTCCACCTTGTTAATGGCCACAATCAGGGGCACTTCTGCCGCTTTAGCGTGGCTCAGGGCTTCAATGGTTTGCGGCCGCACACCATCATCGGCGGCAACCACTAAAATAGCTAAGTCTGTGACCTTCGCCCCCCGAGCCCGCATAGCGGTGAAGGCTTCGTGACCAGGGGTATCCAAGAAGACGATTTGTTGCTGTACGCCGTTGTGCTCCACATCGACATGATAGGCACCAATGTGCTGGGTAATCCCTCCGGCTTCGCCTTGGGCTACCCGAGTTTTCCGAATCGCATCCAATAGGGAGGTTTTACCATGATCGACGTGACCCATAACCGTAACCACAGGGGGACGACGATGGAGGTGTTCCATATCAGAATCATCAAGAACCTGTAAGGTTTTCTTGGCCTTAGCCTGTTCAACTTCCTGCTCCAAGACCACCCCATATTCGTCCGCCACGGTTTGCATGGTGGGGAAATCGAGGGTTTGGGTAATGGTGGCCACAATCCCTTTCATGAAGAGGGTCTTGATGATTTCCGTTTCCGGCACCACCAACTCTTCCGCTAATTCCTGGAGGGTTAAGTTGGAGGTGAGGCTGAGAATTTCAGGACGTTCCCGGGTTGTTTCCTGGGCTTGACGATCGCGGCGACGATTATCTCGACTCGAAGCTCCAGACGATCGCCGTTTGGCTACTGGTGCGGGAGTGGGTTTGGCCGCCTGAGGGGCACTCTTGGGCTTGGGAGGACGGGCCAAAGACAAAGACATAGCCTCAGCACTCACCAGATCCTGGTTATTGCCGAGATCGTCTAAGTCATCATCATCATCATCCAAAATATAGGTCCGCCGCTTATTCTTGGGCGACAGCTTGGCCGCCTTGCGGTTGTTTTCTTTCTCCTCTTCGTCCTCTTCCCCATGGGTTTTTTTCCGCGTCAGTTTGATCGGATCCATGGGACGGCGTAAACGGGGCTTCTCTAGGCCTTCTGTTTCAATGTCTGCCCCTAACCCCGTATCCGTGAGATCCTCATCTACCGGAGAAACTGTCTCTTCCACGGGAGCAGGCTCCGTAGGGCGGATCGGACGGGGGCGACGGAGTTCCATCACCTGAGGGGCTTTGGGTTCCTCACTCGTTTTGTCGGATCGGACAGTCTTAACGGGTTTATTTTCCCGTGTGGGGGATAAGCGATCGGCATGGGGGCGATGTTTGACCACAACGGGTTTATCTTTGCCAGAACTGGGCCGCGTCTCCCCTGGTTTGGCTTTGCCTTTGAGATCCTTGGGTTTGTCAGCCTTCGCCTCAGTCGCTCGATCTGAAGACTGGCCTGGAGGACGGCGAGAGGGTGGTGTCATCACGGGTTTAGGCTTGGACACCGTGCTACTGGACACCGTGCTACTACTTGCTGAAGTGCTAGCACTGGGTGCCGTAGGAGGCTGGGGTGGGCCCTGCAGAGCCGGGACAGCAGGGGCTTGCGGAGCTACAAGCGCCTTAGGCCGCTGAGCCTCAACAGGGGCTTCTGAGCGAGGAGGTTCGGCCTGGGATGTTTCGAGGGGCTCTTTCTCCGCAACGGCAAGAGAATTGGGCTCATTCGGGGATTTCACGGGGGGCGAAGCGAGTTCTTGATGGTTATTCTCTGGGGCAGTTGGAGCCACAGGAGGGGTCAGGGGAGAGGAAGCAGAGTCCGTTGGACGCTGAGGCGGAGACTTCAAAGACTGAGACTGATTTCCGGATTCTCGGCGTGCTGGCCGCACCGGTGGTGTGGGACGATTCGGTCTGGATGTAGTGGGTGTATCTGTTTCACTACTCTCAGCAACTTGGGTCTGAGGGGAAGCGGAATCAGCCGAGTCATTTTGGCGACTCCGAACCTCAAGAATCTGCTGAGATTTTTGGGAATTCCGCTTGATGGGGGCAGCTTTCCGCCGCGATGTGGGAGCGGTGGACGCTTTTGAATTGGGAGGGTGACCGTTTGAGGAGCCCGAATACTTTTTAGCTGCAGCCCGGATACGCTGGGCATCTTCTTCAGAAATGGTGCTGCTATGACTCTTAAAAGGAATATCTAATTGTTCACAGACACTTAGAATATCCCTATTCTCTAAACTTAATTCCTTTGACAAGTCGTAAATCCTAATCTTGCTATTGTTCATTCAGATAGTCCTCAAATGGTCGTTGGAAGTGTTAGTAGTTCATAGGAATTCCCTTTTTAAAACGCTATAAAGTGCACCAATCGGGAATACGGGACAGGGAGTAGGCAAAACTACTTCTCTGCCGGGTCTTGGTGAAAATGATTTGCCGCTACGGTAGAAGAGTATAAGGATACTCAAGCCCGCTTGCAGAAGATCACTCGTCGAGAAATTCTAGTTAGCCTAGAATAGCCTAGAAAACAACATTACTTTATTTTAAGGGCTATCAACTTAAGGCGGTAGAGTACAACAGAAAGCACTACAGGCTACCATTAAGTTTTTTTGCGTTCGGCGGAAAGTCGTTTGAGCAATCATAATACGGCTACGGGTACGGATGACAGTCCCACGGGGCCGAAAATTGACCCCGATCGTAACCAAGGCTTGCCGCCCATGGGGTTGTCTACCGGTCTCCTGATGGATAGTGTTAAACCTCAGATTTTTCCTCGATCTCTCCTTGCCCTAATCGCTCCTCTAAAATTTGAAAAATTGAAGCCGGTAACCCCGATCGCAGCGATCGTTCCAGACGCTTGCGTTTTTTGGCTTCCTGAAGACAGGCGCGGGAAGGACAGAGATAGGCCGATCGGCCCTGCCCCCGATCCAATTGAATATCCCCTGAAGGGGAGACCCGGACAACTCGCCATAATTCACGGCGGTGGGCAACACGGCGACAACTGACACAACGACGATACTCAGGCGGCATAGGGGCGTAAGTTTGGAGTACTCAGTTTTGAATCAGTGCAACGTTAACTGCAATCCTGGATGGGGAATCTCCTGGCAGACCCAATTCAGGATTGCGCGAGG
>JBMTZC010000342.1:0-4457 GCA_049455215.1 Prochlorotrichaceae cyanobacterium
GCAATCTGATGAGCAAATGGAGCGATCGTCCGGGATCGTGGTCAAGGGGATGTAGACCGACTCGGCGTGATCACTGGGAGCCAACGGGAGCCCCTGTAACGCAAGGGTCAAAAAGGATCCCCACAGGAGCGATCGGTTGGGTTTGATCTCTGTTGTGTCAGCTTTTGTTAACGAAGAAAACGGGAAGAATACTCCATTCCCTTCATCGCTCGCGCTATAACTTGAAAGGCAACATTTTAAGTCATCCTAGCCATCCAAGGAGTACAGGGTTTCCTCCTCCTTCTGCCTCCTAATGCAGGAGCAGGCAACTGGGAAGAAGGAGTAAAGTCCATCAAGCCATCTTAAATTGGTCGCCAAAAAAGTTTATAGTTTGAAAGTAAAATCTCAATGCAAAACTGTTTACTCTGAACAGTCTGAGGTTCCCTTGGGCTAGAGACTAGATAAAGTGTCTGCCCTCCACATTCCTTTCTTTCTCAAATTGGTCTCTCCGGATCCTATGAAAATCCTTAAGATTCAGACGTTACGTGGTCCTAACTATTGGAGTATTCGCTACCACAAGCTCATTGTTGTCCGTTTGGATCTAGAGGACTTAAACGATCGCTACTCGGATCAGATTCCAGGGTTTCATGAAGGTTTGATCAAAGTCCTTCCTAGTCTCGAAGAACATTTTTGTTCCCCCGGTTGCCGGGGGGGCTTCTTGCAACGAGTCAAAGAAGGCACCTTAATGGGCCACATTATGGAGCATGTCGCTCTAGAATTGCAGGGCATGGTGGGCATGAAGGTTGGCTTTGGTCGTACCCGCGAGACCGCTGATTCCGGAGTCTATCAAGTTGTCTTTGAATATGAAGATGAACGGGCAGGCCGTTATGCCGCCCGGGCTGCCCTCCGCATTTGTCGGAGCATTGTCGATACCGGCAGTTATCCCGAGGCAGAATTAGAGCAGGATTTAAAAGAACTCGCAGAAATTTGGGACGAAGCTCCCCTTGGCCCCAGTACGGAGTCCATTGTTAAGGAAGCGGAAGCCCGCAATATTCCCTGGATGTTAGTGCCAACCCGATCGATGATTCAGTTTGGCTATGGGGTCTATCAACGGCGTATTCAAGCCACCCAAACCGATCGTACCGGTATCCTAGGGGTTGAACTGGCCTGTGATAAGGAAGGCACGAAGCAAATTTTGCAGGAGTTTGGCATTCCGGTACCTCGGGGAACCGTCATCTACTACTTTGATGAATTGCAGGAAGCGATCGACTCTGTGGGGGGCTATCCCATCGTTATTAAGCCCTTAGACGGGAATCATGGCCGAGGAATTACCCTTGATATTCATACCTTTGCCGAAGCTGAAACCGCCTACGATGTTGCCCAGGAAGCGGCGAAGACCCGAGGGGTGATTATCGAGCGCTACTATACAGGGCGAGATCATCGAGTCTTAGCGGTTGATGGTAAAGTTGTTGCCGTGGCTGAGCGCGTTCCGGCTCATGTGGTAGGGGATGGCAAATCTACCATTGAAGAATTAGTAGACGAAACCAACCGGGATCCCCGCCGGGGCGATGGTCATGATAATGTCCTCACCAAAATTAAAATCGATCGCAATACCTGGAAATTGCTGGAGCGCAAAGGTTATACCCTGAACACAGTATTAGACAAAGGGGAAATCTGCTATCTGCGGGAAACCGCTAACCTAAGTACCGGTGGTATTGCGATCGATCGTACCGATGAGATTCATCCTACAAATCGCTGGTTAGCGGAGCGGGTCATTAAAATTATTGGACTGGATATTGCGGGGATGGATATTGTCACTGATGACATTTCCAAGCCCTTGAGCGAGACCGATGGCGTGATTGTGGAAGTGAATGCAGCGCCAGGATTTCGGATGCACGTTCATCCCAGTGTGGGGACTCCCCGCAACGTAGCGGCTCCCGTCATCGATATGATTTATCCGCCCGGAACCCCCAGTCGCGTTCCCATTGTTGCCATCACCGGAACCAACGGTAAAACCACCACCACTCGCCTCACCGCTCACATCTTCCGGCAAACGGAGAAAATTGTGGGCTATACCACTACAGATGGTACCTACATTGGTGAATACTTAGTGGAAGCGGGAGACAATACCGGTCCCCAAAGTGCCCGCACCATTTTGAATGATCCCACCGTAGAGTTTGCCGTTCTCGAAAGTGCGCGGGGAGGGATTTTACGATCGGGTTTAGCTTTTGATCAGTGTGATGTGGGGATTGTCTTAAATGTTGCGGCGGATCACCTGGGACTAGGGGATATTAACACCATTGAACAAATGGCCCACCTCAAAGCTGTGGTGGCGGAAACTGTGCATGCGAAGGGCTATGCCGTTTTGAACGCGGAAGACGAATTGGTGGCAGCCATGGCAGAGCGGGTTCGCTCTAAAGTTGCTTACTTTGCCCTCAACCCTGATCATCCTCGAATTCAAGCCCACCTCCAAGCCGGGGGCTTAGTCGCAGTGTGTGAAGACGGTTTCATTACCCTCCGCCGAGGAGATTGGCTGGAGCGGGTGGTGGAAGCCAAGGATTGTCCCGTGACCCTCGCCGGAATGGCTCCCTTTATGATTGCCAATGCCTTGGCGGCCACCTTGGCGGCCTTTACCCAGGGGGTGACCATTGAGCAAATCCGGGCAGGCCTCAAGACTTTCCGAGCCTCCGCCGATCAAACCCCTGGGCGGATGAACCTGTTCAACATGGGGCGTTTTCATGCCTTAGTGGATTATGCCCACAACCCCGCAGGCTATGAAGCCCTGTCCAAGTTTGTAGACAATTGGCAAGGCAAGCGGATTGGGGTGATTGGAGCCCCTGGCGATCGTCGGGATGAGGATTTTATCTCCCTAGGCCGCTTATCGGTCAACATGTTCGATCGCATGGTGATCAAAGAAGATGACGATACCCGAGGTCGCCCCCGAGGGGACGTGGCCAATCTGATTGCCAAAGGGATCGATGAGGAAATGCCCCAAGCCCATTATCAAATTATCTTGGATGAAACTGCGGCCATTAGTGATGCTTTAGATAATGCAGAAGATGAGAGTTTAGTGGTTATTCTGCCAGAAAGTGTCAGCCGGGCCATTCGTCTCATCCGCGATCGTAATCCGATTGAAGGGTAAGCTTTCGTGATGGAGCACCTCGATGAATTGTGGTGGGCGAAGCGGCTCTCCACAATTTCTATTTTGGGGTTGCAAGAAGAAACTAGTTTTGGGTTTGTCAGGTGCCCGATGTTGAGTTCTCTAGCTCAGTTTAGGCTCACTCCGTGAGCACAACCAGCCTGGTTAATCCTTCTCAATCATAAAAATGAGCGATCAAAAAGCAATGGATCAAGCACCGGAAGCGATCGCTTCCCCCGGTACAGACCGCAAGGCATCCACCCTGTTGGCAATTCTGGTCTTGATTTTGGGAACCATCGCTTCTTCGTCCGGCGCTATTTTTGTCAAAATTAGTGAGTTTGAGTTAGGCCCCTTTGCCACCATTTTTAATCGCTTCTGGCTGACAACCCTGGCCCTGAGCTTTTGGCTCACCCTTGACTTTTGGCGGCAACCCTCGCAAAGCGATCGAGAGGATGAGCAGGTTGAGCCGTTAGCGACCGCCTCAGTCCTCAGCGTTCCGGGGAAAGAGTGGCCCTGGTTAGTCCTGGCCGGTGTGGCCCTAGCGGGGGATTTATTACTGGCGGCCTGGGCCCTTACCCAAACCACCGTGGCCAACATGACCATTTTGAACAATTGTTCCCCCCTCTTTGCCAGTACAGGGGCCTGGTTACTTTGGGGTAAACACTTTGATAACCGCTTCAAACTGGGCATGGTTCTGGCCCTTTTGGGGGCAATTTTAATTGGAACTGGCGACTTCCAGATTTCTCCCACCCATGCCCTAGGGGATGTCGCCGCTATCCTCGCCGCCCTCTGCTTTAGTATTTATCTCCTCTGTATCGAACGCCTCCGCAATTATTTGTCTACGATCGCTATTCTCTGGGGCAGTAGCGCGATCGCTGCGGTCTTCACTTTTTTAGTAACGGCCTGGGTAGAGCCGGAGTGGTTCCCCCTCAGTGTGCAGGGATGGCTTGCGATTCTGGGCTTGGCCCTCATTAGCCAAATTGCCGGACAGGGGCTCGTGACCTATAGCCTGAAAAGAATTTCCGCTGGGGCTGTAGCTACTACCTTTCTCCTCGAGCCCGTAACCCCCGCCATTGCAGCGTGGTGGCTCTTTGCCGAACACCTCTCCCTGAGTAATGCTCTGGCCTTTGGGGTGGTGGCCCTCGGAATTTATTTAGCAGTCTCCAGTCCCTCAGCCTTAGACACCGGAGAATCGGCGGGGGGAGTTATTCTCGAACCAGCGGAAGTCTGTCCCATTGACCCCGGCAATGGATTGGAGGATCGGGGGGCGTGACCAGCTACCTGCTCTACCTGGCCAGCTTAGTGGGCATTTATACCCTCTTTAGTTGGGGGCTAAACC
>JBMTZC010000343.1:0-4454 GCA_049455215.1 Prochlorotrichaceae cyanobacterium
CTACCCCCCTTAATCCCCCCTTTGAAAGGGTGGAAACTCCGAGCCCTCCGAGCCAATCCAATGCAATCCTCCCCCTTGCGAAGGGTTCTATTTCTAATCTCCTCCCCTTTCCAAGGGGAGGCCGGGAGGTGTTCTGGGTGTTCCGGGTTTACTCATCTACCCCCCTTAATCCCCCCTTTGAAAGGGTGGAAACTCCGAGCCCTCCGAGCCAGGGTTCTATTTCTAATCTCCTCCCCTTTCCAAGGGGAGGCCGGGAGGGGTTCCGGGTGTTCCGGGTTACTCATTTACCCCCCTTAATCCCCCCTTGGAAAAGGGTGGAAACTCCGAGCCCTCCGAACCAATCCAATGCAATTCTCCCCCTTGCGAAGGGTTCTATTTCTAATCTCCTCCCCTTGCGAAGGGGAGGCCGGGAGGTGTTCCGGGTGTTCCGGGTTACTCATTTACCCCCCTTAATCCCCCCTTTGAAAGGGTGGAAACTCCGAGCCAATCCAATGCGATCCTCCCCCTTTTTCAAGGTTAGATAGAAAGGGTTCTAGCACTCATCAGAAAGAGCAGAAATATTCCGACGAATAACATCCCCCAAAGCGATCGCTTCCTGATTTAATGCCTCAAACTCCTCATTCATCTTGAGTAAATCTTCAATAAATTCTTCCTCAGTTTTGCCATCCTCCTCGATCACCACCCCCACATACCGCCCCGGATTGAGCGAATAATCCTGCTCCTTGATTTCCTCCAGATCCGCCAACTTACACAGCCCCGTCACATCCTCATACCTTGCCTCAGGGAACCGCTCCTGTAACCAGTGAATATGACCATAAAAACGTTCCGCTGACCGTACCTCCTGATGAAGCTGCTCTAGCATTTCCTTAAGCTGCTTCGTTGCCCGGTCTGTAGTGGCTCGTTTCCCCGCAGACTGCGCCTCCTGAGCCAATCCCTTCTCATGCCGTCGCACAATCTTATTCAGAGCCTTCAGACCACCATGTAACCCCTCAAAAAACGGGTCAAACCGTCGTCTAAGCTCCTGTTGCTGACGGTTCACCAGAGCAATACTTTCATCGTCCCCTAACCTCAGATCTAAACCTTGCCGATACTCCAGATAAACATCCTTGAGATCCCCCAGACCGTCCCACTGAGCAACCAAAGCCTGAACCGCCCGTTCCCCTTCCTCATCCCCCAGCACATCCAATAACTGAGCACTCACCGGCTGAACCTGAGACTTATTGACCAACAAAGCCTCCATCCCCTGCTCAAAATAGCGATGCACCAACCGGATAAACTCCGCCCGTTCCCCTCGATGTAACTTCGAGATGATGGCGATATTCTGAATTTGCTCCTCACTAAACTCCCGGTGGGCACGGTCTATCGGAGTAAAAATATTCCGCGCATCAATAAACAGAATCCGTTCATCCCGCTTACCCTTATCAAAAAACCAGAGCGTCGCAGGCAAAGTGACCGTATAGAACATATTCGAGGGCAACGTCAGCATCCCATAGATGAGATTCGCCTCAATTAACGTTTGCCGAATATCCGCCTCACTGTGCCGCGCATCCGAAGCCGAGTTTGCCATTACCAGAGCTGCTCGACCCCGATCCTTAAGGGAAGTCGCAAACAAATTAATCCAGAGATAATTTGCATTGGTGACCGTTTCCTTCCCCTCATCCTTCTTTTGCCCCTTAGTTTTCTTACGGGGGATGCCATAGGTATTGAACCGGGGATCATTCTCCACCGTAGCGATCGGCACATCATCCACATTAAACGGCGGATTCGCCATCACATAATCAAACTTCCCGAAGCCATCAAAGGGATTTTCTCCATAGCTATTCGCCTGGGCAATTTCTCCCCGTAGACCATTCACCGCCAAGTTCATTTTTGCTAACTTGACCGTCTCTAGGGTTTTCTCCTGACCATAGACAAACAACTGATCCGAGTCATCCGCCTCCCCCAACGCCGCTAACGTTTGCCGCCGCCGCTCCACAAAATACTGGGACTGCACAAACATTCCCCCAGACCCACAAGCCGGATCATAAACCGTACCTTGGTGAGGTTCGATCATCTCCACCATTAACCGCACAACGGAAGTGGGTGTAAAAAATTCCCCTGCATGTTGCCCCTCACTGAGGGCAAACTTACCCAGGAAAAACTCATAAATCTTGCCGAAAATATCCCCACTGGCATCGATGGGAATATCCGAGAACGTCCGCAATAGCTGAAATAAAACCTTTTTCTGCTGGTTATTCTCCCCCGTATTCCGGTTAAAACGATTGTACTCATCCTGCGGCAATACCCCCTCAAGCTCGGGCTTATATTGGGCGATCGCTGCCATAGCCGTCTTAATCCGGTTAACGATGTCCTCCTCTTCCGAGAGGTTCAGTAGGAAACGATAGCGGGCCTCCTCCGGTAAATAAAAACCACAGTTAGCGATCGCAATTTCCGAGACAGGCTTCTCCCGCCGTCCCCCCTTGAGCTTTTCGTATTCCGCAAGGATGATCGGTTCTGCTTGGCTGTACTTGTTATCCGCAAACTTCAGGAAAATCAGCCCTAAAACCGGCGTGGCATATTCACTGGACTTCAAATCGGTATTGGCCCTGAGATTATCCGCCGCTGACCAGAGATCATTTTCCAGTTGCCTTAATTGTTCGCGGTTCATGCCGTCTGCCGAAGATCCTGTGATGTGGAGCTTTAGAGCCTATCTTATCAGTTTGCAACAGAATTAGCTTTGCGACTCGCCATCTAATATTTGACTAACCCTGCTATCAACTTAAGATGGAAGAGCGCTAACCTAGCAGATTTATATTCCTGATTGCCATGTACGCAAACCCCTCTCCCGCATCCTCTCTGCAAGAGCAACTCAAACAACGGCGATTGTCTACTGCTCAGGTGCTGGAATTGCTACAGCAGGAGCCGGACTTAAATCTGGACTGGTTAGATGAGTCTTTAATTCAGCGCTTTTTCCGCCACTTCCCCCAACGCCACGCCTTACCGCCCGTGATTCCGATCCTGCTCTGGCAAGCCTGCTACTACATTGCCAGTCCCGCCACCCTCACGGAGGGGGAGCAAGGGTTAATTGAGCAATATACACAAACCCGGATTGAGGTCATTCCCATTAGCCTGAAGACCTATCAAACCTGGCTACAACACCAGAAGTTGCAAGGTCAGATTCCCCGAGGTTTAACGGATGTGACGGAAGACGATCGCGCTTCCACTGAAGATGTTCGTCACCTCACGGAAAGAATTCTGGCTACGGCGGATCAAAGTCAGGTGGAGAAGATTAAAACCCTGATCCGGGGGGCATTGCAGACGGGAGCTTCGGATATTCACCTAGAACCAACCCCTGATGGGTTACGGGTTCGATACCGTATTGATGGGGTGTTGCGTCCCCACGTTACGTTTGCGCCTACGGAAGGACGACGGTTGGTAACGGCGCTAAAGGTGATGTGTGAAATGGATATTGCGGAGCGTCGGGTGCCTCAAGATGGGCGCTTAAGCGATCGTTACACCCAAGGCCAAAAAGCAATTGCAGGATTGGATCTGCGGGTGAGTACATTGCCCTGTTTAAATGGACGGGGACAGGAAGAAAAGGTGGTGCTACGGCTGTTGCGCCAGAATAATACCTTTCAAACGTTGGAACAGGTTGGCTTTACGCCCCATGCGTTGGATCTGTACCAGGGTTGGGTGCAACAACCGCAAGGACTGGTGATTTTTGCGGGGCCAACGGGTTCGGGTAAAACCAGTACGCTTTACACCACCCTGAGAACGATCGCCCAGGACACGATTAATGTGACCACAGTGGAAAATCCGGTGGAGTATTTACTGCCCGGGATTACCCAAACCCAGGTTCACGAAGTTGCGGGAATGACTTTTGCAGCGGGGTTACGGGCAATTTTGCGGCAGGATCCGGATGTGATTATGGTGGGGGAAACACGGGACGAGGAAACGGCAAAAATTGTTATTCAAGCGGCACTCACGGGGCATTTAGTTTTTACGACCCTCCATGCCAATGATGCCCTGGGAACCATTCCACGCCTACGGGACATTGGGCGGGATCCGGGACTGCTCAGTGATGCTTTGCTGGGGGTAGTGGCGCAACGACTGGTGCGGCGAATTTGTCCCCACTGTTCTCAAGCCCATGAACCAACAGATCAAGAAATCAAAACTCTAGGTTTGTCCTCAGAAGCAGCAAAAACTGGACAATGGCGAAAAGGCGTAGGGTGTTCACAATGTTTCGAGTCTGGCTATCGGGGCCGGGAAGCGATCATTGAATTACTCCACATTGACGATCGTGCCCGCCAGTTTATTTATGAAGGTAATCTGTTGGGTTTAATGCAGTCCTTAACACCGGAGAATTTTCAGTCTTTTGCCCAGGCAGCCCGCTCGAAAGTTCTCAGTGGAATGACAACAACAGCGGAAGTAGAACGAGTCTTAGGGCGACGGTTTCTCAACGATCGTTAGCCTAG
>JBMTZC010000344.1:0-4451 GCA_049455215.1 Prochlorotrichaceae cyanobacterium
GAAAGTCCCCCTTATTAAGGGGGATTTAGGGGGATCCAGCTAAATCGATCGGTTTTCAAGATGTGTGTACACGGTAGGTAGGATCGGGGAGAGGGACGCTCACGGTCAACTCTGGTTCTGCTGAAGGGCACCTCGATGGATTGTGGCGAGCGGCGTAGCTACCCGCCACAATCCTGTTCTTCCGGGGGTACCCTGAACATAAAAAATTGAGGGTTAAGTTATCCTGAGCGGGATTGCAGGGTATTTTAATCCGATCTTCCTTAATTCTATTGTGGTGTGAGTTGAGTTTTATGTCTTCTTCAGTTGTCTCCCCTGGTATTCCTCCAAATTCGTCGCTGATTTTGCCTAAAAGTGCGCTGTTTGGTACGGACGGGATTCGCGGACGAGTGGGGGATTGGTTAACCCCCCAATTAGCGCTTCAAGTTGGGTTCTGGACGGGCCAAGTGCTACAGCAAACCTGCCCCAGTACTCACCCCACTATCATTTTGGGACAAGATTCCCGGAGTTCCAGTCCCCAATTGGCCCAAGCTTTGACCCGAGGGCTGCGATCCGCCGGGGTTGAGGTGTGGCCCCTGGGTTTATGTCCCACTCCAGCAGTAGCTTATCTGACCCATATCACGGAAGCGATCGGGGGGATTATGGTGTCCGCTAGCCACAATCCACCGGAAGATAATGGCATTAAAATTTTTGATTCCCAAGGGATTAAGCTCAGTAAAAGTTTACAGGGAACGATCGAAGCGGGTCTGCGGGCCGAATCCATCACCGCAATGGTGCCTGCCCTAGACCGGATCGGCACCGAGATCCGTCCAGAACTCTTGGTTCAGTATCAAAGCATGCTTGTAGATTCCCTCAAGGTCGAATCCTTGCAAGGCCTACGGGTCGTCTTGGATTTAGCCTGGGGATCCGCCACTGCCCTCTCCGCTGGGTTATTTGAAGCCCTGGGAGCAACGGTTTTTGCCCTACACGATCGTCCCGATGGCCAGCGAATTAACGTCAACTGTGGGTCTACCCACCTACGTCAAGTACAACAAGCGGTGGTGGAACTCAATGCGGATCTGGGGTTTGCCTTCGATGGGGATGCGGATCGGGTTTTAGCGGTAGACCACCAAGGTCGGGCGGTAGATGGTGACTATATTTTGTACCTTTGGGGAGAATATCTCGCCGCGCAAAATCGACTCCCCGAAAAAACGATCGTTACCACTGTGATGGCCAATCTTGGCTTTGAACGGGCTTGGCAAGCCCAAGGGGGAACCTTATTGCGCACCTCCGTTGGGGATCAGTATGTACAGGCAGAAATGGCGCGATCGGGAGCAATGCTCGGGGGAGAACAATCGGGACATATTCTCTGTCGTCACTATGGACTGACGGGGGATGGCTTGCTCACGGCGTTGCATCTCGCGGAACTGGTACACCAACACCAACAGCCCCTGGCCACCTTAGTGGATCAGAGCTTCCAAACCTATCCCCAACTCCTGCGTAACGTGCGGGTCGAAGATCGCGACAAGCGGTGTCAGTGGCAAGACTGTGTTCCCCTAATAGAAACGATCGCTGAGGCGGAGGCCGAAATGGGCGATCGGGGGCGTATCCTAGTGCGGGCTTCCGGGACTGAGCCAGTCATCCGAGTTATGGTAGAAGCTATCAATGCCCAGGATGTGCAGCACTATACCGATCGTCTGGTCAGTGCGGTAGAGCAACACTTAGGCAGTTAGAATTTCTGCTTACAGTCCTAAATCAGTTGTAAGGACCAGACTGGTGAAAACGTTGTGTGGGGCTCACCTCACACAACCTACTTAGCATTGCTACAAGTCTAATGAATGTCTAGACGAGATGATCTACACTTTTCTCTGCGCCGCACCCTTGAAAAAGAGGGGTGGACTATCACCGATGACCCTTTAATTTTGGTATTGGAGCAAACCCTGCTAAAAGCTGACTTGGGAGCCGAGAAGTTTTTCACTGCCGAAAAAGAGGGACGCAAAATTGCAGTTGAGGTTAAAGACTTTGACGCAGTTTCTGTGATCAGCGAACTGGAAAAGACGATGGGGCAACTTCAACTGTATCAATGGGCATTAGAAGACCAAGAGCCAAATCGCGAGTTGTTTCTCGCAATCAGTCAAAATATCTACATCAAGCATTTCCAAAAGCCAATTTTCCAGTTGGCAGTGAAACGTAACAAAATCAACTTGTTAGTTTACGAACCCAACCAGGAGGTCATTCTGCAATGGATCAAACCTTAAGTTATGCAAATATTCTGAAGAGAACTGTGCAAGAAGCAGTGGTTAATCAACCCCGCTTACAGGCGATCAAACTTTATCCCATTTGCGACACTGAGTCCGGTCATTTCTTAGTTCTGGCAACGGGTTGGGACAAACAACGCTGGATGGACACTATTCTGTTTCATGGACGTTTGGTGGGGCAGAAAATCATCATTGAAGAAGACAACTTTGAAGAGAGCTTAACTCAAGTCCTGATTTCGAGTGGCGTTAGAAAGGAGGATATTGTCCCCCGTCTGGAACCTGCGCTGTTGTCCTGAAAAGCATAGATGAACTCCTGACAATTTAGTGCGATCGTCCTCGCCGTAGGTTGAGATCCAAAACCTAACCGATGGTTCATCGCTATCCCTGGAAAATATAAATCCCGATCGCTACGCCGAAGGCAAGACGATAGGCTACAAACACCCAAGTATTTTGGGTCTGTAAATACCGTAGCAGCCAGGCAATAGCAAGATAGGAAGAAACCAAGGCGGAGAGGAACCCCATGCCAATGGGTAACCAATCCTGGGAACTAATTTGAGTACCAATGAGATCTTTGAGTTCCACTAAACCCGCCAAAGTAATGGCGGGAATGCCCAGTAAAAAGGAGAACCGCGCAGCGGCAGCTCGCTCAATGCCTTGAAAGAGCCCAGCCGTTAAGGTTGACCCCGATCGAGAGACCCCTGGAATTAAGGCAAGGGTCTGGGCACAGCCCATGAGGATCCCATCTAGCATGGTTAACTGTTCAAAGGATTTTTTGCGCCGCCCCAGTTGTTCCGCCAACCCTAAGAGGAGAGCCATGACGATCGAAACCGTGGCAATTGCGGTCAAACTGCGCAATGGAGAGCGATCGTAGTCGGGTAGAAAGACTTTGATCGCCAATCCGCCAGCAAGGATGGGGAGGGTGCCAAAGAGAATTCCCAGACTGACCCGAAAATCATGATCAGTCCAGTTCCTATCCTCTAGAGCACGCCAAGTCCCTTTACCTAATTGGCTGAGATCCCCCCAAAAGAACCAGATGACCGCTGCAATACTCCCCAGTTGAATGACCGCCGTGTAGCTTGAGCCTGGATCGCCCCAGCCCAGCATCACGGGCACCACTTTGAGGTGGGCCGTACTGCTAATGGGTAAAAATTCCGTGAGCCCCTGCACAATGCCCAAAATCAACCCTTGAAACCAGGTGAAATGGGTTTGAATATCCGTGACGAGGGCTACGATCGGTGGTGAAATAGACATTTTTGGGTCGAGGAGGGTAATTAAATTTCCCGCACACTAGGCTGGCCGTCTTTCACTTCTCCCACCAGCACCAGGTCAGTGACCCCCACAAAAAGACCATTTTCTAAGACACCGGGAATGTTGTTGATGTTTTTTTCCAGTTCCGCTGGATGATCAATACGATCGAACTTGACATCAACAATCAAATTGCCTTGATCGCTGACCACCGGTCCCGCCTTCTTCACCCCCATACGCAGTTCTGGTTTACCCCCCAGTTTTTCTAAAGCTCGGATCACGGGAGTCACCGCCATAGGAATAACTTCTACCGGCAGGAGAAAGGTGGAGCCGAGGGCATCTACGAGCTTGCCACTATCCACCACCACAATAAATTGTTCCGCCAGGCTATCCACAATCTTCTCTTGGGTGTGAGCAGCCCCACCCCCTTTAATGAGGTTTTTGTTGGGATCCACCTCATCTGCACCATCGATCGCTACGTGAATCTGTTCAACTTCATCTAAAGTAGTCAAAGGAATTCCGTATTTTTTCGCCAAAACCCGCGCCTGAAAAGAGGTCGGAATCCCTTTAATATTTTCTAATTCACCGGATTGCAAGCGCTCCCCAATAAATTGAATGGCAAAGGCTGTGGTCGATCCAGTTCCCAAACCAACGATCGTGTTGGATTGTACACGCTGAGCGGCTGCCCGTCCTACTTCTTGCTTCATGAGCGCAACTGGATCCACGGTACTCATTCCTAATACTCCTAACAAAATTCATGAATAGTGCTCAGGACACTCCCGACTAGCCTAGATTCATCCAGATCTTGCACCGACGGGGACGGCCCGAACCTCAGTATACCTGATGGGGTTCCCGTTACTGCAGCGCATCTCCAAGGCCGTCATTGCATCGTTGCCCAGGGTTTTCCACTTTGTTGAGAAGGGTATCAACTTAAGGCGGAAGAGGGGGGGGGGGGGGGGGGGGGGGGGGGGG
>JBMTZC010000345.1:0-4447 GCA_049455215.1 Prochlorotrichaceae cyanobacterium
AATAATGGAGGTAAAGAGAAATGTCTGAACTTACAGCATCTGGAGTTGAAACTGCAGTCAAAGCTTGTAGGGTTCCAGCCAACTCACATTTCCCTGTTGCAAACTGTGTTCAAAACCAAGGTCTTAATCCTGACGGCTAACCCCACCAATACGGCCCCTCTGCGCTTGAGTGATGAAGTGCGGGAGATAAAAGCCTCCTGGGAACGATCGCCCCAACGCGATCGTTTTGAAATCATTGTGGAAGAAGCCATCCATTCCCAGGATCTGCGGCGCACTGTGTTGAATCATAAACCTCAAATTTTGCACTTTTCCGGCCACGGTGGGGGAGAGCAGGGACTGGTGTTGTTGGATAAAAATGAGCAAGCCCTGATGGTGCCCCCAGAGGCTCTGACTCGATTTTTCAAAGCCCTACAGGATATTTTCCATTTGGACTGTGTGGTGCTTAATGCCTGTTATTCCGAAGTGCAGGCCAATGGCATTTTCCCCTATGTAGACTTTGTGGTGGGCATGAATCGTGAAGTGGGGGATCGGGCTGCTCGACAATTTGCCATTGGTTTTTATGACACGATTTTTGCTGGCGAAAAGATTGAAAGTGCCTTTGCCCTAGGCTGCAACGCGATCGAGCTAGAGAATATACCGGAACACCTCACCCCGGTGCTGAAATGCCGAAACGCTACCCCAACGATCGCTGCCCAGAAATCAACCATGACCAGCCAAACTGGGTCTAGGGTGCAGCAACTCCGAAACGATCGTCTTCAGCGAGAGTTGGATCAACTGGCGGAAGAATATCAAGCGGTAGCAGATCAGTTAGCCCTGACCCTTAATCCAACGGATGAAGTACGCCTCAAGCGACAGTTGGCGCAGTTGGAAACCCAAATGCAGGCTATTGAAGCTCAAGCCCTTGAAGCAGTGCGACAATCTGAGACTATGCCTGGGGATCAAATACCAACGGTACCAGCGGTATCAACGGAGGTAGTTTGGGGAACCCAGATCCTGAACATTCCCCTCGAAAACCTGGATGGCTCAGTGCCCCTAGGCTCCCCCTTCTATGTCGATCGTCCTCCGGTGGAGCAACTTTGCTATGCCACCATTCAAAAAGAAGCGGGACTGGTACGCATTAAAGCCCCTCGCCAGATGGGTAAAACCTCCCTAATCTGCCGTACCTTGGCGGAAGGGGAACGCTTGGGTTACCGCTCTGCCCTTATTAACCTCTGGGATCGCAAGTTTCTGACGGATATTGAGACCTTTCTAGAAAATTTCTGTGCGACCCTCAGCGATGCCCTAGACATTGAAGAAAAAATCGACTCCTACTGGAAAAAGCGCCTAGGGAGCCAGCAAAACTGTAGTAACTACCTCCAGAAATATCTCCTCAAAGAAATCTCCACGCCGATTGTGGTGGGTCTGGATGAAGTGGATCGTATTTTTGAGTATTTACCCCTGGCCCATGATTTCTTTGGTTTATTGCGATCGTGGCACGAGCGGGGGAAAAACGATCCGATTTGGCAAAAGCTCCGTCTGGTGATCTCCCATTCCCAAGAGGTGTATATTCCTCTCAACGTGAATCAATCTCCCTTTAATGTGGGGGTACCCATTGACCTGGGGGAATTTTCCCCAGCCCAAGTGCAAGATCTAGCCGATCGCCACGGCTTACAGTTTGCCGCGACGGACTTTCAACGCCTTTTGACCCTGCTGGGGGGGCATCCCTATTTAGTGCGGGTGACTTTCTATCAGCTTGCCAAGCACAATCTCAGCCTAGAGCAATTATTTAGCCTAGGCCCTACGGAAGAAGGCCCCTTTAGCGATCACCTTTATCGTCATCTGCTCTTACTGGAGGACAATCCCCGGCTGAAAATAGCAATGAAAACCCTAATCAGAAGCGATCGTCCCCTCAAATTGGATGCGATCGACTCTTTTAAGCTAAAAAGTATGGGACTGGTGAAAGCTGTAGGGAATGAACTGCTGCCCTTGTGTCAACTGTATCGATTGTACTTTAGCGATCGGTTGGCGGGCTAAATCATGGAAAGCCTTTAGAAGCGCTAAGGAATTAACAAGCCCGTACCCCTATGTCAGTGCCTAACCCCTTTGAATATCAGTTTGGGGGAAGCTTACCGCCCCATGCCCCCACCTATGTGACCCGTCAGGCGGATGAAGATCTCTATCAAGCCCTGCTGAAGGGCGAATTTTGTTATGTGCTGAACTCTCGTCAGATGGGAAAGTCTTCTCTGCGGGTGCGAGTTCAGCAACGGCTGGAAGCGGCGGGGCTGGTGTGCGCCTTTATCGATATTACGAGTTTGGGCAGTAGCAACGTCAAAGAAGAAACCTGGTATGCTGACCTTATTGATACGTTAGCGAACAGTTTTGAGTTAGACGATCGCTGTGATTTTGATCTGGATGACTTTTTAGATTCCGTAGAAAAGCTCTCGCCGGTGCGTTGGTTTGGCAAGTTTATTGAAGATATTCTCCTCACTACTTTTTCCCAAAAAATTGTCATTTTTATTGATGAAATTGACAGTACCATTAACCTCAAATTTGCTACAGATGATTTCTTTGCCCTAATCCGTACTTTCTTTAACCAACGGGTGCAAAATTCCCGCTACAACAACCTCACCTTTTGCCTCTTGGGGGTAGCGACACCAGCGGACTTAATTCAGGATAGAACCCGCACTCCTTTTAATATTGGCACTGCGATCGCTCTCACGGGCTTTAGCTTTACCGAAGCGCTGCCCCTCATGGAAGGATTGAAGCAACAGGCGGAAGACCCTGAAGCCCTGCTGCAAAGCATTTTGGACTGGACGGGGGGACATCCCTTTTTGACCCAGAAGGTGTGTCGCTTGGTGGTGGATGAAGCCCAGCCCATTAGCGCCGGAACGGAAGCGGTATGGGTGGAGGGGTTGGTGCGACGGCGGATTTTGGAGCATTGGGAGTCTCAGGATGAACCGGAACATTTGCGGACGATTCAGAATCGGCTCTTTGCCCAGGATGAAAAGGTCACCGGGCGACTGTTGAGCATTTATCAACGGGTTCTGCGGGAAACAGCCGACCCTCCTCTAACCCCTCCCAGGAGGGGAACTGAACCATCCCTAAACCTTGACCAAAGAGGAACAGAGCTATCTGAACGCCCCTCTCCTGGGAGAGGGGCCGGGAGAGAGGGTCAAGCCTCGCGGGAAACAGCCGACCCTCCCCTAACCCCTCCCAAGAGGGGAACTGAGCCATCCCGAAACCTTCACCAGAGGGGAACCGAGCTATCTGAACTGCCCTCTCCTGGGAGAGGGGCCGGGGGAGAGGGTCAAGCCTTGCGGGAAACAGCCGACCCACCCCTAACCCCTCCCAAGATGGGAACTGAGCCAGGAGAGGGTGTGGACTTGGCGGAAGAGATGGCGTTGCGGTTGACGGGGCTATTGGTAAAAGACCAGAAGGGATTGCGGCTGAATAACCGCATCTATGGGGAAATCTTTAATCATCGCTGGGTGGAGCAAGCTCTAGGGAAATTGCGCCCCTACGGAGAAGCGATCCAACAGTGGTTGGCGACGGGGGATGAAGCTTACTTACTGCAAGGAAACCCCCTACAGGAAGCCTTGACCTGGGCCAGTGACAAAAAACTCAGCCCTGAAGATTACCAATTTCTTAATGCGTCGAGGGATGCAGAAAAGCAGGAACTGGTACGGGCCAACCAAATTTTAGAGGAAGCCCGCCGCAAGGCTGACCAAAAAATCCGCTGGGGAACAGGAATTTTAGCCGCATCCATTGTGGCGTTGCTGGGGGCAGGTCTGTTTTCAGTTTGGCTAGCTCAGCAGGGTGTGAAAAAAGAGCAAGCAGCCCAAGCTAAATTAACGGCAATGGAAGCGCAGGCCACATCCGCACAACAACAGTACAGGCAAGCCCAGGAACGGGAGCGGGTAGCCCTAGCAGCGGAGGCATTAGCCAAGGAGAATGTGGCCCAGGCACAAACGGAACTAAAAAGTGCCCAGGCAAAAACCGCCGAGGAACAACGAAAAGCTGCCGAGAACTTGGCTCAAGCCCAGCAACAACTGAACGCAGCCCAAAACGAAATTGCCGCAGTGGAAAGGGAACGAAGCCGCTTAGAAAGAGAGGGATCGCTGATTCAGTTTGACCAAGCTGCGGTAAAGATCCAAACCCAAGCCCTGCAAGCATTAACACTTCAACAAACAAAACCGTTGGAATTAGGAGGAATCCTTAAAACTCTTGAAATAGCCCCTGATCTACAAGAACTAGGACAATCTTCTCTAAAGGCTCGGCCAGACTATGTAGCTGCTCAACAGCAAATCCAGGTAACTTTACTGAAAAGTTGGTATGACCTTCGGGAAAAAAATCGCCTATTAGGGCATAAGGGTTGGGTTAGTAGTATTGCCTTTAGCCCTGATGGGACAACCCTCGCCTCCGGCAGTGCTGACAATACGATCAAAATCTGGAACCTAGAGAACCCCAG
>JBMTZC010000346.1:0-4441 GCA_049455215.1 Prochlorotrichaceae cyanobacterium
CCCCCCCCCCCCCCCCACTCTTCCCTTAAATTTTCTCGCTTTCAGTGGAAAGCCATGAAAGAACGAGGGGCCAGGACAGGAGCAGACATGGCCCCAAACGATCGAAAACAGAGAAGCGTGCAACGTTCTGCGCCACACGCTTCTACTCTAGGCTCACTTCTAGCGATGAAGAGGATTAATTCGTCATTTGATGTAAGGCTAAGTGCTGAGCTGGAACGGGATAGTTGGCCGCGCCGAAGGTTTCCCGAATAATGCGGTTAGTATCGAAGTAGACCTGCCAGTAGTGGTCATTATTACAGTAGGGACGGACGGCCAAAAGAGGACCCGCCAAATTGAACTCGAGAATTTCAACATCGGGAGCGGGGGTTGCCAAGACATTGGGAATGCTGCTGAGACTTGCCCGCAGTCGTTGAACCGCATCCGCCGGATCAATACTATGGTTCAGTTGGGCCACCAGATCCACACGGCGATAGGGATTACTGGAAAAGTTTTGGATGGTGTCGGAAAAAATCGCATTGTTGGCCACGATCGTTCTGACATTATCTAAAGTGTCGAGGGTGGTCACAAAAAGCCCAATTTCCCGAACGGTTCCGGTAACGCCCCCAGCGGTGACAAAATCCCCCACATTGAAAGGACGGAAGATCACCAAGAACACCCCAGCGGCAAAGTGAGCCAACAGACCGCTCCAGGCGGCTCCAATGGCAATACCGGCGGCAGCTAAGAGGGCAGCGAAGGAGGTGGTTTCGATGCCAAAGAAGCCTAAAACGGCTACTACTAAAACAACATTGAGGAGAACGCTAACGCTAGATTGCAGGTAAACCAGCAAGGTTGGCTCAATGGTGGTGCGCTTGAGGCTTGCATTCAAGAGCTTGAGGGCAAAGGCAATTAAACGGGTGCCCACGTACCAAAGGATTAGGGCACTGAGGACTTTCAGCCCCCCACTAACAATCAAACTTCCAGCATTGGCCAGAATATTCTGTAACACTTCCATCTAAAAAAAATACTCCGATGAAAAGGCTGAACAAAACTCAGACATCGTAGAAATCTATACGCTTTCTCTAGTGATCCTGCGTTAAGGGAGGACAGGGAAAGGTCAGGCTTCACGATGATCATGCAAACGGGGTTCTGGGACTCATCACCCTTGTCCTCGTGAACAGCCTGTACCGTAGCGGCAATCCTCCGTTGGAGACTGAGGTACAGTTGGGGGAAGACTAACGCCGCAAGGCTTCTCGAAGGAATTGAGGAGGGATCCCACACCGATCGTGGCTCTGACTGTACCACAGGATTTCCCCTGCTTTTTTCCGTCTACATTTTAATTTAATTACATTTTCTACGTAGGTAATGGCGTATCCCTTGGGACGAAGCTGGCCCCATCGGAGGGTTTCAGTCCCTAGATCTCGCGATCGTCGTAAAACCGATCGAGGGTATCTAAAGCGGTATTGCGGACTTCAACGATCGCTTCCTGCTGGGCCAACAGGGTTAAACCATTGAGGAGCAGGTTCATTTGATCGCTGGTTAACCCCGATCGGTGCCCTAGACGATCGGCACGATGAATGCCCTGCAAGCGGTGAAGGGGATCGCTATGGCGTAGAGCGCTCAAAATCTGATCAATAGCATCATCATAGGGGGTTGATCCGTAGCTCCCCTGCAACACCCCCAGCCCCAGCAGAAACAGTAAGCCTACCCCTTCTAGCGCAAATCCCGAGGCCACCCAAAGGCTGTGGCTCTCTTTCCAAATTTCCGTCGTTAAATACGTTCCTCCCACGGTTAACCCGCCCCCCAACAGGGAGACAATTAAGAGCCACTGGGGTCGATCGCTCAGGGTTTGCAGGTAATTTTGCCATTGGTTGACCCAGGCTTGCCAGGGAGAAAGCTGTGCCCGATAGAGCAGCACCGTAACCGCAGCCCCTAAGATTAGGGATAGGGCCAAGGCCCAATTCCAGGCCAGCAGCGCCAATCCCCCTGCCAAGCTAACCACGGGCACAATCCCTCGGAAACGATCGGGGTGATTCCCAGACAGATTTGCAGAGAAAAAGGGAAACATAGTGTGATGCAATACCAGCGCAAAGGCTATCCCCGCCCAGAAACCCTAGGGCGAGGGCGGTCTACTTCCGCCGTCTGGAGTTTAGCCCCCAAGGGAAGTTGACTAGGGTTTATCATACAGCAGAGCTAATGGTTTCATCGTCGTTGAGTTGCGGATCGTCTTGTTATGAATAGTTCTGAGTCTTCTCCTCAATCCTATATTGTTGCGACGTTTTATAAATTTGTGGCTCTGCCAGATTACGAGTCTTGGCGGGATCCTTTACTACAGTTTTGTGCCGATCGTGACATTAAAGGCACGATTTTGTTAGCGGCGGAGGGGCTGAATGCGACGATCGCAGGCTCACGGGAGGCGATCGATGCGGTGTTAGCCTATTTGAAACAAAACCCGGAACTGACGGACTTGCCCCATCGGGAGGCCCTGGCTTCGTCCCCCCCCTTTGAACGGATGAAGGTCAAACTGAAGCGGGAAATTGTCACCTTGGGAAGACCCGAAGCGGATCCCACGCAGCAGGTGGGACAATACGTGGATCCTCAAGCCTGGAATATTCTCTTAGAAGATCCCAGTGTGACGGTGATTGATACCCGCAACGACTATGAATTTCAAATTGGCACGTTTCGGGGAGCCGTGAACCCTCAAACCCAGTCTTTCCGGGAATTTCCAGATTACGTTAAGACCCATCTCAATCCCCAACAGCATTCTAAGGTGGCCCTCTTTTGTACCGGCGGCATCCGCTGCGAAAAAGCCACTGCATTGATGTTGCAATGGGGTTTTCAGGAGGTTTATCACCTCCAGGGGGGCATCTTAAACTATTTGTCTTCCATTGCACCGCAGGATAGTTTGTGGGAAGGGGAATGTTTTGTCTTTGACGATCGGGTGGCGCTCCAAGACGGTTTAGAGCGGGGACATTATCAACTCTGTCCGACCTGTGGCAACCCCATACCCCGGAGCGAGGATCCACGATCGCGCTGCTCAAACTGTAGGGAAAGCGGCGATCGTGAATTGTGAGCAGATGCTTTACAACAATTTTGCACTATTTTTTTACAATATTTTGCAAAATGTTGAGTTTTGTTACAAAAATGCTATTATAGACCTAACGTACTTTCATAAATAAGGGTTTAAGTATGCGTTATACCGTTGAAGATGGTGGCCGCCTCAATAACTTTGCTGTGGAGCCCAAAATGTATCAGGCTGAGCCTCCCACTGCGAATGAAAAACGGAACTATGCCATTTTAGGTGGACTAGCGATCGTTTTGGTGGGTGGTTTGGTTGCAGTCACTTTTGCTGCATCTCAGGTCGGTTAAGGTTTATTGGTTCAAGTTGATGGATTCAGGTGATGGATTCAAGTGAAGGGTAGACGGCAACTCAGGGTTGTCTCATGAGTATTGTCCAAGGGGACGCTACAATTCTATTTTTTCGCTTTCCGAGGGGGTGTGGCCCTCAGCACTGTCAGCCATTCTCATGATGGAAAGATTGTCCGGATCCTGGTTCCATTTATTCAGCATATTCTCGATCGTCCCAGTCAGGGACACTATTACCTAGATGGTCAAGAAGTAGCTCAACTCAGTGACACCGATCTGACCTATACCCGCAACTATAAAATTGGTTTTATTTTTCAGCAGTTTCATCTCTTGCCTCAGTTGACTGCCCTAGAGAATGTAGTGCTGCCCATGATCTATGCGAATGTGCCGGCCCAGGAACGCCAACGACGATCGAAAATGCGGCCTTAAACTTTTGGGATAGCTTAGGGCTGGCAGTGCAGGCTCGCCTCACAAAGTCTTCAGCAGCCCTACTGCGTGTCAAAATTCTGCCAGAATACGATCCTGCAAAAACATAGGTAAATTGTTGCAAGTACTACAAGCATTGATATTGTGAAGTCTGCCATCGAATCCAATACGATGACAACATCAATTTTAGAGTGTGATCAAGTCATCCATACGCTTCGTCAACACCGCATAGAGATTGGTGCGTTTCAAGTCGCATCACTGTTTTTGTTTGGGTCTGTGGTACGAAATGAGGCTAAGAATAACAGTGATATTGATCTATTGGTGGAGTTTAGCCAACCGGTTGGGTTATTCACATTGGCACGCTTGCAGATTTATCTTGAAAAGCTTTTGGGGTGTGCGATCGATCTAGGGACACCGGACTCTCTTAAGCCTTATCTAAAGGATTCAGTCATAAAGGATGCTAAACGTGTCTTCTAGATGTATATCCAGGCTTACCTGGGGAAGAAATGCGATCGATGCGAAATTTGGTTCTTCATGAGTATTTCCGCGTCAATTTACGAATTGCATGGACAACAATTAATGAAGATTTACCCCCATTAATTCAGCAAGTTCAAGAGTTAATTGAAAAGTTTTAAGGGGTTTTGACGCTGACGAGCATAGCCTTCGTCTCTAG
>JBMTZC010000347.1:0-4431 GCA_049455215.1 Prochlorotrichaceae cyanobacterium
GATCGAGGTTTTAAATGTGGCAGCGGGTTCCTGGGGACCTCGCAATGAGTTAGCCTATCTGCAACAATTTGGCACTTTTCAATCCCAAATTTTAATCCTGGTGCTCAATACCGATGATTTCTTTGGCGCACCGCCCCGTCCTGAGGTGGTGGGGCGCGATCCTAACTATCCCGATCGTAATCCCTTGGGGGCGTGGGCAGAGGTGTTTCAACAACTCTGGCGGCGCTTGCCGCTGCCTTCCGCCTGGGGCTCTTCATGGGGATTGCAACGTCCCCCCCTGCCTCCACTCCCCAAGGAAAAAGATGTGATTGACATTAACCTCAAGGCGATCGAGGCCATTTACACCCTGACCCAGGCGGAAGGGATGCAGTTTTTTGTGGTGCTCAGTCCGCTGCGGCGGGAGTTAGAGCAGGAAGGGGGTTCACGGGACTATGAAAAAACCTTACGTCAACGCTTTCAGGACTGGGCGGATCAGCATCAGGTGGCCGTATTGGATCTGCTGCCGCTTTTTAATGCCCATCCCACCCCCCTGACGTTATTTAGCGATCACATTCACCTCAGTTCCGTTGGCAATCAAGAGGTCGCCGCAGCGATCGTTCAGCGCCTTCAGACCCAGAAATTCCTTGACTTTTAAGCTTCTGCAGCCTTTCTCACCCTTTATGCCCCAATCCTCCAATCCCTATTCCGGCCTCTTGCCCTTCATTCGCCCCCACAGTTTTCTCTTTCTGCGAGGGTTCATCTGTTTACTGGGGTACATTGGCATGACCTTGGTGCTGCCCCCCTTAGCGGGACGCTTGGCCGCCAGTATTGGGGCAGGGGAAATTCCCCAGGTAGTCACGGCACTGGGCAGCGCAGCGATCGTCTTTCTCTTGCGTAGTGTTTTTCAGTACTGGGAAAATATCTGGATGGTGGAGGCTTCCCTGGCGGTGGTGTATAGCCTGCGCACCCAGACCTACCAACACCTGCAACATCTGGGCTTGCGCTACTTTGAAACCGCCCAAACCGGCGATCTGGCCTATCGCCTCACGGAGGAAATCGATCGGATTGGTGAGGTGGTGCATAAAATGGCCCAGCAGTTTACCTCCTCTGCCCTGCAACTGCTGCTGATTCCGGTGTATATGGTCTCCCTGAACTGGCCCCTCACCCTCTCTAGCTTAGTCCTCGCCCCTTTGATGGCCTGGCTGATTGGTCAATTTGGGCAACGGATTCTGACTCTCTCCCGCCGCAGTCAGGCACAAATTTCTAACCTTTCCGCCCGCATTACTGAGGTGTTAGGCAACATTCGCATTGTGCAAGCCTTTGCCGCCCAGGACTACGAAGTGCAGCGCTTTAACCAAGAAGCTGAGCAAAACCGCCGCATTCGTTACCGAGCGGAGCGCATTAAAGCCCTGCAGTATCCGGTGGTGGGATTTTTGGAAGCCCTCAGCATTCTCTCCCTCTTTTTAGTGGGGGGATGGCAGATTGCCACGGGGAATCTAGAGCCCCAGGGGTTTGTCAGCTTCTTAGCCGCCGTTGCCCTCTTGCTCCACCCCATTGATTTAGTGACCCAGCACTACAACGAGTTTAAGCAGGCGGAAGCCTCAGTGGAGCGGGTTTTGGAGGTGTTAGCCCTAGAGCCGGATTTAGAGGATGCGCCGGAGGCGATTGCTTTACCGCCCCTTCAAGGCAAAGTCAGTTTCGATGGGGTTTCTTTTGCCTATACCCCTGCCCAGCCGGTCTTGCAGAATTTTTCTTTGACGGTTGAACCCGGCAGTTTAACTGCGTTTGTGGGAGCCTCGGGAGCCGGAAAAACCACCTTGATTAACCTGCTCCTGCGCTTTTACGATCCCGATCAGGGGCAAATTACCATTGATGGTTACGATCTGCGCCAGGTGACCCTGAAAAGTCTCCGCCATCAAATTGGGGTGGTTCCCCAGGAAACCACGCTCTTTTCGGGAACGATCGCCGAGAATATTGCCTACGGCCAGCCCGACCTGGATCCAGCGCAAATTCAAGCCGCCGCCACGATCGCCAATGCCCACGAGTTTATTCAACGGTTTTCCCAGGGCTATCACACCTGGGTCGGGGAGCGGGGAGTGACCCTCTCCGGGGGACAACGCCAGCGCATTGCCATTGCCAGAGCGATCGTGGCCAACCCCCGCATTCTCATTTTGGATGAAGCCACCTCCGCCTTGGATTCGGAGTCAGAAGCCCTTGTCCAGGAAGCCCTCGATCGGGCCATGCAGGATCGCACCGTCTTTGTCATTGCCCATCGCCTCAGCACCGTGCGCAAAGCCGATCGGATTCTTTTTTTAGAAGCAGGCAAAATTTTGGAAGCCGGAACCCATGCAGAATTGCTGGAAAACGGATCCCGGTATGCCCAGTTTTATACGAAACAGTTTCAGGGGAGTTAGGAACTTTCCAGGGAAAGCTGGAGCTTGGCAGCTTGAGAAACTAGGGGAATTGGGCAATTATTTTGCCTGGGGACTTCAACCCCTCAGCTAGGCAAAACCCCAGGGAGAGGCTACTATAACCCAACAAAGCATCGCTGTGGGGATGGGGATTATGTGTGGAATTGTTGGCTATATTGGCACCCAGGCCGCGTCTGAAATTTTGTTGGATGGATTGCGGAAGCTAGAGTATCGCGGTTACGACTCTGCAGGGATTGCCACGATCGCTCCGGATCAACTCCACTGTGTTCGCGCGAAGGGCAAACTGTTTAACCTGCAAAATAGATTGCAAGAGACCCCCTGTCCCGGTCAAATAGGCATTGGCCATACCCGTTGGGCCACCCACGGCAAGCCGGAAGAACATAACGCCCACCCTCATCGCGATATGTCCCAACGCCTAGCAGTGGTGCAGAATGGCATTGTCGAAAATCATCGGGAATTACGGGAAAAATTAGAAGGGAAGGGCTATAAGTTCCTCAGTGAAACGGATACAGAGGTTATTCCTCACCTCTTGGCGGATCTCCTCAAAACGGTGGAGCAAGAAACCCCTCAACCCTTTTCCCCCCTCTTAGAAACGGTGCGTCGTGCGGTGGGGATCTTGGAAGGGGCCTTTGCCCTGGGGGTGATTAGTCTGGATTATCCAGACGAATTGATTTTAGTGCGACAACAGGCTCCCTTAGTGATTGGCTTTGGCCAAGGTGAGTTGTTCTGTGCCTCTGATACCACGGCGATCGCGAACCATACCCAAACGGTACTGTCCCTGGAAAATGGCGAAATTGCCAAACTGACCCCCCTGGGCGTGGAAATTTATAACCTCAAGGGCGATCGTCTCCGCAAACAACCCCGTACCCTGGAATGGAATCCCAGTGCTGTGGAAAAACAGGGGTTTCGCCACTTTATGCTCAAGGAAATTCACGAGCAACCCAGTGTGGTGCGGGCCTGTTTGAGTGCCTACTTCAATCTAGAAACGGCTTCCCCCTCCCAAAAACTAGTGAGTCTGCCCCTCAATCCCGACCTCTACAAGGATTTGCAGCACATTGATATTTTGGCCTGTGGCACCAGTTGGCACGCCAGTTTAGTGGGACGCTATTTACTCGAGCAACTCGCAGGAGTGCCCACCAGTGTTCACTATGCGTCGGAATTTCGCTATGCCCCGACCCCCCTCGTGCCCAATACCCTCACCATTGGCGTAACCCAATCCGGCGAAACGGCGGATACCTTAGCGGCTCTAGAGCGGGAGCGGGAACGGCGATCGCACCATGCTAACCAGGTGGGAGACGATCGCTATAGCCCTCGGTTATTGGGCATTAGTAATCGCGCCGAAAGTACTCTGGGGCACACCGTTCAGGACTTAATTATTACTCCGGCCGGGATCGAAGTGGGGGTAGCGGCCACCAAAACCTTTACCGCTCAATTGTTAGCCTTCTATGCCCTTGCCATGGATTTGGCCTTAGAGCGTCAGTCTCTACCGCAGGAACAAATTCTTCAACTCCTGACGGCCCTGCAACAGATTCCCTTGCACATGGAGCAAATGCTCAGCACCCAAGAAAAAGCGATCGAAACCTTAGCCCACCAGTTTAGTGACACCCAGGACTTCATTTTCCTGGGACGAGGCATTAACTTCCCCATTGCCTTGGAAGGTGCCCTGAAGCTCAAGGAAATTAGCTACATTCATGCGGAGGGTTATCCTGCTGGAGAAATGAAACACGGCCCCATTGCCCTCTTGGATTCTAAAGTCCCCGTCGTTACGATCGCCGTTCCGGGGGTGGTTTACGATAAAGTGCTATCCAATGCCCAGGAAGCCAAAGCCCGCGATGCCCGCTTAATTGGGGTCTCGCCTACGGGAGGGGAATCGGACTTTTTTGATTACCTGTTGCCCTTGCCGGTGGTGGATGAATGGGTGTCTCCCTTGCTGACGGTTTTACCCCTCCAGTTGTTGGCCTATTATATTGCCGCACTGCGGGGGCTCGACGTGGATCAGCCTCGAAACCTCGCGAAAAGC
>JBMTZC010000348.1:0-4401 GCA_049455215.1 Prochlorotrichaceae cyanobacterium
TTGCTCCCTGTTAAAATAGCTCGATGCCAGTGTTATCTTGAAGAAGCTCCTTAGCGATCGCTAAGGGGCTTTTTTATTTTCATATTTGAAATTTGTGACTTAGTAGGATGAGCATATCACTTTCTTGAAAGAAAGGCTCAATCGGGGTTTCAAGGATCTAGCCAAGCAGTGTGTTCAATAGACTATCGAGCAAAGCTTTGCCTCTTGTCCTCGCATTATGCACGAACTCGAAGAACCCGAGATAGATCGGCAACTTCTCTTGAGAAATCCCTGAGCCAAGAGCGCAACAGTGACTAAAGCCCCTCTATCGTATTGACATGGACTTCGCAGAATCCATCACCATCTTCGTCACGCGCATATTCTCCAGCGCTGCGACAAACGCTGTTGTGACTATACCCCCCCTCAGGTCTCAAGTCGGGCATAAATATCGTACTCATCCGTGTAAATCAGCGTTCCAGTGCTCACTGTGGCCTGAATAATCGGTTTGATGGTCTACTGTTGAACATTCGCGAGGCGAAGTTCGCTCGTCATCTGATGTACATCATCTTTGTGCAAGCCTACCTCTTGTTCAATCTGTTGATTAGAGAGATTGAGTTCCATCAAATACAGGCAGGCGATTCAGGTCTGCAAGGATTGATGGCGACCCGCAAAGGCTATGGGAATGCAACTATGGGTGTTACGCTAGCGGAGGAGACTAAAGTCATGCAACCTCCCCGAAACAGCTATTGAGCCTGTGAAATTAGCATGAAATGAGAGCATTATTGAGAACGGAATAAGTCTATGTTCGGTGGATTCAGCGAACTTGGCCACAAACTTGCGCTATGGGTAGCCACTGAGGTATAAGGGGCGTTCTCTGAAAGTCAACGGCTACACGTAATAATTTGACAAGATGCTTTGTTGATTTATGTTCTTAAGATGGGGAGATCTTGATGGAATCGTTAGTGGCCGTGTTTCGGGATGAGCCCATTAGCTCATTTGCCTTGCTTCTGGCGGTGAGCCTCATGGTGCCCCCGCTCTTTGAACGGTTTCACTTACCTGGGGTATTGGGGTTACTTGCGGCGGGGGTGCTGCTGGGCCCCAATAGCTTACACCTGCTCACGGCTGAGTCTCCCATTATGCACCTGTTGGCGGATGTAGGCTTGCTTTACCTGATGTTTGTGGCCGGGTTAGAAATTGATTTAGCCCAACTCCGTCAGGTGAAAACCCGATCGGCGGGGTTTGGGGCTCTAACGTTTGCGGTGCCCCTCTTGACTGGCATTCTGGTGGGGCGTTGCTTTCAGTTTGACTGGAATGCTTCGATTTTATTGGGTTCCCTGTTGGCTTCCCATAGTTTAATGACCTACCCCCTGGTCAGACGGTTAGGGGTAGTGGCGAATGAAGCGGTCACGGTCACGATCGGGGCGACGATTTGTACGGATATAGGGGCTTTGATTGTTCTGGCCATTTGTGTGGGGGTTAATGCGGGGGGATTTAGCCTCACCAAATTGATGAGTCTTTTAGTGTTACTTACGGTTTATACGATCGTTGTTCTTCTGGGAATCGATCGCTTAGGTCGAGATTTTTTTCGCCGCTCTGGGGGAGATGAGGGAAGTCAATTTTTATTTGTCCTATTAGCGGTTTTTGTGGCTGCCCTAGGGGCTCAGATGATCGGTGTTGAAAAAATTGTGGGGGCCTTTCTCTCCGGCTTAGCGGTCAATGATGTGGTGGGGGATGGCCCGGTTAAGGAAAAGGTAGTGTTTGTAGGCAGTGTCCTCTTTATCCCTATCTTTTTTGTCAATATTGGGCTTTTGATCAACCTTTCAGCGCTGGTCAGTAGTCTCCAGTCTGTGGGTTTAGCGATCGCAATTTTGACGGCTTTATTAGGCAGTAAATTCCTCGCCGCACTCTTGGCCAAACTGAGTTTTGGTTACAGTCGCCAGGAAATGTTAACGATGTGGGGGATGTCCATTCCTCAAGTAGCTACCACCTTGGCCGCAGCATTGGTGGGTAACCGGGTGGGAATGCTGAGTGACAATGTCCTGAATAGTATAGTCGTTCTCATGCTGGTGACGGCTACCTTGGGACCGTTGCTGGTTTCTCGGGTTGCGGTGGGATTGCCCGTTCCGGAGTCTAGTCTGCATATCCCCGATCAAGATGACTTTCCCGCCCTGAAGGGAACGACTCCCGCCAAGTATTCTGATCTGTTGGATGAAGCGGATCCTATTTTTACTGTAGTGGTTCCCATCTACAATCCCCGTACCGAGCAGTACCTTATTGCCTTGGCGGCTCTCCTGGCCCAGCAGCACAAGGGACAAATTGTCCCCCTCGCTATTACCTTGGCTAGACCTCACATGAGCCAACAACAACTCACCAAAGCGATTCTGCGCAGTAAGCGGCTCCTGGCCAAAGCTAAACAGTACAGCAAAGATTATGCCGTCAACTACGCGCCCATTTTGCGGATTGATGATCAAGTGGCGCTGGGGATTTATCGGGTCGGTCAGGAACAACAGGCGGATCTCATTGTGATGGGCTGGAGTGACAACACCAGTTGGCGGGCCCGGTTATTGGGCAATCCCGTTGATAGTGTTTTTGGCAGTGCCCCCTGTTCCGTTGTGGTTGCTCGGCTTCGTCAGCATCCAGAATCTGTGCAGACTATCCTGGTGCCAGTGGAGAATTTTTCTCGTCGCGGTGTGCGCATGGCGGCTTTTGCTAAGCGGCTGACGGCTGCTTTACCGGCAAAGGTTACCTTATTGCATGTGCTCAGTCCTAGTCTGGATGGGAGTCAACAACATTTGGTCAAAGCCCAAATGCAAAAACTGGTGGAGCAGGCCCAATTACCTGATGATGTTCAAATTCATTGGGTTATGAGTCATGATATTGTGCAGACCATTCTTCAGGAGGCACAGACATTTGATCTGGTGATCTTGCATTCTCAGCGTCAGCAAGCTGTGGCGGAAGGTTTCGGTTTTAGTAGCATGACTACCCAAATTATTAAACAGTTAAACTGCTCTTTATTGGTGATTGGAGAAGCCCATGGTTTTGCTGAAACTTAATGCCTTAACCTTTGTCTTCAGAATTGATTGAGGGCAACTGTATTCTCGATTGATCTGAGTCTAAATTCTTTAATTGCTCCTTCCCTCCTTTTCCTCATGTTCACCGATCGTTTTTTTGCCTTTCTGGGTTTATTTATTGCGATCGTTATTGTTTCCTTTGCTGCTATTTTTACAAAGATTAGTGAACAGGAATTGAGTGCGAATGCAACGATTTTCGATCGCTATAGCATTGCGCTGATAGTCTTGGTCATTGCTCAAGGGGTGGGAACGATCGTTCAGCGAATTCAATGGCGAAGGAATTGGGAAACAGAAACCTTTGAAGTCAGACCCTTTGAAGCCGTTTGGCAAAGACAGTATGAACGCCGAGATATTTACCTCTTTTTAGGGGAAGGTGTTTTGGGCTTAAGCTGTGTCTGGTTATGGGCTATTTCCCTCACTCAAACCAGTGTGGCAAATTCTAACTTATTACATAATCTCACCCCTATCTTTACTGCCTTAGGCGGTATTTTATTTTTTAAGGAGTCCCTCGATCGTCGCTTTTTACTCGGGTTAGGATTTGCTCTCATTGCTACTTTGGGTTTGCAATGGCAAGACTGGCAACTGAGTCCGACTTACCTGTGGGGAGATCTGCTGGCATTACTCTCAGCGGTTTTTTATGCCGCAGGTTTTTTAGTTCGGGAAAAGTTACGTCAGAAATTTTCGACCTCGACGGTTTTATTTTGGAACTGTGTCTGTCGATCGTTTTTAGCCCTAATGATTATTCTCGCGATCGGGGATGAGATTGTCCCCCTCAGTCGATCGGGATGGATAGCGGTCTTAGGCTTAGGGGTTTTAGTGCAACTGCTGGGTCATGGATTGCTCACCTACAGCCTTAAACATTTATCGGCGAGTTTTGCTACCCTTTGCTTACTCTTAGATCCCATTATTACAGCTATTTTAGCCTGGATTTCCTTTGGGGAACAGCTTAACTTTACCCATGGAATTGCATTTCTTGGGGTATTATTTGGCATTTATTTAGCCGCTACTTCTTCCCGATCGCTTCAACCGGCTCAAATTGAAGATTCCTGAAGTGTCTAATCTGAGTTTAGGATCGAAAGGGATAGTGATGTTGTGGTACGGAGCAGTACGATCGTTGCTAAGGCGCGTCATCAATTAGGTCTAGAAGCCTTGCGACATCAAGGTTAAGCACCCGCCTCCAGTAAACATAACTAGGGGCTGAAGCGACTGCTGTATAAACACTTCAGCGCTAAATGATGACAGCCCCTAGTGAAAGCACAGAATTCATCGCTACCTCACCTCCATTCCAGCAGCACGACGATCGCTCAAAATCTTAGCGATCGCTTTCTAAGCCGAGATCCTGACGTTTTGC
>JBMTZC010000349.1:0-4380 GCA_049455215.1 Prochlorotrichaceae cyanobacterium
CTCATTTTGCCCATCGTTATCATTCTGGAACTGAGCTTTGCCCCCGGCTTTCGTCCCGAAGATCCGCTCACGGCCTATGGGCTGGGCAATTATCTACAATCCTTTGAACCGCTTTACTTACAGGTCATTGGACGATCGGTCTTTTTTGCCGTGGGCACCACGGTACTTTGCTTATTGGCGGGATTTCCCGTTGCCTATTGGATTGCCCTACTCAGCCCGATCCGCTGGCGCAACCTGCTCTTGCTAGGGTTTATTTTGCCCCTGTGGACTTCTTCCCTGCTCCGCTCCTATGCCTGGATTACTATTTTGCGGCCGACGGGGGTCTTGAATAGCGTGCTAACGATCGTGGGGTTGCCGGCTCTGGATATTTTCAACCGCTCACCAGCGGTACTCGTCGGCATGGTTTACAGTTATTTGCCCTATATGGTGTTGGTGCTGTATTCCTCTTTAGAACGGCTCGATCGCCGTCTCTTGGAAGCCTCGGCAGACTTAGGCGCTTCTCCCAGTACCACCTTCTGGAAAATTACGATTCCCCAAGCTGCCCCTGGAATTTGGGCGGGGGGTCTGCTGATTTTCATTACCAGCCTGGGGGATTTTGTCGATCCGGAACTGCTGGGGGGAGCCTCCAGCATGACCATTACCCGCTTAATTTATAACCAGTTTTTGGGGGCTGCCCGAAATTGGGGCTTTGGTTCCGCCCTGAGTATGCTCCTGATGTTGGCGGTGAGTGTGGCAATGGCTTTGTTAATTCGCTATGGGGATAAAAATGCAACGGGTAAGTGAACGATCGCTAAAACCACCGGGTTGGCAAGTCCTGTTTTCGGGGGCTATGTACCTGTTTATGTACTTGCCCATTTTGGTCTTGCTGGTTTTTAGTTTTAACGCCTCTGCCTCGAGTGCCAGTTGGCAAGGGTTTTCCTGGCAATGGTATGGGCGCTTATTGCAGGACGATCGTATTTTTTTAGCCCTACAAAATAGTTTGTTCGTGGCGATCGGGGCGGTGGTGATTGCCGCAGTACTAGGGACGTTGATGGCGGTAGGGTTGTCAAAATACAACTTTCCTGGCAAAGGACTGTACCAAGGGATTGCCTATCTGCCCTTGATCGTACCGGATATTGCTATTGCGGTGGCGACCTTACTCTTTCTGGCCTATGTGGCGGTTCCCTTGAGCATCTGGACAGTCATTGCGGCCCATATTGTCTTTTGTCTCTCCTACATTGCGATCGTGGTGTCTACCCGTTTAGCCAATCTCGATCCCCATTTAGAGGAAGCAGCCTTGGATTTGGGGGCTACGCCCCTGCAAGCCTTTCTGCAAGTGCTCCTGCCCCAACTGCTGCCGGGCATTATTGCCGGGTGCTTACTGGCTTTTGTCCTCAGCATGGATGATTTACTGATTTCGAGCTTTACCACGGGCGGCGGAGCCACCACCCTACCCATTGAAATTTTTAGCCGGGTGCGTACCGGGGTCAAACCGGATATTAATGCCCTCAGCGTTTTGCTGATCCTCGCCTCTGGCATTGTGGCCTTTATTGCCGAATTTATCCGATACCAGGGGACAAAGCGATCGTGAGTGGGAATCAGGCTTTGGACTGCACTTTCTGAGGCTAAAGTCCTCACGACCCGCGGAGCAATCTAACAAGTTTTCTCCCTGGGGTGACGAGGTATCCCTCATCATTCCTCATCACTTCTGTGAACAAATTTAATGGTGTAGACGATCGCAACAAAGAGGAGACAGGCTCCGATCGCCGTGAGTTGTTCAGTAGGTTTGGGCGGGATGACTAAGATAAAACCCTGATTTTTGATGAGAGAGGAAAAACTGGACACACAAAAAGGAATCAGGAACAAGCGAAAGATTTGCCAAGGCTCCCTTTTTTCTCGGGGAGATTTGGAAATACTCAGGGTCAGGGCTAACCCAATAATTAAACTCAGCCCAAGCGAGTTGAGCCAAATGGACAGGGATGGCTCGAAGTAGAAAGAGACGTTGACCAGGTACCAGATTAAATAGCACCAAAGAATAACTTTTCCTCTCGGGAGTTGAGCTAAATACTTGATCATAGGGGGTTTGAATTTTCAACGTAACGATGGTGATGGGCACCTCAATTCATTGTGGCGATCGGCTCATCAAGATTGTCTCCAGAGGAAACACATATTGGGGTGAGTCATCAATTAAGGTCAGCCCCCTTACCCTATCCACATGAACCGCCCGACACCCTCGTCTTGGGTAGAGTTCTTGCATAGCAACAGGAATCCAGTTTTAGATTTTTCGAGGTGCCCTGAATATTCTGATGGTGGGGGTGGTGCAAAGCTGAAACCATAATCTTTTGATTATACTTTTGATGTCTCTGAGGTGTATTACGCTTCCTGCCTCGTCCCTAGTGTTCACGATGCCTCGATCGTTGCAAGTCCAGTCCCAGTATCTGCCGCTGGTGAAATCTGCCTTATTACGCAATGGCTTTCCCAGTCAAAAGTTGTTGGCGGAGGCGTTAGAACTTTCACCTTCGACGGTGAGTAATTTTTTGAATGGTAAGCCCGTCGATTACTTGAATTTTTTGGAACTCTGCCATGCTCTGGGCAAGGAATGGCGAGATCTGGCGGATTTAACGGCCCGTACCCAGCCTCCTCAGTCGGATGCGGGGGATTTTCCCCGCCGCACGATCGTTTTGCGTTATCAGGATGCTTGTCCGGCGACGGTGGGTCAGGAGTTCCAAAATGCGCTGAAATTGGCGGGTCATGATGTGCTCTGTGGAGACGATCGGGGGGAACCGGGGGATCATTTAGCGCAGGCGAATTACTGGATTTTGTTGTTAGCTCCGGCTTGTTTGGGCAATGAGTTGCTCTTGGAGTCGGTACGCTATGCCCTGAATCTGCGGGAGCAGCAGGGCCAACCCCATATTTTTCCCCTCTGGTGTGCAGGGGAGGCGGGCCCCGTTAACCTCTGCCAAAGTATGGTGCAATTGCTCCAGCCTTTGCCCCTTTGGTGCTGGACGGGTCACCTGGCCAGTTTGGTGGGTCATCTCCTCCCCTTACTCAAGGAAGGACGATCGGCTCTCCCCCTCAACCATCCCTGGACTATGGCCTGGGAGCATCTCGACCAAGCCCCTGGGATCTCCTCACCACCGGCAGCGTTTTCCCCGCCCCGTCCCCTAGAGTGGCCAGAGGGCCAGGTTCCCCTCAATTCTCCCTTCTATGTCGATCGTCCCCCCATTGAGGTGCAATGCCAAAGGGCCTTGGCTCAGCCAGGCAGTCTGATTCGCATTCGGGCTCCTCGGCAAATGGGGAAAAGTTCGCTATTGTTGCGCATTGCTCAGTGGGCTCAGCAGCAGGGCGATCGTCCCCTCAGTTTGAATTTACAACTGGCCAATCGGCGGGTCTTCACAAATTCCGATACGTTTTTGCAGTGGTTTTGTGCCAGTTTACTGATGAATTTTGAGGCGGAGGGCGTGGATCGGGCGGGGCTGGATCGGATTAGTGAGGGCTGGCAGTTAGCACCGTTGATTGGCAGTAATCAGTGCTGTAAAGCGTTTTTGGAGCAGTACCTTTTGGGCAAAAGTGCAGTACCCATTACCCTAATTTTAGATGCGGTGGATCGGGTCTTTGAATATCCCGATCTGGCGGATGATTTTTTGGGACTGTTGCGAGCGCTCCACGAAGAGGCGAAGTACAATCCTCGCTGGCAGCGCCTGCGGCTGGTGATTGCCCATGCCACGGAGGTTTATATCCCCCTCGATCTCAATAAGTCCCCCTTTAATGTGGGGGTGCCCATTGAATTGCCGGATTTGACAGCGGAGCAGGTGCAAGGACTGGCGGAGCGCTATCAACTGAGGTGGTCACCCCAAGCCTTGCAGACCCTAGCAGAGGCGATCGGGGGGCATCCCTATCTGGTGCGTTTAGCGTTTCATCATGGGTTGCATGACGCGCTCAGTGCAGAGGAACTTTTGGGGAACCTGCACACCGAGGCGGGCATTTACCGGGATCACCTGCGCCGTCAGAGTTGGTATCTGGAAACCCATCCCCCGCTCCTGGCGGCAATGCAGCGTCTGTTGGCGGAACCGGAGGGGCTTCCCCTGCCCTCCACGATCGCGTTTCAACTGCAAAGTTTGGGACTCACTAATCTGGTGGGGAATCATTCCCAGGTTCGCTATTCCCTTTATCACCGTTATTTTAGCGATCGACTTCCTGCTTCTTCTCTCATAAGGTGAAATTGACGAATGATACTAGAAAACGATACTATGATTGCATAATTCATTAGTAGGGCCTCTCGAAAAATCAAGATTTTCCCTGAGTACCCTCCTAATAATAGGGATTGTGGTAGGCACGCAACTGTCTGCCATTATTCATCGGCTACCAACTTAAGGCGGAAGAGTGGGGGGGGGGGGGGGG
>JBMTZC010000350.1:0-4368 GCA_049455215.1 Prochlorotrichaceae cyanobacterium
GGGATTCCGTAGGAAGCCAATGTTTACTATTTACACTTATCACTAAATGGATAAGTAAGTATGAGTTTAAAAGTTAAGAATTACAAAGTCTTATGGGGATCCCCGTATGGGATCCCAAAGGTGCCGGGGGATCCCAGGACGCAATTTTTACTCACACGGAAACAGAAAAACTAACGGATCGGGTTGCCTCCAGAGGAGCTATCCAGAAACCCAGCTTCTCAGACTAACGATCGAGATTATGCACCCACCAGCAGCCTGTGAGCGATCGCAAGGGCTGAGTCATCTCCCACATTGCCAGGAAACAACACCACCGGCAGATTCGGAAAACGGGGATGATCTGCATCCGTGCGAACCACGGAAACACCGGGTAAAATTTGCCCTAACAGACGGGCACTACTGAGGGCCAGCCCCGTGCTTAGGGTGTCATTGGAGGTAATCCCCCCTTTGCTAATCAAAAAACTGAGATCTGTGGGTAAGTTCTGCTCGATCGCCATTAAGAGTTGAGACACTTTCACTCCAAAGTCTAGGCGCGTTTCAATATCGGGGAATTGGAGTTCCTCCCGACTGGTATAAACGATCGGGGTTTTGCCTTGCCCATAGATGTCCTGAACCTGCTGCAAACTATCCCCTAACAGACTCTGAAAGCCTTCCTCACCGGTATGGATTAACCGCTTCACATCCACTTCAATCCCCGTTACCCCCGGTTCTTGGAGCAGCTTTGCTAATTGCGCCGTGGTTTTCCGCACATGGGAACCCACAATCACAGCCCCCGGAGCGCTGGTACGTCGGTATTGACTCATTGCCTCCGCTGCGATCGGCTGGGGGGGCAGGTGGGCTAAGGCGGTGAGCAAACTCGCGGCACTGCGAAAGAGAAAGCGTTTCCCCTCTTGGGCTGCGTCTAGTAAGGCTTCGGCAAATAGATTGAGATCGTTTTGCACTTCTCCGTCTACTACGCCACAGGTATTACCCGTCAGTTGTAGCAACCGATCGCGCAGATTACCCTCGCTCTGCCGCAGATCCGCCAACACAAAGCGCTCCACTGCTGCAGCGGCAATCCGTCCCTTCGTCTTTTCCGCCACATACTCCGGCAGATAACTATGGCGATAGCCAAACACCGAATCCTGGGCAAACTCCGTTTCATGGACAGGGGTGGGCGTTCCGTCCACCATCAGATAATGCACACTATCGCGGGTTACCCGTCCCCCTTCAAAAAAGGCCGGCACCATAAAATGAGCATCAAAGGGCCCCAGTTCTTCAGCAATCACATCCGTTTCAATGGGATAGTGGCCCCGTAGCGTCGAATCCGATCGGCTTACCACCAAGAAATGTTCTACCCCCACCCTAGCGATCGCGGTTTTCAGGTTTTGGCACACTTCACGGGTCACCTGGGCCGCAGCATCAGGAGCCAAAGCACGGGTATTGGTCAGAATAAAAAAGAGGGGAGAAGAATCCCGAAGCCCCTCTTCTAGGGTTTCGAGATCCCATTGCATAAGGAGGAGACAACCATGCACCGTCTGAGAACCGGTGGGGTCATCATCCAGGACAATAATTTTCGGAGCAGCGGAAAGCGTCATCAGCGTGAGGAGATAGAGAATAGGATTTAATTTGAGGGTTCAAACCGGTAGGAACTCTTCCTGTAGGGAGGGCCTGGGGAGATCTTGCGGGAAAGAGCCAGCCACTCTGCTCCTCCCTTAAAGTTGCTACCGTGTACACACATCTTGATGGAACCGATCGATTTAGCTGGATCCCCCTAAATCCCCCTTAATAAGGGGGACTTCCGAGCCGTTTCTTCCGGTTCCCCCCTTGTGTAAGGGGGGCTAGGGGGGATTCACTCAAGTTTTGCGATTGCAACGAGACTTATGTGTACACGGTAGCTTAAAGTTGAGGGGAACCTGAGGGGAATCTCGATGAACGGTGGCACGTAGCCAGAGGAACCCTGTTGAATTTTTGAGATGTCCTGACTGGGATTAACTATTGAGCTTGCTGCCATTCTTCAGGGGTAAAGGTCTTCAGTGCCAAAGCATGGATCGCTTCCGAAGCCATTTCTCCTTGCACCGCACCATACACCATTTGATGCTGCTTCACGCGGGTCTTCCCTTGAAACAGCGGGGACACCACCGTAACCTGCAAATGATCTCCCCCGCCGGTTAAATCTTCAACGAAAACTTGGGAATCCTCAATGTGGGACTTAATCAAATTCTCAACTTGGGCTAAAGCAACCATAATTCACAAATGCTCACTCACGATCGGAACGTCTTCTTATAGGATAAAAGAATTCGGAACAGAGAGGCATCCTGGATCTTTAGCCATTCCCTAAGATGAGTGTGCAGCGACCCAACCCCTCAGTGCGACTTTTAAGGAGATCAAGGAGATCTATGGGCAAAGGAGACTTTATTTTGGGCGCGTTAGATGAGGCAGATGTCTCCTGGCTCAGGCATCATGGCAAGCTGCAGGAACTGCCACCGGATATTGATTTGATTTGTGAAGGACAAGAGTTAGACACCTTTTATATTGTTATGGCTGGAGCTTTAGCAGTGTGTCATGGCGATAAGGAGTTGGCCCGCTTGCGGGTAGGGGAGATTTTAGGGGAGATGTCCTTTGTCGATGCCCGCTCTGCTGCAGCTACGGTACGGACTTTAGAGCCCTCTTTAATTTTGTCGGTTCCTCAACATCGCTTATCGGTACAGCTTCAAGATAACCCCGGCTTTGCCGCTCGTTTTTATCGAGCGATCGCCATGTTCTTGTCCAGTCGTTTGCGTAGCACAGTGATTCAGTTTGGCATTGAAGACGGCTAAGTTTTTTTAAGAAAGCTCCCTGTTCCCCCAGAAACCCTTGAGGATCTTAAAATTCTGGGCTAGAATCCTTTCAGGAAATGTATTACCCCTAGCCGGATAGTTTTTCCCCTTGGGGTAATCGGTTAAATCTTCATTATTTTTTTAGGACGAGGTCTGAATAATCTCTGAATGGCTTTAAATTCCAGTGCAAATAGTTCTCGAAAACCCACTCGGGATCTTCCCCAAATTAACGAACGTATTCGATTTCCCAAAGTCCGTGTGGTGGACAGCGAAGGTAAGCAGTTAGGCATTCTGGCTCCCCGAGATGCCCTCAAGATTGCTCAAGAACAAGATTTAGATTTGGTTTTGGTCAGCGACAAAGCCGATCCCCCCGTTTGCCGAATTATGGACTACGGCAAATATAAATTTGAACAGGAAAAACGAGCGAGGGAAGCGAAGAAACGCCAGCATTCTGCTGAAGTTAAAGAAGTCAAGATGCGGTATAAGATTGACGAACACGACTATCAGGTTCGGGTCAACCAAGCCCAGCGATTCTTGAAAGCCGGAGACAAAGTTAAGGCCACGATTACCTTCAAAGGGCGCGAGATTCAACATAGCGATTTGGCCCACGATTTGCTCTCCCGTATGGCTAACGATCTTGAAGATATGGCGGAAATTCAGCAGCCTCCCAAGAAAGAAGGTCGTAATATGATGATGATGCTTTCCCCAAAACGATCATGATCTCTTCTGCTCACTACCTCCAGTGCCTAAGCGATGGCTTGAAACTACGAGCCACTGCTCCCTCCCCTAGGATGATCTTTCGATCGCTTCCTCAGGGTTTACTCAAGAGTACCCTCGGTCTGGGACTGGTAGTGAGCATCCTGCTAGGTTCAACGGCCCCGATCGCCGCTCAATCTTCCGTAGCGCCAGTCCGATCGACCTTGAGCCTAGGGAGCCAAGGCACAGAAGTAGTGGAGTTACAATCCATTCTCCAACTGCTTGGCTTTTACCTCGGACGGGTAGATGGCGTGTTCAGCGAGTCCACCCAGCAAGGCGTACAGCGCTTTCAGCAGGCGGCCGGACTCCCGATCACGGGGCAGATGACCTTAGTGGAATGGAATCGCTTATTACCCAGTGCTGGGGGGCAACCCTCCCAGCCTACGGCAAATCCAGTGGCGGTTAGCCCTGCCGATACTACGCCACCCCCCAGCGCCGAATCCTTTCCCATTCCTGAGACCGCCAGCCAACCCCCGACGGGTACTATTTCCCCCCCTAGTCCCTCCACTGCAGTCTCTCCGCCCAGTTCAAGTGGCACAAGCTCCAGTGCTACGCCCCCCCCAGTAGATAAGGTTGACGAAGAACCTACGACTGCCGCAGCTTCCGAACCGACGAGTGTCACGTTTCCCATCCTGCGCCGCAGTAGCCGAGGTAGGGCAGTGGAACAACTCCAGCAGCGCTTAAATGCCCTAGGCTTTTATGCCGGAACGATCGATGGAATTTTTGGCGAGGAGACGGAGATAGCCGTCCAAGACTTTCAAGCTGAATTTGGTCTAGAAACGGACGGCATTGTGGGCAATGCAACTTGGCAGACCCT
>JBMTZC010000351.1:0-4345 GCA_049455215.1 Prochlorotrichaceae cyanobacterium
AACATCTCCATGACCAGCACTGGTGGTAATATCAACGCGATCGTTTCTAGCGTTCCCGTGAGTGTAGAATCCGCCACGGGCACTGTTAATGTAGGACTCTTAAATTCTAGTTCTGATCAAGGTAATGGTGGAACCGTAAATCTCAGTGCAGCAGGTAATGTGACCGTTGGATCCATCCTCTCGGGAAGTATTGATGGCTCTGGTGGAGATGTCACTCTGAGCAGCAGCACTGGCAGTGTCACCGCCATTTCCAACGGTACCTTAACCAGCAGCAGTGGTGTCTCCGAAACCGCATCGGCGGGTGGAATTGCCACAGGAACTACCGGTAGTGGTCAGGGTGGTGATATCACGATCACGGCACCGGGAAATATTCGCACCGGTTGGTTATTGACCGGAAGTCTAGGGTCTTCCGGACTTCAAGGCGGAGGGAATGTTAGCTTAACCAGTACGGGTGGCGGTATCGACACGACCATTAATGTGAGCGACATAGATGCCGGTTTACTGGTAGATCTTGGACTCACTTCTACTCAAGCGGCTCTCGCGAGTCAAATCGGGACAGAACTGGGGATGATTATTACCGGCTCCCGAGATGGGAATGGGGGAACCGTTAACCTGAGTGCTGCGGGAGATATTCGCACGGGAGCGATCGTTTCTGGCTCTCAAAATGGGACAGGAGGAACCGTTACCCTGACGAGTAGTGGCGGCAGCATTGACACGAGTAACGATGCCTTTTTCTCTGGATTAACACGAGAGGCGTGGCTAGAAGGCGCTTCTGCCGCTGGATTAGCCTCTACGGATACCATTGACTTTGCCCAGGATCTCGGCTTTGGAACTGGCGTTTACACCGTGGATGAATTAGCAACTATTCTCGATGGTTTCTCCTTCCGGTTGGGAATTATCACCGGTTCAGAAGGAGGCACGGGAGCAAATGTAACCTTAACTGCGGCTGGAAATGTCACCACCAGCAATATTCTAACGACCAGTCTGGATGGTAACAGTGGCAATATTAGTATCACTAGCAGTAGCGGAGCAATTAACGGACAGGAAGGAGTGTTGCTTTCCGGGGTTAATAGCAACTTACTGCAATCCTTGGGACTAGGGGCAGATCTCTCAACCGTATTAAGTTATTTAAGCCAGCCGGATGTTGCCTTTGGCGGCTATATCACCCTCTCCCTGAATGGCAATGCCGGTAATATTACTCTCAATGCGGCAGGCGATGTGTTAACCAACTATTTGGCTGCTTCCAGTTTCTCTGGTCAACCGGGGAATATTAGTGTGAACAGTGGCGGAAATATTGTGATTGGAAGACTCCTCTCCAATCTCGCCAACGGTATTTTTCCGGCAGAGTTTAGTAACCTCACAGACGATCGGGCTAATCAACTGGCTGACTTGGTATCCCGGGGTGTGCTCAACAGTTCAGGATCTACCTCCGGCGGTAGTATCGATATCCAGGCAACCACCAGCATTACCACTGGAGCCGTCAATAGCAGTAGTACCCTAGGTTCCGGTGGCTCGGTTTTGCTAGATCCCTCGGGAGATATTGAGGTGTACAGCATTAATGCTCAAGGCGGAACACAATTGGGGAGTTCCTCCAGTGGGGTAACCGGAGGCAACGTAACGATCGCTACCCAGAGTAATTTCCGAGCCTTAGGCAGCTTCACAGATCAAAATGGAATTAGTGCCAGTATCTCTACCGCTGCCCCTGGTGGGGGTGGACGCATCAGCATTAGCCACGGCGGCAACGGAACAACCCCCTTCACCGTAGGACAAGCCCTGTCCTCGGGCAGTGGCGGTGGCAACGGCGTAGTGGGAGCCATTACCAGTGGTAACTTTACTATTTTTCCCTACAACATTGATCCCACTACTGCAGCATCCTTAGCCAACGGCAATCCTTTCCTGATCGCCCCAGAATCGGGGTATTTCTTCACTGAAAGATTCCCCTTAGATGGTTTTGATAATGCCATTGGATCGATCGGGCTCTTCTCTGTCGATCGCCCCGTTTCACCAGTTCCCCCTGTTCCTACCATTCCTCCAGAAGTAGTTGTTGATTCCTGTGAAGAGCTAGGCGTTTGTGGTCAGCCCGGTGGTGGCATTTCCCAGGATGGACAAGTTCTCAGCATTGACGAAGCCCGAGACATCTTGGCCTTAATCGAACAACGGAGTGGAGTCAAACCGGCCTTAATTTATGTCAGCTTTGAAGCTCCTGATTTTATCCTGCAGCGACAGGCAGCAGCAGTAGAATTTGAGCGGGATGAAGCTCGTTTTTCTGAGCAATATGAGCAACACTTGAATGTACCCAATCGCTTTCAAGGCAGTCCTCTTCAGATTGCCCCCACCGATCGAGATATCCTACAACTCCTCGTTGTCACCTCTTCGGAAGAGCCGTTTTTAGTGTCGGTGCCCGACGCAACCCGTGAACGGGTTCTTTTCAATGGAGGGCGGATGATCGATGCCATTATCGATCAAGAACCGGAGGGAGTGTATTTACGATCGTCCCAGCAACTCTATAGTCAGCTCGTGGCCCCTATTCGTGCCGCCTTGGAGGAACGGGAAGTCGAAAATCTGGTCTTCATTATGGACAACAGCCTACGCTTATTGCCCGTGGCCGCCCTCCACGACGGAGAGCAGTACCTCATTGAGAAGTACAGCGTGGGACTAATGCCCAGCCTTAGCCTGACGGATACCCGCTTTGTAGACATCAAAGAAGTTGGTCTCCTCGCTATGGGGGCGGATACCTTTTCCGATGAAGCCCCCTTACCTTCGGTTCCTACGGAGTTATCAGTTATTAGTGAACTTTGGAATGCACCGGAACCCCTCCTCAACAATCGCTTTACCCTCGAAAACCTACGATCGGCCCGATCTAATCAACGCTACGGGATTTTACACTTAGCAACCCACGGCGACTTCAACCCTGGCGCAGCCAATCAGTCCTATATTCGCTTTGGCGATCGTCGAGTCACATTAGATCAACTGCGAACTTTACGGTTATACGATCCTACTGTGGAGTTGATGGTTTTGAGTGCCTGCCGAACTGCAGTGGGGAACCCAGACGCAGAATTAGGCTTTGCGGGTCTGGCTCACCAAGCAGGGGTTAAAACAGCTCTGGGAAGTTTGTGGTATGTGGGGGATCAAGCCACTCTGGGGCTCATGACCGGTTTTTACGATAACCTGCGCACTGCACCCATTAAAGCCGAAGCGCTGCGCCAAGCTCAATTAGCCATGCTCCGGGGAGAGATCAGTCTAGAAGACGGAGCCATTAATATTCAGAGTAGCGATGCTTCGGGACTTCAATTCCCACTGCGAGGTGAGGTGATTGAAGTACTACAAGCACTCCCGGTGGATCTCCGCCATCCCTATGCTTGGTCAGCCTTCACTATGATTGGTAGTCCCTGGTAAGGCTATCAACTGAAAACTTAAGGCGGAAGAGTGCGGCGCTCTTGCGCCTTAAGTCTTTTCACTTTCACTGGAAAGCCTAAGACTGCAACTACAGAAAAATCTTCCGGCAGAAGGGGTTGACTATTCTGGTACCTTTACCCTAAAGGAAAAGTTACAATACCTCAGTAGCAACACCGATCAAGAGGCGGCTCAATCCGTTCAGGACAAGACATCGAATGAGGACTTGAGGTTTTATGATTCAGCAAATTGATCCACATTTTTTTGAACCGGACTTACTGTATCCCGAAAGTGACGGCAAACCCGTGGCAGACAACACCGTTCAATTTGGTCTGATAATGAAAATTCAGGGCGGACTTGATAGCCTCTTCGATCGTTCTGATGTCTTTGTAGCCGGAGATTTATTCTGGTATCCGGTAGAAGGTTCGCTGGTTCGTCAAGCGCCGGATGTCATGGTCGTGTTTGGTCGTCCTAAAGGACATCGACGATCGTATAAACAATGGGAAGAAGAGAATATTGCACCGCAGGTGGTCTTTGAAATTCTGTCCCACAGTAATACCCGTCGGGAAATGGATGGAAAGTTTGCTTTTTATGAACGGCATGGGGTTTCAGAATACTACGTTTACGATCCCCATAAAAACCGACTCAAAGGGTGGATTAGAACCAACGAATTTCTCAGTGCGATCGTTCAGATGGATGGTTGGATCAGTCCACAACTGGGTGTGCGTCTAGAAAACCGCAGTGGAGAGTTAGAACTCTATCGCCCAGATGGAAAGCGTTTTGAAAGTTTTGTCGAAATTGCCCAACGGGCAGAGCAAGAAGCCCAGCGAGCGCAGCAAGAAGCCCAGCGAGCGCAGCAAGAAGCCCAGCGGGCGCAGCAAGAAGCCCAGCGGGCGCAGCAAGAAGCCCAGCGAGCGCAGCAAGAAGCCCAGCGAGCGCAGCAAGAAGCCCA
>JBMTZC010000352.1:0-4291 GCA_049455215.1 Prochlorotrichaceae cyanobacterium
AAACTTAAGGCGGAAGAGTGCGGCGCGGAGCGCTGCACTCTTCCGTTGAATTTTTTCGCTTGCAGCGGAAAGCCTAATTTTGAATTGTGATCAGAAACTGATAGGAAAATCCTCGAAAATTAGAATCTAATTGTAAGACATATTCCCCAGCGATCGGGACAGAAATAGACCATTCTGGAGCATCTGTTCCGGCAATATCTTCATTCAAAGATTGTTGATCGGGAGCAAGAAACAGCGGGAAAACATCCGCTTCATTTTTAATCGTTAAGGTTTGTCCAGCCGCTAAATTAATCCGGTATTGATGACTGCCGGTGCCAATCATTTTTCCTTGCACCAAAGCTTGGGGTTGGCTTGGGCTTAAAGCGATCGCTTCATCCACCACCGCACAACTATACTGAGTTCGACTTTTGGCAATCCATCCCGTCAAGGGAGTATCAATTTCAAACCACCCCTCTTCTTCCCCGCTCACCGTCACAAAGGTCTGATCCGCCAGTTGTCCCACAATGTTATCCGTCTCCGTATTGGGACTAGAGCGCACATTTAAGGGAGACTCTGGATCCGCAACGATCGCCATGCTCACGGGACAATTGGTGGTGGGTGGGGTCACCAGGAGGGGACTGCTGGCGGATGGGGTAGTGGCAGCAGCAGGAGGTGCCTCTACCGTTCCAGTGGTTGCGGGGAGGGTCACCACCTGAGGGGAAGGGGAAGCCGTAACGGCATCGGGGGAAGGCACTGGGGAGACCACCGTTTGCGGTGTTGGCGAACCGCTACAGGCCGGTAAGGCAAAACAAGCGATCGCCATGAGGGGCAAGAGGCGCGAAACGATCGGGAGATGCGGGGCAGTCATGGGAAAAAACCTCAGGTTGCGAAACAAGGCAGGAGGGAAGGGGGATCAAAGCAATGCCTTACGGTGCATGATGCACTGAATTAAAGATCGTCATCCTCTGCGTCACATTCCTCAAGGGCCAGCAATAACTCTTCTTCTTTTGCCTCAAAATCCTCCTCAGAAATATCCCCGAGGTCAAAAGACAATTGCAGGGCCAAAAGCTGTTTTTCCAGGCTTTGCCGATCGTTTTGCTGAAAGTCAGCCCGTTCCAGAATCTGTTCACCAATCCAAGCCACCCCCTTAATGGGGCCCAACACCGGAAACGTAAGAAGCTCAAGGAGCATAAGGCATAGACCTACTTTTAAGGATTTTCGGGGACAGAGTGTCCGCACTCTTCACACTGATTCTTCACACTATAACAATTGGGGCGACCAACTTAAGGCGGATTATTCACGAAAGGTCAAAATAGACGCAGGAAAGAGAGCTTCAAGCGCTTTAGAATCAGGCTCTCTAGATTTTTTAGCCTCTCTATTTTGACATGACAGACTCTCGTTCAGCTCTGACTTACGATTTTGATACCCCCCGATCGTTTGTGGTGAAATTTTCAGACCTTCAGTTGCTGGCTGACTGACACATCTCCAAAAGAGAGTGATAGCCTTGCCCCCCGGTCATTTAGGTAGAATAGTAAAAAGTTCGTATCCGTTCCGCATAGGTTTGTAAAACTGCTACCGTTCAACGGTTTCTAAAATCAAACAAAAACCAAAGAGGAAAATGTTATGAAAAATCGCATAATGATTCATCCAGACATTTGCAATGGAAAACCAATTATCGCTAACACCCGAATTACGGTACAAACAGTGATGGAATTTTTAGGTGCAGGCGACTCTATCGAGGACATACTTGAAGAATATCCATCGCTCATTAAAGAAGATATTTATGCTTGTATATCCAATTCGCAGCAAAGATGATGGCCAATCACTACGAAGTGAGAAAAATTGCATGAATGGATTTTTATTTGATGAAAATCTACCGACTAAAATTCAGTTTACACCATCTTTTCCTATTATTCATGTTTCAATTTTAGGCGATAGTCCCAGCGATACTCAAATGCGGGCACGGATTTCAAAACTGTAGTCTCCCCCGGGTTCTAAGTGATAATCCTGTTGTACTAAAAACTTGAGTAAAGCATCTTCAATGAGGGCCCGTCCTAGGGAGGGTTGTACCCGCAATTTCCCCTGACGGAAGCACCATTGAAATTCCCAATTGAGGTCATTGGCCTGCAGATCTCCCTGGATGATGCCCTCTTCCCAGGATTGGCCGGTAATGCGGACTTGGGCGATCGTGGTGGGTAAGCGATCGTAATTCATGCGTTCTCTATGCCGACAGTTCTGCCTGTAACTGCGATCGAGCTGCTTTGAGGGGGGTTAAGAGTTCTAAGGGAACTTTGAGGGCGTTGAGGTGGGGGGCATGGCGCGTTGATTTGGCCTGTCCTGCGGGCGGGGGGCCGTGGTAGTCACTGCCGCCGGTCATCAGTAGACCATACTCCTGGCAAAGGGCTTCTAGGCGTTGAATTTCAGTGGGGCTGTGGTGGGGATGATAGACTTCTAACCCCATTAAACCCGCCTCAACAAATTCCGGTAGGCAGGTTTCAACTGCGGCTCCCTTAAAGAGATAGGGATGAGCCCAGACGGGAACGGCACCACAGCGGCGCAGAAGCTTAATGCCATCCACGGCACTGAGTTTCTCGTAGGCAACATAGGCGGGTTTACCTTCCCCAATGAAGCGATCGAAGGCTTCTTTACTATTTTTCACATGACCTGCTGTCACTAAAGCTTGGGCAATGTGGGGCCGTCCGGGGGCTTTTTGACGGTTGAGGGCAGGCAGGGTAATGGGATATCCCAGTTCCGCCAGTACGTTGACCATTTTTTCTGCCCGTCGTTGCCGTCCCTGGAGGCGTTCTTGCAGGGGGCCATCTAATTGGGAAGGATCGGGATAGAACCCTAGAATGTGTAGCGATCGCCAGCAGTGGGTGGTACTCAGTTCTAAACCCGGCACAATTTCCAGGGTCTCGCCGGAACGATCGCTCGCGGCGGCATAGGCCTCTGCCCAGCCCCCCATCGTGTCATGATCCGTAATGGCTAGGGCCTTAAGCCCAGCTTCGATCGCGGCTTCCACTAACTGAGTAGGAGTCAGCGTACCATCGGAAAAGGTTGTGTGACAGTGGAGTTCAATCATTCACGGTGCCCATAGAGGTGGCAGGTTTAGCCTAGGGGGAAGGGATCCCGTCTAGCGGTGCCTGCCCTGCATTCTAATCGTATCTTTTGCCAATGTCAGCAGAATGTCAACTCTAGGGCGGGTCATCGCTTCAGTCCAGAACCCTTACGGGATAAACATTAGCCGCACCCATCCCCGTTTTACCGCTAGGGACTGGCCCAAAGTCGAGGGATTTTGGGCAAATTGCCGAAGGTCGGCCAGCGGGGTAAGATAACCCTAAGTTAAGGAGCGGTTAATGTTTATTTACGGTAGCCTGGAGTCTTAGCATGAATACGCCTGCGGAACGGCAGTTCTTGGAGCAGGTTGCGGAACTTGGGTTTCTTTATCAAGCAGGAGAAGAGGCAAACTATATCCATTCTCCGGTCAATTCCCACCGCTGGCGCTTGCATCAAGAAGGCGATCGTTGGATCCTTTATGTTAGGGATGTTCCTCAAATTGTTTTTCATCCCCCCGAGGTCATTAAATTTTTACAAAAGCAACAGGCTCGACAGGTTGAATTGAAAAGCAAATCTTAAGAAGAGGTAAAGTCATCTCCGGCCTGCAAAACTGCGATCGCTCTGCGCTCTCGACTACTGGTTTCGATCGCACCTTGGACTGTATCCATCACCTTCATCCATCCTGTCGCCAGTCCATAGTTCGTCATCATGCGATCCAAATATTCTTGCTGGGGTGGACTCGGTTGGTAGAGAATACGCCGAATGGAGTCTCCCACCCGCTGATGAAAGTGTTGCTGAATTAACTGCCAGGCCACTGCTTCTGCGGCTGTATTGAGGGGATGAAGGGCTTCGTCTAGTTCTGGGACTGTCGTTGGCGGGACTGTGGCAGTGGGGAGTTCTTCGGTACTCAAACTGGTGACATTGGGTAAGCTATCGAGCCAGGCTAAGGAATCATCGGTATTCAGCAACTGAGCCATGGCAATGGAGCCCGGCATTGTCCACAGTAATGCGCCATGCTCATCCCGGACAAAGGCCTCTCCTTCCACAAAGAGGTCGGGATTACGCTGCTTTTGGCTTCTGAGGGTACTGGGACTACTGCCCAGGAGTTCGGAAAGTTGGTTGGTGGTGTAGACCTGCATAGGAAGTAGTTCTCATAAACTATAATACGTTTATATCATAATTTATGAGACTCCCGCAACGGGCTACTGTGTACACATAAGTCTCGTTGCAATCGCAAAACTTGAGTGGATCCCCC
>JBMTZC010000353.1:0-4290 GCA_049455215.1 Prochlorotrichaceae cyanobacterium
CGGCCCGCATTTCTAGCAAGGCTCGGGCTTGATCGAGATTTTGCCAATGACGAGCCAGAATAGCTATTTCGCCGGGTTTTAAACCCTCCTGGTGAATCCACTTTTCTACTTGACACTTAATGTATTCTGCCTGCGCCTGATCCGTGTCGAACTGGAGAGAATGTACTGCTAATCCCGTTTGTCCCACCCGATCGTTATCAATGCGAACCTGTTCATTACCACTGCGTTTGAGACGATCGCTATTCTTTTTAATTAGGCGATTGGCTGCGGCAATAATCGATTCCGTAGAGCGATAGTTTTCCGTGAGCAGAAACTGTTTTGCCTGATACTCCGCTTGAAAGGAGCGAATATATTGACTTGAAGTTCCGCGCCATTCATAGATATTTTGATCATCATCACCAATAATGCAAATCTGGGTTTGAACCGAAGGGCGATGCTCCTCCGATACCTGCAAGCCCGCAATTAGCTTGACCAGACGATATTCATGGGCAGCAACATCCTGGTATTCATCCACAAAGATGTACTCACAATGCCCCAAAAGTCTAGCAATTCTGAGATGATGATCTGCTTCTTCTAAAGATTCGGAATTCCCTTCGATAAAATGGCAGGCATCTTCAATCAATTGGTTAAATCTTAGCGTAGGATCTGAAGTTCTCTGGGTTGGCTCTATGGTGCGCCCTAAAATAGCTAGGGCTAAACCGTGGAAGGTATGCACTCTCAACCGAGAGGCTAATTCTCCCACTAATCGTTGCAAGCGGAGTCTCAGTTCTCTAACGGCATTTCGATTATAGGCGAGAACAATAATTCGATCGGGATTCACCCGTTTTACTTTGACTAAATAGGCAATGCGATGCACGATCGTCCGTGTTTTACCGGAACCCGGCCCCGCAATAATGGCCAGTGCTAAGTCTTCTGCCAGAATGATTTGGCGTTGAATGGGGTTGAGGGGAGTGATAATACGATCGTAGTCTTCTTGCAGCACCGGAAGAACCGATAGTGCTCTCGTCATCTCCTCTGTCTTTTTACCCGTCATTTTCTTCCTCAGAGGGCTGTACTGAGTCAAAAAGTCCACGTCAGAGAGGGCAAAGTATGCGGCAATATAGTCTTGGGGAACAAAGTCAGCATTTTTGTGTTGTGCGCCATACTGAAGCATGATATGGGTACGGCGAATTTGATCTTCATAGTGTGGCTTAACGATCTTAGGATATTCACGGCTAATTTTATTTTCCTGCACCCCTTTAATGACTCTAATTTTCATCGATTGATAAAATAAATTGGAGCCTTCCGTGAGTCGCACTAGTTTCGTTTTGTGCATCCAGGCTAATGCCTTTTCGAGATCTTCGAGTTCCCATACTTGTGGGGAAAGTCTCTGGTTCACTTGAGTTAACAGCAGTCCTAAATCTTGCCTTAACCGTAAACGACCCCCTTTTTGATCGCCGATCGCTTCATAGAGAATATCAATGAGAATGCCCACACCATGCTGAAACGATTGAAAATAGTCCGTCACCGAAAATGCTGTAATTTTAATAACATCGGATCGAACCCGGTCATATCTTAACCATTTGAGAAAATGCCACCCCTCGAGAATTTCTAAAATCATGGTTGCCGTTAGTTCCTGCTGGCGATCGGGGTCAAGATGGGTTGCCAAGGCACGACAATTAATCTGGAGATCTGGACGATCGCCTAATAATTGTAGGAGTGCTTGATAAATCTGCTGCTCTTGGCTTTGGTGCTGTTGGAATTTGCGTCTGGAATCGCCCCGCACCCCTTTCGTGATCAGGAGCGTAATCGGGATCTCGGCGGTACAAACTTCAGCCCGTTCCAGTTCTTTAAGATACTTTTTCAATTCATTGACGGCTAACCCTGAAGCGTCACTTAATCGCTCTAAGGGATAGGGTTGGTTTTCATGCTCTGCATAGGTCTTGGCGAGATGCATCGCTGTTATTAATTTCTCAAATAAAATCCTACGATATTCAGGAAAATGATGATGGTGAGCATAGCTCTGAAATTTCACTAAAGAGTCTTCTGGGCTAGCCTCACTTAAGTTGAAGCTAATAAAGACAGATTGATTTTCCTCGCGCTCAATCATGCCAAAGCTTTCTAGATAGTGAAGGGCTGCTTTAATTTTGAGATCCCGTTGATCGTCAGTGTTGGCGAACTCCTGATCTAGATAGCTGGTTCTAAAAATTTCCGTGCTCGTGGCCCAAAAAAATTGCTCTGATACCTTTTCTCTACCATAAATAAAATCCCGTAACTCCCGAATCGCCAGAAAAAGGTTTCGGAGTTCTGGCTCAGATAATTGATTTAAACTCTGCAAAAAGAACGCTGTATCCGCATCTAGCGGATCAAAAAGTAAGGTGCAGGTGGCTGGCTTACCATCTCTGCCCGCCCGGCCGGCTTCTTGGACATAACTTTCTAGGTTACTACTCATAGTATGGTGAATGACAGCCCTCACATCAGAGCGATCGATACCCATGCCAAAGGCACAAGTGGCCACCACCACATTAAGGGCTTGGCTCTTAAACTGTTGCAAAATCTCCGCTTTATCTTCTTGGGGAATTTTGCCATGATAAAACCTTGCCTTGATCTGATGCTCTTGGAGTAAAGAGGCGAGACGTTCGGTGTTCTTGCAGGTTGAAGTATAAATAATAATGGCTCCCTTTTCAGGAAGGGTATTTTGAACGATCGTTAGTAGCGTTTGTTCTTTGGTTTTCTGCGCCGTGGGAATAATGGTATAGGTTAAATTTTCTCGTTTTGTAGGGGCACAAATTTCAGTTGTAATGGGAATCTGATATTGGGCAAAGAGGGCCTTAATATCCTGACGAACAGCAACGGTGGCGGTCGCCGTCATAAAGGCCATCAAGGGAAATGCTTTTAAGGAAAAAGATTGACTTTGACTGTGGTAGAGCTCAGCAATAAATTTAGGGGCATAGCGATAATCCGGCCTAAAGTCATGGCCCCACTGACTAATACAATGTGCTTCGTCAAAAACAATCAAACTGGGGAGGCGATCCCGTAGCAAGGCCCGGATACTGGGCGATCGTAATTGTTCTGCACTAATATACAGTAAGTCTTTTTCTCCCGATCGTAATTGTTCTAACCGTTCTCCCCGTTCTCTGGGGTGCAAACCACCATTAATATAGGTGGCAAAATTTAACCCTTTTTCCATTAGGTTACTCACTTGATCGATCATCAACGCCTGTAGCGGTGAAATGACGATCGTTAAGCCCTTTTGCCGCTGAGCAATCATCAATGCAGGCAACTGATAACACAGTGATTTTCCAGCCCCTGTTGCCATTAAAATTAAAGGATTGTCAGCCGCCAGAATACTTTGCACCGCCTCTTCCTGTTTACCCCGAAAGGAGGACAGATTAAAGGTCTGTAAATAGGGTTGATAGGTAAATTCTTGGGGAAACTTGAGGGGTTTTAAGTGATTTAAAAGGCTGGCAGCCTGATCGAGCCGATTGAGCCATGCCGCCAGGGGCGGACGAGTTTCACTAAGCTGGGATTCATAGTGCCAAGCAATGATTCCAGTCAGGCAGAGCCTTTGGTTAAAGTCTTTGCTCCGGGCTTGTTCGAGAAACTCCGCCAAATAAGTGGTATCCATCCCTTCGATCGCTTGGGGGGCAGAGAATCGATGGGAGGGGGTGTATCTAGGTCTACCCTAATGGAGGTGCTAAACCAGGAGGAATAGGCCGCACTTGCCGGATCCTGCCTACAACTGAGTAAATACCCATAAAGGCGCAGTAATGGCAGAGGCTTTGTGCTCAGTTCCTCGCGGATTTGCCCTAATAATTGCTTCGTTGCTAGAGCATCTTCTAGAGGATTATTAATAGCATATTCACTAGACTTATAGATTTTATCCAGTCGATGCGATCGTAGTAAGGGAAAGGATAGGATAGATAACTCTAAGGTATCAATCACTAATCCAGAGTTGAACTCTGGAAACGATCGTAGGAAATAGGGATAGTCAAACCGGCGAAAATTATGTCCACAGATCAGGACATCTGGGGTGTAAAAACGGTGCAGGTGTTCCTCAGCGATCGTTAAAATTTTAGTATCAATTTCTTCATCCTGACAGACTAAACCAATTCGATAAATTTGATCGGCTTGATCAACTTCCAAATCAACATAGAGATAGTCTTGAAGGGTAGGGAAGGCAGCATTAGAAGTGGAAGACATGCTATACAGTCTCGATGTTGCGCTGTGAGTTAGCTCCTCATCCTTAAGGGCTGTCAGCGCTAAATAATGACAGCCCCTAGTTTACGATTCTCCCTGTCCTCGGGATGA
>JBMTZC010000354.1:0-4283 GCA_049455215.1 Prochlorotrichaceae cyanobacterium
TGCTCTGGGTCACCCAAACCTCCAAATCTGGATCGGCAATGGCGGTTTTGACTTCAGCAGCGATCGTTTTGGCCTCGTCTCGGGAGGTACAGAGGGCAAATACCGTCGGCCCCGATCCGGACATCATCGTGCCAATCACCTCTGGTTGTTGGGCAAAGGCATCCCGGAGGCGTTGTACTGCGGGATGTTGGGGCAGAACAACTTTTTCGAGGTCATTATGAAGATGGGCCGCAATGTCGGTGCAGTTTTTTTGGGCAATGGCGGCCACCATGGGGCCGGATTGCACTTCGTGGTGACGGTGTTTAAATTCATCCCCCGGCGATCGATAGGTTTCCCCAAAGTTTTGGCGATAGGTTTTATAGGCCCAAATCGTTGAGACGGAGAGGCTGCGATATTTTGCTAACACCAGGGGCACGCCATCGAGATCCGGCAGCGGCGAGAGTTGTTCCCCCCGGCCCGTAGCCAGGAGGGTTCCCCCAGCAATACAAAAGGGAACATCAGACCCCAAGGTGGCTCCCAAATCTTGCAATTCCCCTTTGGTTAGCCCCAAGTTCCAAAGCAGATCTATACCCACCAGAACCGCTGCGGCATTGCTAGATCCCCCGGCCAGCCCAGCCCCAATGGGAATCCGTTTATCGATCGTAATGCGGACTCCCCCGTAGCGATGGTAAGCACTGGGAAACGATCGCTCCATCAAGGCGGCGGCCCTATAGGCGAGATTACTCTGATCCTGGGGTACATCTGGATGATTGCAGAGCACCTGAATCTCCTGAGTGCCCTGGAGGGCAACTTCCACCCGATCGCCCAGGGAGACCGTTTGCATCACCATGGCTAATTCATGAAACCCATCGGGACGATCGCCTAGGATTTCCAGATATAGGTTAATTTTCGCCGGAGCAATCAGGTTACAGCGATGCATGGAATCAGCCTCGGAAGAGCGACATCAAGTTTAGAGAATTTTGCCGGGAAATCCAAGCGCTTTCCTAAATCCCCAGGCTTCCGCCCCGTCTACAGGCCACAAAACTGCCCCGGAGAGCCGGTCCCTGTTAACCAAAAACTTTACATTTAGCAACAAAAGTTAAAACCTCTAAGTATTTGTGCATCAATTTGAGTAGTAGGCTAAGGAACGTTGGATCACCTCCGAACTTATTCATAAAAAAGGAAGACAAACGCTATGGCTATCGATCGTGGTTCTCAAGTGCGGATTAAGCGCCCCGAGTCCTATTGGTTTAACGAAGTGGGCACTGTGGCTTCTGTAGATAAAAGCGGTATTAAATACCCTGTGGTGGTTCGCTTTGACAAAGTGAACTACTCCGCTTACAGCGGTGTGGATGGTGGTGTCAACACCAACAACTTCGCCGTTGATGAGTTAGAAGAAGTTAAGTAAGCCCTCACGGGAGGGTGCCCTCCCGGTGATCTGCTGTAAAAAGCCCTTTTTCTGAAACTATGTCCATATTGCTTCTAACCAGTCTTGGCATTGTGGTGGGGCTTTTAGCAGGGTTATTAGGCATTGGGGGTGGGTTGTTGATGGTGCCCCTCTTGGTGGCTCAAGGCTACCCACCCCTCCAAGCGATTGCTACCAGTAGTGCGGCGATCGTTCTGACGGCGATCTCCGGCAGTCTTGAAAATTGGCGGCAGGGAAACTTAACCTGGCGATCGTTATTAGGATTAGCCCTCCCCGGTTTGCTCACGGTGCAAGGGGGGGTATGGGTGGCCAACGCTGTATCGGAGCGGGTTTTACTCTTCAGTTTTGCCCTCTTTTTATTGCTCAATGTGTATTTAATGGGGTGGTCAAAGAAAATTCGTCGCGGCGATTCCCCCCTGGCGACCCCCTCAGCCCCCTGGTTGACCCAACCCTTCTTTGCCCGATGTCTCACCGGGGGGTTAGCCGGAGGGTTGGCAGGACTTTTTGGTATTGGTGGCGGCGTGATCTTGGTGCCATTTCAGGTTTTGTTGCTCCGGGAGCCCATTAAAAAAGCCATTCAAACCAGCTTGGGGGTCATTGTCCTCACCTCGATCGCGGCCACCATCGGGCATGGTCTGCAGGGGAACGTCCTTTGGGGGATTGGGGTTGCTTTAGGGGTTGGGGGAATCGTTGGAGTACAGGTCAGTACACGGTTATTACCCAAACTTAGCGATAGCTGGGTCAACCGTTTGTTTCAATCCGTCCTCATTGTTTTAAGTGTTTATACCTTATGGCGGGGCTATCACTGTTGTTAGCCCCAGAGGCGACCCCATTCAGGCAGAAAAGTGTGGCGAATTCTTCCATTTCATTTAATTTTTTCACTTTGCCTGGAAAGCCGAACTAGAGGTTAGAAACAGCCTGAGTTTAGGACACTTCGCAAGCGCCAAAGTAGGTACCTCTGGCTAGGCAGGCGTAGGCATTTGAGGGATCTGCTGCGCCGTCCCCCCCATCAATCGAGGTGTCCTTTAGAGAAAAAATTGCAACCGATTCCGTGCGGTCTGTGTCCCAAAATCTCGCTCTGGTTTAGCTTCCGTTGAGCAACTTTTGGGCGGAATATAAAGAAAGAAATGGATCTGAGTACATCAAAGCTCAAGAAGATATATCATACAATTACAACAATTGCGGACTGTCAGGAACGAGGAGTTATAAGCGCTTTGGATATTCAAAAGGAAAGAATACTGGTGGTGGATGACGAAGCCAGTATCCGTCGAATTTTAGAAACTCGCCTTTCCATGATTGGTTACGAAGTAGTAACTGCAGCGGATGGAGAAGAAGCGATCGAGACCTTTCACCAAGAAGTTCCTGATTTAGTGGTCTTGGACGTGATGATGCCAAAGTTGGATGGATATGGGGTCTGTCAGGAATTACGCAAAGAGTCTGACGTGCCCATTATTATGCTGACGGCCCTGGGAGATGTGGCGGATCGCATTACTGGTCTGGAGTTGGGGGCGGATGATTATGTGGTAAAGCCGTTTTCGCCCAAAGAACTAGAGGCTCGGATTCGATCGGTTTTGCGGCGAGTAGATAAAATTGGCACCTCCGGTATTCCCAGTTCCGGCATCATTCAAGTGCATCACCTGCGCATTGATACCAATAAACGCCAAGTCTTTCGGGGAGACGATCGGGTTCGTCTCACGGGTATGGAATTTAGCCTCTTGGAATTACTGGTGGGCCGATCGGGAGAGGCTTTTTCTCGGGCAGAAATTCTTCAGGAAGTTTGGGGCTATACCCCTGAGCGCCACGTTGATACGCGGGTGGTGGATGTCCACATTTCTCGGTTACGGGCCAAACTAGAAGATGATCCCAGCAATCCGGAGTTGATCTTAACGGCCAGAGGGACGGGTTATCTGTTTCAGCGCATTATTGAACCCGGAGAAGAACGCATCGGCTAAGGGGTGAGGGATCTTCTTTCTCTTGACAGCATCCAGCCGAACCCATGGCTTGCCACCTCGTATTTAATTTCATTAACACACCTAACTCAAGATCAGCGATCGCACAAGGAGAAGAAACTGATGGTGCAAGCCCCAACTCGGCCCCTTGACTTTCCTGTTATATACCCTGAATCGGATGGCAAACCGATGGCTGACAATACCCTGCAGTATGAGTGGATTGTACGCTTAGTTTCCAACCTCAAGTACTTGTTCCAAGGCCAAACCGTCTTTGTTGCAGGAGATTTACTCTGGTATCCCCAACAGGTCACGGCACCGCCGGCCCCTGCTCAGGCACCAGATGTCATGGTGGTTTTTGGCCGTCCAGACGGAGAACGCCGGAGTTACAAACAATGGGAAGAAGACAATATTGCTCCCCAGGTTGTGTTTGAAATTCTCTCGGAGAGTAATAGCGCCAGTGAAATGCTCAAAAAACAACAGTTTTATCAGCAGCATGGCGTTTTAGAGATGTTTTTTTATGATCCCAAGTCCTATGATTTCTGGGGATTGGTACGATCGAATCAACCCCAGGACTTTACCCCCATTACACCCCTCAATTTTCCCTGGACTTCCCCCTGTTTAGGGGTTCGCTTTGAAATGACTCCCGAGGGTCTGCTCCTGTTCTATCCCAATGGAGATCCCTTTCAAGACCCGAACACCGCCTTTGCAGAGCGCGATCGGGCTTTTGCAAAGTTGCGGGAGTTGGGCATAAATCCCGCTGATCTGTAGCCGGTACAGGATTACACCTCCTTTCCCTCTCCCAGAGAACGCTGGCAGATCCTGGGAGCAGAGTTAGGGCGTGTCAGTTCCTAGGGGAGAGAATGAACGGTGCGGCGATTAAGCCCCCCGATCGGGAAAAGGGAACAAATTTCCAGAGTACGTTACGCTTT
>JBMTZC010000355.1:0-4270 GCA_049455215.1 Prochlorotrichaceae cyanobacterium
AAATAAGTGTCATGTTGAAAGGGGTAAGAGAGTGTGCCCAGCAAAAAGCTGAGACTGCTTCAGACCGACTGAGTATTAGCAGCCTCAGCACTTGGATATTCTTAGTTTAGCCCGCCTTGATCTGGATTTTGATCCCGATGCAGAATGGACGGGATTTACCCTCTACTGGAACCAATCCGTTCCCACCTGAATCGTAATGTCGGAATTGAGGTCGCCGGTATTCTCCACCCGCACTTCTCCCAACTGCAGCAGATTCCGAATCGTCTCCGCACTTGCCCGATCGCCATTTTGGGCAATAATCCGGGTCACCCTTAAGGTCTCTGGGTAGTCATAATCCACATACAAATTGCCGTACCCCCGATCGTAGAGGGCATCCGCCACTTCATCCCCGATCGCCGTATCAGCGGTACTATTTTGAATGGTAATGCGTAGGCTTTGCGGCGTGGGAACGGGTGACAAGGCTTCCTGATCAGAACGAACCACACGAATGCCCCCGTTTGCCCTGAAGTGAGCTTGTATTAGTTGATCAATTCCGGGATAGTCCGGTAACCAATAACTGGCATCATATTCTGCGGTACTAAAATCTCCGGGCAGCATTAACATGTCCACATTGTCCCGCCCCGTTTTACTGGCAAAGCCTAAAAGGGCCAATAGCTCATCCATGCTCAGATTGGTATCTACATAGCTACGAATGACATTGGTAATTTCCGGCAGTTTAGCGATCGTGCGGGGATTGAGGGCTTGTTCCTGTAAGGCTCGGAGTAAAAGCTGCTGGCGTTGAATGCGTCCAATATCGCCATAGCTGTCATGGCGGAAACGGAGAAATTGTAAGGCCTGATTGCCATTGAGGCGTTGCTGTCCGGCCTTGAGGTTAATGTACAAATGTTGGCTATCATCCTGATAGTACATATCCTTCGGCACATAGAGATCGACCCCGCCCAAGGCATCAATGAGTTTCTCAACCCCTTGCACATTGAGAATGGCATAGCGATCGATGCCCACATCCCCCAGCAACTCACTGACCACTTGGGCGGTGAGCGGTGGACCCCCTTGGACATTGGCGGCATTAATTTTGGTCATGCCCCGATTGGGCACAAAGGTGCGGGTATCTCGGGGAATGGAGAGGACTTTTAAGTTTTCCTGAAGGGGATCAAAGCGGAGGAGCAGCATGACATCCGTCAGACCATTCAGGGCATTGACCTGGGCGTGATAGCCTAATCCCTGGGCTTCCGCCGGAGGGCTATCCACATCAGAGGATAAGACACTCGTCCCCATCAGCAGCACATTCACGGGACGGGTCAGCCGAGGCAGTCGCAGGCGTAAACCACTTTCCACCAGACTTTCCTGGCTAAAAACCGCCGATTCCTCCGCCGTCAGACTCCGCTGCAGCAGAGGCGTTCCCGAGAGAGAAAAGGCCAGTAAGGCTCCCGCCGTAGCAGAAACGATCGACGCGGATACCATGCCCGCTGCAATTAAGAACCACTGGGCTCTCCGTCTGCGCTGAGGAAGTCCTGCTGTAGCTGACGATTGAGGTTTGGATTTAGACACAGACTTGCCACTCCTTAGGGACGATGCTTACGCCGAGGATCCATTAACCGTTGGCCCACTTCGCTGAGCCCGGGTAGATACACCCGCTGGCGGCGTAAAACTTGAGTCATCAGCCAGACGTTAGTGAGAAAATAGCCAGAAGTCAAGAGGCTAGCTAACACGAGGGTATTGATCCCGATACTGTCTCCGCTGCTGGTGCCCCCTAAGGTCAATAACACCGTAGCGATCGCCCAAACGCCTCCCGTACTCACCGCCAGTTGGGCTGCTTCCCGCCCCCGTCGCCGAGAGCGATCGTCCCGAGGACTTGAGCGGTACAGAGTCCAAATGGCCGGTACAAATCCAGCAAAGGGGATGAGATAGAGGATTGACTTTAGGCGAGTTTGTTCCCGCAGGGGGGGCATTTCGCGCTCTACTTCCTCAGGAATACGTCCAATTTCTTGGAGTAACTCTGGAGAGAGGGGATCCGGGGATGAATTAGGATGGCTCATAAGTTAGCTCAGTCATCTGGAAATTGCCAACAGGACAAGCACTCTACGGCTGAACTGCCGCAGATACAGGGTTCGGGAGCAGAACTCACCCATTCCCGATCGCAGTGGCGACAATGGCACAATATATTATTTTGATTGAGATCGTTGAGAATCCCGGTCCAGAGCCGTTGCTGATCGGGGCTCAGCTTGGGGATGGAGGAATCCGCAGATGAAGAAGGGTGGTCTTCCATAGGGGGTAGCAAGGGTTATAAAAACTCTTGGAGAGCCGGTTTCAGGTCAGGATACTGAAACTCAAAGCCACTGGCTAAGAGGCGTTGGGGTAAAACCCGTTGCCCCTCCAGAACCACCTGGGAAGCCTCCCCTAATAAGGCTTCTAGGGCAAAACCGGGTACAGGTAGCCAGGAGGGGCGGGAGAGTACATCCCCCAAGGTGGCACAAAACTCTGCCATTTTGACGGGTTTCGGGGCTGTGGCGTTCAACACACCGCTCAGATTCGGTTGCTGAAGACTCGCCTCAATAATGGTGACTAAATCATCCCGGTGGATCCAGGAAAACCACTGATTTCCGGTGCCAATGGGGCCCCCGGCAAAGAGTTGAAAGGGCAAGAGCATCCGCTCGATCGCTCCCCCGAGGGCTAAGACAATGCCCGTCCGTAAAATGACAACTCGGCACCCTGGGGCTGTCACAGCTTGGGCGGCGGCTTCCCATTCTTGGCAAACCTTGCTGAGGAAATCATTGCCTGGAGGATTATCTTCCACAAAGGTAGCGGTTTCGCTGGTGCCGTAATATCCCACAGCGGAGGCATTGACCAACACCCTGGGGGGGGTAGTCGCTTGATTGATGGCTTCGACAATGCGGCGTGTGCCCAAGGCACGGCTGTCGAGGATTGCTTGCCGTTTTTGTGGTGTCCAACGATCGGCGATGGGTTCTCCCGCAAGATTGACCACTGCATCACAGCCCTCCACCATTTCCTGCCATTGTCCACTGACGGTTGGCGTATAGGGGACGATCGTCAACTGGGGAAACGTAGCGGCGGGAAATTTCAGCCGGGCTTTTTCCGGGTGGCGCACCCAGGCCACAATCTCTTGGTTATCCGCTTGAAGGCGCTCCACAAGACGGCTTCCCACAAACCCGGTTGCTCCGGTTATTGCAACTTTCATGATCGTATTCGCTCAAGGCTAACAGTCCCATCTCGATCCTAGCGGAAGCCGGAACAAATCGGGAACTTGCCGGCAGGTCTGGCCCTATCTTGGCCCACTGGAGATCGGGTTGGATCTGTTTAGATCGGGTTTCAAATCCTGCCCTGTGCCCTTGACTTTCTCACCTTAACCCTTACGATCGTTTCCTTTGCAAGGCTCAGGAAAACCGGCAACGCTTCATTCTTGCTCTTTCGCCTGATGTGGATTGCCCGTTAAAATACGGAATAATGTTGTAACACCAAGAGCCGCGATCGTGACCATAACCTTAGACGATCAAATTCAGTCTCTCCTTGCCGGAGCCCCTCAGGATGGCCAGACCCCGCTCCTCATGGAAATTATTACGCCGTTGTTGAAAGAGCTGGCACTGCAACTGAAGCATACTGAGTATTACATTCTCCAGAGTGCTGAAGGGCGTTGGATGATGACGAGCCTCAGTCATCGGGAAGAGAGGCAACCCGATAAAACCGTCATTTATGCCTATGCCACCTTGGAGGATGCCCAACTCAACCCCCATGCCCGTAGTGACAATAATGTGATGGCGATTCCCACTCCCGTTATCTTGATTCTTTTCCAGTTGTTGGCCCTACAGCCCGTCACTAGCTTACTTTTTTTTGATAGCCCCGGAAATCGTAAAGATGCCTTAGAAATTCGCCGGGATGATATTCAAAATTTAGTGAAAGCTCAACTGAAGTTGTACCAACAATCTCAAGCCAATTCTGCTTCCTCTATTCCGCCCGATTTAGCTTGAGAGTCAAAAATCAATTCACAAGGGTATTTGTACTTAAATATTTTTGATGCATTCAATTTGGATAAACGTTAAGTTCCAGTTTTCTGGACAATTTCAGTCCATTATCAAGACTAAAGGGCTGAAACCATTGTCTGCTCAGTATCCTGATATCTTAGATGTCGCATACTTCCTTGAGAATGTTATACTTACGAGTACAAAAAGATACCGTCTAATCCTAGTAGTAACGGTCAAACTTTAGGCTTTCCACTGAAAGCGAAAAAAATTAATGGAAGAGTGGGGGGGGGGGG
>JBMTZC010000356.1:0-4262 GCA_049455215.1 Prochlorotrichaceae cyanobacterium
CCCCCCCCCCCCCCCCCCCCCCCCCCCCCCCCCCCCCCCCCCCCCCCCCCCCGACCTGGGTAAGTTGACGCTGCAAATCCTGCAGGACGGTTGCCTCTTGCGGTAACCTGGAGCCCCATCGAAACACCTTGAGGTATGTGGTGCGTTGCAACGACCAGCTAAAAATGGAAATTTCCCCCGCTGATGGGGTCGGGGTTGGAGAGAGTGACTTTACTCTGAGCCCCTGCGGGGTGGTCTGCTTCTCTAAGCCTCCAGTCACTACAAACTCATGATGTAGCCACGATCGCACCCGATCGAGATCAGGGGTAGGAACTTCAAGATAGAGGAGTTGTTTCATGGGAACAGCGATCGAGGAAGATAACGAACTTCTTCCAGAATAAGCAAAAATGGACACCTGAAAAGCAACCCATAGGGGCTTTTCTCCTGTAGGGCGGCAAAGTTAACGATGGACACTGAGTTCAGCGTTAGCCTGCACATACTCCTGCAGTTCAATGGGCACCGGTTGGGTGTTCCAAATATCCTGACAATATTCTGTGATGGCACGATCGGAGGAAAACTTACCGATGCGAGCGGTATTTAAAATGGATTTGCGCGTCCATTCCTGGGGATTTTGGTAAGCCAGATTGACTTGATCTTGACAGTCTACATAGGCTTGATAATCGGCAAATAAAAGATAGGGATCGTGATAGAGCAAATTATCCACTAAGGGCTTAAAGCGTTCCCGATCGCCCGAAGAAAAGTATCCATTGGCGATGAGGTCAATCACCGCTTGAAGTTCAGGATTACGCTCATAATAATCCCGTGGGGTGTAACCCGTTTCTTGCAGGTGAAACACTTCGCTAGCGGTTAAGCCAAAGAGGAAAAAGTTCTCCGCACCCACTTCTTCTCGAATTTCTACATTGGCCCCATCCAACGTGCCGATCGTTAAGGCTCCATTGAGGGAGAATTTCATATTGCCGGTACCTGAGGCTTCTTTCCCTGCGGTGGAAATTTGTTCCGATAAATCAGCGGCGGGATATACGGGTTGACTATTGGTGACATTGTAGTCAGGAATAAAGACTACTTTTAAGCGATCGTTTGTGACTGGATCGTGATTGACCACCGCCGCTACAGAGGTAATGAGCTTAATCATTAACTTGGCCATGGTGTAGCCCGGTGCCGCTTTACCTCCAAAAATAAAGGTGCGGGGCACAACATCTAAACTAGGATTCTGGCGCAGTCGATTATAAAGGGTGACAATGTGCAACACATTCAGGTGTTGACGTTTATATTCATGAATCCGTTTAACCTGAATATCAAATAAACTATTGGGATCCACCTTCACCTGACAGACGTGTTGAATGCGATCGGCTAATCGTTTTTTCACCGTTTGTTTCACCGATCGCCATTGGGCTTGGAACTCCGGATCGTCAGCAAAGGGTTCTAAATGTTTAAGTTGGGTGAGGTCACAAATCCAGTCTACACACTTGTTGGCATTGCCTCGTCCACCATTTTCAGGAATTTGACAGAGATCGCCAATTTTTTCTGAGATTAAATCCGTCAGGAGTGGATTACTGAGGGCGAGCCAGCGCCGTGGCGTGACCCCATTAGTTTTATTGCTAAATTTATGGGGGTAGAGTTCATAAAAATCTTTGAGTACATTTTCTTTGAGTAACTCCGTATGGAGGGCGGCAACCCCATTAATGGCATGACTCCCCACACAGGCCAAGTGTGCCATGCGAACGTAACGATCGCCGGTTTCATCAATCAAAGACATCCGGATAATCCGATCGTTATCGCCAAAATAGCGCAGACGAACTTCATCCAAAAAGCGACGATTAATTTCAAAAATCAGTTCTAAATGTCGAGGTAATAATTCACCTAAAAGCGCGATCGACCATTTTTCTAACGCTTCCGGCAAGAGGGTGTGGTTGGTATAGGCAAAGGTGTGACGGGTAATATGCCAAGCCTGATCCCAACCCAAGCCATACTCATCCAATAACAACCGCATTAATTCCGCTACGCCAATAGAGGGATGGGTGTCATTGAGTTGAACGGTATACTTTTTGTGAAAGTTTTCTAGCTTGCCACCTCCAGCTAAATGATTGCGAATCATATCCTGTAAAGCACAGGATACAAAGAAATATTGTTGCTCTAAACGGAGAAACTTACCCTGAACTGGTTCATCGTTAGGATAGAGAACTTTGGTAATATTTTCCGATACCACTTTTTCCTGAACGGCTCCATAGTAATCCCCCAAATTAAACGACTGGAAATTAAAGGATTCGGGAGCTTCTGCTCGCCAAAGCCGCAGGGTGTTCACGGTATTGACTTGGTACCCCAAAATTGGCGTATCGTAGGGAACCCCTTTAATGACTTGATTGGGAATCCAACGCACCCGATAGCATCCATTTTGATCCGTATAGCTTTCCGTTCTACCGCCAATTTTGACCGTGACGGCCGCCTCCGGTCGAGAGATTTCCCAGGGATTCCCATATTGCAACCACTTATCGGTAATTTCGACCTGCCACCCCTCTTCAATGACCTGATCGAAAATGCCAAATTCGTAGCGAATACCATAGCCGATCGCTGGGACTTCTAAGGTGGATAATGAATCTAAATAACAGGCCGCTAAACGCCCTAGTCCTCCATTGCCAAGACCGGGCTCCTCTTCCTGGGCTAGTAAATCCTGAAAATCTAAACCCGATTCCTCAACCGCTTGCTCAACCCGATCGTAAATCCCCAGATTAATTAAATTATTGCCCAGGTGGGGCCCCACCAAAAATTCAGCGGAAAAATAACAAACAATGCGCGTCTCCGGTTTGCGATGCACTTCTATCGTATTCAGCCACCGCGGTAAAAGACGATCGCGCACGGTATAGGCCAGAGCCATGTAGTAGTCATTGCGGGTGGCTAGGGCTGGGGATTTGCCCTGAATGTAAAAGAGGTTATCCGCTAGGGCACGGCGGAGGGTGGTAATACTCAGTCCAGTACGATCGTCTTCCACCTGGATGGGACAAGCCGGATCCGGGTCTGGCTCAAGGCGTGACGAGTCAGAGGGGCTAGAGTCATGGGATAGGGGGGAAGACTGGGCAATCATGGATCTATCCTCATCTGTAGAGCGCAATGGACTATGGGTTTATCCAGTTCTAGTGTCTGGGATGGGTTGCCCCATTGCAATTAAGAAAAGCTTAGAGAACGGTGCCCATCACCCGCCGCTAGTAACCTCGGCATCATAACCGATCAACTCTCGGCGGTCGGCGTGCATGGGCGTTGTTAGGCTGCGGTGCTACTTGGAATCAAGAATTATTCGTAGCGTGCTTTTTTGGATTTAATCACATAAAGGACATCATCATGCTTCTTACCCTCAATAATATCCTTGAGATGAATTTGCCCACCGATATACTGAATGTGAATGCGCCAACCTGAAGTTTTATCAATGTCAGCACGGTAGATTGCTTGCTTCACACCTTTCACTTTATGCAACCTTGTTTTTGGAAACGTTCTTGTTCTGTGGCACTCGTTATTTTCAAGTTCTGCCAAGGCTTCAAGGAAGCCAATTTTTAACTGGTCATCTGGCAAAATTTTCATTGCTTGATAGATAATGCCGTATGCATCACAAAGAGTCAGAGTTTCTGCCATAAAGGAATCTACGAGACTTGTGCAGTTTCTCGATCATGATGGAACATTTCTTGGTATAAGGATTCTGCTATGCCTCGGTATGTTTTATCAAGGTCATCATATTTAACCACTCGGAAAAGAGTAAAGATAACCTGCCCAAAAATGGGATCTTCGTCAACTGTTAAAATTACCCTTAGCTTTTGCGAAACCTTTAATGTATACAGAGAAGACTCGTACCCGTTTAAGCCCAATGATAAAGGAATGCGTCGCAGCTTTCGATAGCCATCAGATTTTTGATTCGGGAAGAGACTAGCACAATTGTTTATTTTAGTGACAGCAGCAATTTTCTCGTCCCCACTCAGCTTGTCGAGATCCTTTTCAAAACTCTTGGTTGACTCAATTAGAACGTCCACGGCACAAATCGCCCATCTGCAATGGTTACTCATTCCCAGCTTTCAGCATAGCAAAAAAACTGGCTTTCCACTGAAAGCGAAAAAATTTAGTGGAAACGGAGCTTCGCCAATGCGTTCAAGCGTTCCCTGATAAAAACGAACGGGGAAATTTAATGTTCCAATCCAAAGGCTGCCGTCCTTCATTTTTTGGATGCAAGTGGCATAATTACCCATAAAATCATCTGCCAACTTAAGGTGCTTAGCCTTGCC
>JBMTZC010000357.1:0-4253 GCA_049455215.1 Prochlorotrichaceae cyanobacterium
GGATCAAAAGGCTCGGAAGTCCCCCTTACTAAGGGGGATTTAGGGGGATCCAGCTCAATCGATCGGTTTGCTTAAGATGTGTGTAAACGGTAGCCCTTAACCCGGGAGACTTCTAGACCTTGGGAACTCCCTTGGAGCAGTAAACGTGGGGAATTAACTTCGGTTTAAGGCAACCCTACCTGTTCAACACCCTCAACACACAGACCGAACGGAATGCTTCACCCTTGGTTAACCACCCTTTCTCACTGTCCGGCCATCGCTATTATTCGATCGTTACGGCGGGATTGGGGCTATCAAATGGCCATCACGGCGATCGAAGCGGGGTTGTCTTGCATTGAAATTACCTGGGGAGAGAGAACCGTTACCCTCGATCTGATTCAACAACTCCGCCAGGAGTTTCCCCAGTGTTCCATTGGGGTGGGGACTATTCTCCGGCAGAGCCACTTAAAGGACGCGATCGCGGCGGGGTGTCAGTTTGCCTTTAGTCCCGTTTTTGACGCTGCCTGTCTGCACCATGCCGAAACCAGTGGACTGCCCTTCATTCCCGGAGCCTTAACTCCCACTGAAGTTTGGACAGCGTGGCAAGCTGGAGCGATCGCCGTCAAAGTCTTTCCAATCAAAAGTATGGGGGGCAGTACTTACCTCCGTTGCTTGAGGGAAGCATTGGGAACCCAGGTTCCGCTCATTCCTACGGGTGGGGTAAGTCTCGACAATACACTAGACCTACTCACTGCCGGTGCAATGGGGGTGGGTCTCTCGGGGGGGCTATTTCCCCGTCTGCCAGATGGTACGCCAGATCTAGTACAGACCCAGACGATCGCTACCCAACTAGTGGCTATGCTCCAAGAGGCGAAGGGGTTAGGTTCTAGGGACTAATTGAACCATTAAGCAGTTTTAAAAAACCGAATCAGTTCCCGTGCGTGGAGTAAAAACTGACTATCCTCATTGAGTTGAGCGATCGCTTTGGATGCGTCTTGATGCTGTTGTACCAGTTGTTCTTCCGTTGCGGTTTTGAACTGGGCAAACCGTTGCCGTAGATCTCTATCAGCAAGGCAAGGTTAAGGCCTTGATTCTAACGGGGGGAGTTGGCCAGGATGACACCCTTGCCGAAGGGGAGGTGGGAGCAATTTATGCCGAGAAAAAGGGGGTGCCTGCTGCTGATCTCTGGGTGGAACGGCAATCTAAAACAACCTTAGGAAACTTAGCGGGGGCACAGGTGTTGATGACTGAGCAGGGGTGCCACTCCGCCCTGATTATTTCCGATCCCCTCCATTTATACCGCAGCGTCACCATTGCCCAATGGCTGGGTATGGATGTTGCCCCCTCCGCTACCCCCTACAGTCGCTACAAGACCTGGAAAACCAAGTTCCCCTTCTTTCTCCGGGAACTGTATTTCACCCTCCATTTCTGGGCGAGTGCCTTCAGGGCTTAAGGGACATCCAAATTTCCGATTTTACTCCTGGGATGCGGTGTGTAACGCTGCAATCTGCGCCTCCAGTGCGGCGACCTGTTGCTGTAGGGCCCGGAGCGATCGTTGCATTTCAGGTAAATGGGGAGAGACCGTCGCCGTTTTTAGCCATTGACGATGGGGGTAGGCGGGATGCCCGGATAACACTTGACCGGGAGCTACGTCTTGAATGACTCCCGCTTGAGCCGAGAGGATGGCCCCTTTGCCCACCTGAATTTGGTTGGCAATGCCCGCCTGTCCCGCCAGAATCACGTTATCTTCAAGGGTCACACTTCCCGCCATGCCAGATTGCCCCGCCATGAGGCAGTTGCGCCCCAGTTGACAGTTGTGGGCAATTTGAACCAAGTTATCAATTTTAGTATTCTCCCCGACGCGGGTTTCTCCCATGGCAGGACGATCGATGGCACTATTACATCCCACTTCCACCTGATCTTCTAAAACCGTAGAGCCAACCTGATCCAGTTTGACCCATCCCTGGGCAGAGGGAACAAAACCGAACCCCTCGGAACCAATGACGGCCCCGCTGTGAATGACGCAGCCACGCCCTAAAACCGCCCGCTCATGAATGACGGCCTGGGCATGAATCACGGATCCCTGACCGACCCGAGCCCCTCCGTAAATCACGACATGGGGATGTAAACAAACCTCATCTTCCAGCACCGCCTCCGGCCCAATGACCACATAGGCCCCAATGCTCACCCGCTCTCCCACCTGTGCTGTCGGATCAACGATCGCGGTGGGGTGAATGCCGAGGGGGGGACGTTGGGGTTGGTAAAACAGCGGTACCGCCCGCGCAAAGAGCAGTTTGGGCTGAGGAGAGGCAATCCAGGCCAGACCCCGATCCCTTGCAATCTGTTGCATCGCTGCATCTTGGGGTAACAACACCGCACTGGCCTGGGTGGTTTCCAGGAGGGCCAAGGGTTTTCCCCGTTCCACAAAGGTTAAACTTCCCGCCGTCGCCGTTTCCACCGGAGCGATCGTGGTCAGAATCGGATTTTCCCCTAAGTCCAGCGTGGAACTGCATTCAGGATAGGCCTGCAATACGGAGAGCAGATCACGAGCCGAGAGGGGAGCCTTGGGGGAAGTCATGACCATGGCAAAGGCTAAGGACGCAATGATTAAGGACAGAATCTTGTTGCAGTCTACAGGAGAATTTGCCTGCTGACATCCTAGGGGCTGTCAGCATTTAGCGCTGAAGGGTTCATACGGCAGTCGTTTCAGTCCCTAGTTATGTTTGCCCTCTGTTTGCCGGGGGACTGAATTGATGACCCGCCCGAGAGCAAAGTTCTTAATTTTCAAGGGGTCTCAGGTTAAAATGTATCAGTTTTCTTGAAGTGATTGTCATCATGCCTAGCCGTTGTTCCCCTCAGCCTAAACTGCCGTTTTTCGGTCTGAGTCTCGCCCTCAGTGTGACTGTCTTAGCGGGGTGTAGCTCATCCCCACCCCCCGGAGAAGGGGAAAACCAAGGTGAATCTGAAAATACCGGCCAAATTACGGTTTTAGGTTCCATTGCGGGGGACGGGATTGCTCAGCTAGAGCAAATGTTTGAACCCTTTGAAACGGCGACGGGGATCGATGTGGTTTACGAGGGAACCGATGCCTTCGCCACCATTCTGCCCCTCCGGGTTACCGCCGGTGGGCCACCGGATCTGGCACTGTTCCCCCAGCCAGGCTTAATGGCCACCTTGGCCCGTCAAGGGGATTTGTTGCCCCTCAACGATCGTATTGACGCAGAAGCGATCGAGGCGGCCTTTAGTCCAGATTGGTTAGAACTGGGCAGTATCGACGGTCAGCTTTACGGGCTCTGGGTGCGGGCCGATCTGAAGAGCTTGGTCTGGTATCGTCCCCCCGTGTTTGCCGAAAAGGGCTATGCCATCCCCCAAACCTGGGATGAGTTAATGGCTTTGAGCCAACGGATCGTTGATGACGGCGGTGTACCTTGGTGCATTGGTCTAGAAAGTGGTGAAGCCTCGGGCTGGGTCGGCACGGATTGGATGGAAGATATTATGCTGCGAACGGCGGGAGTAGCGGGCTACGATCGCTGGGTAAATCATGAAATTCCCTTTACCGATCCCACGGTCAAACGCACGCTAGACCTCTTTGGGCAAGTGATCTTAAATCCAGAATTTGTGCGGGGAGGCACCGTGGGAGCCATCAGTACCTCCTTCTCTGATGCGCCCAATCCCTTATTCGATGAAGAGCCTGGCTGTTATCTCCATCGTCAATCCAGCTTTATTGCCTCTTTCCTGCCGGACAACATTGATCCCGATACGGATGTAGCCGCCTTTGTCTTTCCCCCCATTGACCCTGAACAGGGGAACCCCATTTTAGTAGGGGGAGTAGCCATGGGGATGTTCAGCGATCGTCCTGAAGTGCGGGAATTTATGACCTACTTAACCACGCCACAACCCCACGAGATTTGGGCCAGCTTTGGGGGATACCTCTCTCCCCATCAGGGGGTAGATCTGTCCATTTACCCCAATGCACTTTCCCGCGCTCAAGTGGAAATTCTGCGCAACGCCGATGCCATCCGCTTTGATGCTTCAGACATGATGCCCAGTGAAGTGGGCACCGGCAGCTTCTGGAGTGGCATGGTCAATTACGTGAGTGGTGTAGATGGGGAGACGGTACTGGAAGAAATTGAAGCCAGTTGGCCAAAAGACTAGGGCGCGTGATCAATGAGGTCTAGAAGCCTTGCGATATCAAGGTTACCGCGCCCGCTCCAGCAAGCATAACTAGGGGCTGAAACGACTGCCATATAAACACTTCAGCGCTAAATGATGAC
>JBMTZC010000358.1:0-4248 GCA_049455215.1 Prochlorotrichaceae cyanobacterium
CTAAGCCAATGAGCATTCCCAGCGCATCTAAACGATGAATTCGTCCGGTTTCCCGTTGCCACAACAGAGGGGGATTATGGGCCGCATTACTATAGGAAAGGATACGAGTTTGGGGATCGTATTCGGAGTAAAACAAGGTCACAAAGCGATTGGAATTTTCCAAATCGGTGTACATGACATGGTTCAAATGTTGAAGAATTTTAGCGGGGGTGTGACCATTCAGCACCTCTGCCCGCAACATTCCCCGCAGCATGGTCATGATTAATCCTGCCGGTACCCCCTTACCCATCACATCGCCGATCGTAATGCCCCAGCGCACGGGATCGGAGGTATGATCGGTTCGGGCGGAGGAGCGCAGAATCCCCGGAGGAATGTTCAGGAACCGATCGGGGTAGAGCGGGATAAAATCGTAATAATCGCCCCCCACTCGGTTTGCGGTTTGGCATCGTGCCGCAATCTCTAACCCGGCGATTTGAGGGCAATGGCGAGGCAGTAATTGGCGTTGAATTTCTGCCCCAATTTCTAATTCCCGATCGAGACGTTCTTTTTGACGGAGTTCGGCGGTTAATTCATCATTCTCAATGGCAACCGCCGTTTGATCCGCTACCAGGCGTACTAACTTTTGCCGGGCATCCGTCCACACATAGCCAGGGGAATAACTAAAAACATAGAGTCGGCCCCGTTCCAAATTTTTGTTGAGTACCGCAGTGCCAAAAATTTGAATATCCGGGCTCAAACGCTGGGATAAGCGATCGTCGAGGAAACGCATCAGTTGGGCCGTTTCTCCCCGTTGCTCCTGTCCCAGGGATAAACTTTGCACACTCTCTTCCAAGATCCGCCGCAGATCCTGACACGAGGATTCATCAGAGCAATGAATTCGCTCTAGGCGCATTTGACCGTTCGCACGAAAAATTATTAGGGCCCCGCCATCCGCATCCGTGACCCGACTGGCCATTAAAGGCACCAGTTCCAAAAATTGATTGAGATTCGTAAAGCTACGCAAGGCAAAACCCAGAGAACTCAAGAGATCCTGGGTTTTGGTCTGTTCCCGGTTGAGTTTGGCCACAAGTTCTTTCAACACCAGCACTGGACTTGCTTCATCCGTGATCGGAGCAGGTGAACTGAACGCGGGTTTAGATAAGGGGGCCGAGGTCATGGTGAGAGACTCAAGAATTATCCTGCCAACAACCGTTCACCTTCTTTCCGGGAAACAGGGTGAGTGCGGCGCAAGATGCCCTTAATAGATAGCGCGAAATGTTCCAATTGCCAAGGGTTAAGCTTAGCTTTTCTCAAATCATTTCACCGATAGGCTATTCACGTCAGAGCGTAGAGTGCAGCACAAAATACCAGATTCTCCCTTAACCGTCGGTTAAGGGTTGTTTTCCAGACCCTAAAGGATCAGGCGACAGGCCATACAACGGGCCAGGGTTTCCCGCAGACTCGTCAGGGGAACCTTGTTGATAATTTCACGGGCGAAGGCATCTAACAGCAGGTTTTTAGCACTCTGACGGTTAATCCCCCGACTTTGCAAGTAGAAAATTTCATCATCTTCTAATTGGCTGACGGTGGCACCATGGGTACATTTGACATTGTCTGCCACAATTTCTAGCTGGGGCTTGGTATCAACCCGGGCCTTGCTCGACAAGAGGAGATTACGGTTCAACTGAGCCGCATTGGTCAACTGAGCCGCTTGGGGGACATACACTCGACCATTAAAAATCGATCGTCCCCGATCGTCTACGATCGCTTTATACAACTGATCGCTAGAACAGTGGGGATGCTGGTAGACAATCGAACTGTGGGTATCCGCAATTTGCGTCCCGGTTACGAGGGCTAAACCATAGAGTTGGGTATCGACCTGCTCTCCCTGATGAAACACCTCTAAATTATGGCGGCTGAGTTTAGCCCCGAGGAGGAGGGAAATGTTGGTATAGCAGCTATTCTGACTTTGATGGACAGCGGTTTTGCCAATGTGATAGGCACCGCTACTATCCCGCTGGAGGCGGCTGTGGTGGAGGCAGGCATTTTCCCCCAGCCAAATTTCCGTAACCGCATTGGTGATATAGACCCCATTGGCGGATCCATACATACACCCTTCCCCGATCGTGATGTAATCCTCAACGATCGAAAGCTGACTAAAGCGATCCGCCACAATCAGACAGCGGGGCTGGCTAAAGGTGGGTTGGCTGCCACTCGTCGAGACAAAAATCAAATGCAGGGGCGCATCCAGCACCGTATCCTTGGCCACCTGAATCACCGCAACATCTTCAAAGGCGGCTGTATTCAAAGTGGTGAACACTTCTTCGCTACCGGGCAATTGTCCGATTTTGCTCGTCCAAGCAGCTTGAGCATTGCCGCTCTGGGCATTGCCCACCTCCACCCCAGGGGGCAGATCCTCTAAATGACTCAGTTCCGGCGCAAAAATTCCATTGACAAACACCAAGCGGTGGGGCGCATCCGGCAACAAAATGGGGAGTAACTCTGCCCGAGAGGGCAACAAACAATGGGGATAGGGATGCTTCAGTTCCAGGGACAGAATCCCTGATAAATCCGTAAATCGCCAATCTTCCTCACGGGTAGAGGGAATCGCCAGTTCGCGCAAACGAGCTGCAGCCTGCCCTTGTAGGGTCTGGAGAGCGCTACTCTCCACCTGAGCTACCGGAGCAACCTGCCCCAAGTCAGGCCCTGATTGAGCGATCGTCAATAAGTTTTGTAGATACTGACTCCGCTGATCAGCACTAGAAGGGGTTCCGGGATTCGTGGTTGAATCTGTAGGTAATCCTGAAGATACGATCGTCATTACGCTGCCACTCCTTCCCATTGATCAATCCAGTCGTAGCCCCGATCTTCTAATTCCAGAGCCAAGCTCTTATCTCCAGTGCGGATAATCCGGCCCGCATGGGTGACGTGGACAAAATCCGGTTGAATGTAATTGAGCAACCGTTGATAGTGGGTAATTAACAGCAGGGCATTGTCACTATTTTTGAGTTGGTTAACGCCATCCGCCACAATCTTGAGGGCATCAATATCTAAACCAGAATCCGTTTCGTCTAAAATCGCTAAACTAGGCTCTAACAAAGCCATTTGCAAGATTTCATTCCGCTTTTTCTCGCCCCCAGAAAAGCCTTCGTTCACACTCCGCCCCAGGAACGCCGGATCCATTTGGACAACCTTGAGCTTTTCCGTGATTAAATCCTCAAAGTCAAAGGCATCCAGTTCATCCAGTCCCTGACCTTTACGACGGCTATTATAGGAAACCCGCAAAAAGTCTAAATTGCTAACCCCAGGAATTTCTAGGGGATATTGAAAGGCCAGAAATAAGCCCTTACGAGAGCGCTCCTCAGGCTCCACGTCCAATAAATTTTCACCGTGAAAGAGCACCTCTCCACCGGTAACCGTATAGGCCGGGTGACCGGCTAAAACCTTAGACAGGGTACTCTTGCCAGAGCCATTACGGCCCATAATGGCATGGATCTCTCCGGCCCGGATGGTTAAATTTACCCCCTTAAGGATGGGCTGACCGTCAATCTCCGCTGTCAGATCACGAATTGAGAGAATAACGTTTTCAGATGTAGTCACAGATTTAATCGTCCTCAGAAGTGTTTGGCTAAACAGGGTAAAACAACAACCCTACAAAATTTTTGACTCTGGCTTTCCACTGAAAGCGAAAAAATTGAATGGAAGAGTGTGGCGCGGAGCCCTGCACTCTTCCGCCTTAAGTTGGTAGCCTCGACTCTTAACGTAAGGTCGTTCATTTTGGTCGTTCCCAGTGGTAAGCCCTGGTTTCTTTGGGCAAATTTCCCACAAAACGAGCAAACTGGTGGTGGGGCACCTCGATGACTTGGGGCGGACTGTACCGCCCACCGCAGTCCCAGCGACTGCGTAGCAACAGGAACCCAGTTTTGGATTTTTCGAGGTGTCCGTTAGGTAATTATCCTTAATTTTCAGGCCTTTGGGATCATCTGTCTCAAATCTCCAGGGTGGAGTGGCTAAGAAAGCCCAGCAGACCTGTCTTCCTCGAAGACGGATGAACCTTAGTGATCCTGCAAGCGGGTTAGTCCACGCCTGGGTTGACCAAAAACGGGCTGACCTTGAAGATAATTACCTTAAAAGCGGGATACGCGATTCGAACGCGCGACATCCACCTTGGCAAGGTGGCGCTCTACCGCTGAGCTAATCCCGCAACATTTAATGCTTTGTAAGCATAGGTCAATCTTCACTCCCTTGTCAAGGGGAGGTCAGGACAAT
>JBMTZC010000359.1:0-4248 GCA_049455215.1 Prochlorotrichaceae cyanobacterium
ATCACGAACTCTTGAACAGCGATCGAGTCTTCCGCATTTTTTTAGAAGATTTGTCCGCTGTTCAGGAATTGCCCCTAGGGCTTGGCTTGGTTAAACTGATCACAGAGCCAGAATCCAGAGCAATTGAGTCTGCTAAGATCTTGCTCGATCGGGCACAAGAAGAGCCAGATATTCTTTCACCCCTGGAACTTCTAGATTTAATTCGCACTATCATTGTTTACAAATTTAATAAATTAAGTCGGGAGGAAATTGAAGCTATGCTAGGACTTGCAGACCTCAAGCAAACACGAGTATATCAAGAAGCCCATCAGGAAGGACGCGAAGAAGGGCGCGAAGAAGGACGCGAAGAAGGACAAAAACTTGAGCGTCAGAATCTAGTTAGACCCTTATTGGAAAGCCTTTTCCAAGAGTTAGATGAATCCTTAGAAACTGCGATCGTTTCCCTCATTGAATTGCCTGCTGATCGCTTCTTGTCTGTGCTGCTGGCGCTCTCCCAACCTGTAGACAGTTGTAAGCATACGATCGTTTCCATTCTAAAAGCCCGCTTTGAACATATTCCTGAATCCTTAACAGAAACCATTGAGAATTTGGAATACTCTTCTGGCTTAGAACACCTTAAAAAAGCGATCGTTTCTGCCAAGTTAGAAGATTTTTTAAAACCCTTACCCAACATTGACAACAGCCCCTAGTCCCTGAAATCCGATCGCATTCAAAACTCAAAACTCAAAACTTTCCCCAACCCCTAACCAGCGAGGCACTACTATGTGGATTGAAGACGACGAATTACGCGAAATTTTCAAAACCGCCAGTGAAGAACGCTTACAAGCGATCGATGAAGGGTTACTGCAACTGGAGCAAAATCCAGACAACCCCGATTTGATCACAGCTATCCTGCGGGAAGCCCATTCCATGAAAGGCGATAGCAATATGCTTGGAGTCAAAGAGATTGGCACGATCTCCCACGAAATGGAGCATATTCTCAAGCAGGTACAGCAAAAGGAACGAGAGATCGACGGTGAACTCTGCGATCGGCTTTCCCATACCCTCACGGCGATACGGAAAATGGTGCATGAAGCGGTGACCGGAGAACCCTGTGGGGTGACCTCTTTCCATGTGTTAGCAGAGCTAATGGGAGCAGTGCCTGCGGAAACCCCCGAAACCCAGGCCCCTAGCCTAACGGATTCCGGCATTGTCGAGTTGACTCACAACGTAACCCTTTTAAACCCCCTTCCCGACCATACGGTCAACATTACCAGTAGTGAACCCAGTACTGAGCCTAGTAGTGAATCTAGTAGTGAACCCGGCAATACGATCGTACCACCAGAGCCGATCGCTCCTCCGGCTGCTGTAACTCCTCCAGAGCCTCCGGTTGCTACCACTTCGACAATGCCTCCCGCTCCCACGGCTGAACAACAGTCCCAAAGTACCGCTCCTCCGCCTCCTCCACCAGCGGCAAGAACCACCACTGTCGTTAAGCCTGCGGATGAAGCCAAGACTCCCCCTCCAGCACCGATCGCTCCCCCTAAGGCAACTCACCCTGAAGTAGAGCCCATTACCGTTAGCGATGACTCTAACCAGCATTACAAAATTGAGACCATCCGGGTACCCACTCAAAATCTAGATGTCCTCATGACCCAAGCCGGGGAACTGACGGTCACCAAAATCCGCATTGCCCATCGCCTCACAGAAATTGAAGGGATTACCAACCTCTGGGAAGAATGGAACCGCGATTTCTTTATTAATCGGTTCTTATTTGATGAATCTCAGGGCAAGAAAGATAACGCACGGCTCTTACAAGCCTTTTACAACCGATCGGAATCTCAACTCCAACTCTTGGGCAGCTTTGCCAATCAACTCCGCAGCGCCCTCTATGAGGATATTACCCGCCTAGAAATGATCAGCAATGAGTTGGAAGAAGGAGTAAGAATCCTCCGACTCTTGCCCCTGTCCACCATGTTTAATATCTTCCCCCGCATGGTACGGGATTTGGCCCGCCAGGAAGGAAAACAGGTAGAACTGCTCATCGAAGGGGGAGAAACCCGTGCCGATAAGCGGATCCTCGAAGAAATGAAAGATCCGATCATGCACATGATCCGCAATGCCATTGATCATGGGATCGAATCTCCCAAAAAACGCCGCGATCAAGGCAAGCCGGAAACCGCCACCATTAAATTACGGGGCTATCAAACCCCCAGCAGCATTGTCATTGAAGTGGAAGATGATGGTCAGGGGCTGGATATCGATGGCATCAAGGAAACGGCTCTACGTCGCGGCGTGATTCGTCCCGATGAAATGGAAAGCCTCACGGAAAGCCAGATCCATGCCTTAATTTTACGACCTGGTTTTTCCACCCGCAGCATGGTGACGGAAATTTCTGGCCGTGGCGTGGGGTTAGATGTGCTACGCACCAATGTGGAACGCCTCAAGGGAACGATCGAAATTGAATCTGTTCGCTATCAAGGCTGCACCATTCGGGTGGCCCTCGGTACCACTTTAGCAACTGCCCATGTCTTGATTGTGGCGGTACGGGGACGCAACTATGCCCTACCCGTGGAATATGTGGAAACCGCCTGTCTGGTGGATCCCCACGAAATTTTCACCCTAGAGAGTCGCCAAACTATTTTGCACAATGAGCAACCCGTTTCGGTGGTGCCTTTGGCTCAACTCTTAGAACTGAGTGTAGACACCAATACCGTACCCCGTCACCATAAAGTCTCTCGTCTCTCCTGCATTATTCTCAAATCTGGCCCCGATCGCTTGGGAATTTTTGTGGATGCCCTAGTGGATGAACAGGATGTGGTGCTCAAACCCCAAAGCCAACTGTTAAAGCGCATTCGCAATGTTTCCGGTGCCACCATTCTCGGGACTGGGGATGTTTGCATGGTGCTCAACCCTCAGGATTTGATTCAGTCTATCCGCTGCAAAGCCGGTAGTGGTAGCCATTCAGTGCAGGGTCATGCCGAGGAAGCCAAATCGCAACGCCGCTACTCTGTCCTCCTCGTCGAAGACTCGATCGCTACCCGGACTCAGGAAAAACGGATCTTAGAGGCGGCTGGATTTGAGGTGGTCACCGCAGTAGATGGGCTAGATGGCTTTAATAAACTGCAAACCCGCAACTTTGATGCCGTAGTCTCTGATGTGCAAATGCCCAACCTGGATGGACTCGGTCTCACTGAGCGGATTCGTCAACATCGGGAATACAGTGAACTCCCGGTGGTTCTCGTCACCACGTTAGCCACCGATGAAGACAAACGCCGGGGTGCAGAGGTGGGAGCCAACGCCTATATCACGAAGGGCAGCTTTACCCAGGATGTTCTTCTGGATACTCTACAACGCTTAATTTAATCCCCGATCGCGTCTCCTAAGCCCATCGGAGAATACTGAGGCAATCCCTCGTTAACACCGAGGCAACATTGAGGAACTTAGGGGAGGTTTACCTAGAGGGTTTTACCTCAACCCTTGTGCGGGTTACGTCCGCCAGTTGTGGCCTTCCAAGCTCCTTTCTCCCGTCTTTAATCAACTGTAAGTTGCCCCTTGTCTGGGGGAACTTACCCATACCGGTTTTTGTAGCCAATTTAACTATTTCTAATTTTGCTTTCAAGTGATTTAAATCAATTACAGCTTGAAAGGGTCGTTTTGGAACCTCTTCATCCTTGATCCCTATCCGTTTCAGCTTGGTTTAAGTAAATTTAGGATTAGCGCAGAAAGACTTTACTCAATATAAATTTTGTTTGCAGGCGAAACAGAAGGCACTGGCAAATCATAAAGTTTTTTAAACTACGTTTATTTTTATTGCACGAGCTTTACCGCTGCCCAAAGAAACAGTAAATTTAAGACGGTTAGATTCAAAGCGTCTTTCACTATCTCTGTGTGTTCATCTCTGTGTATTCAAAACTACTTTTTCTCCCGTTTGATTCTGATCTCTTGCTCGCCGCACTCTGGCTAGCATCGCCTCCCCTATAAAACCCCCTCTTAACTATTCGGTGATTCTCATGTTTGCTCCTCACACTTGCCCCACCTGCTCCGATCGCCTTCTCCGTCATATTGGTAGCCGAGGACTCTATTGGCGGTGCAGCAACTGTCGTGAAAACTTTGATCCAAATCACCCATCTTTAGGGGCAGAAGTCAAACGAAATAAAAATAGAATCCTCTGTCTCTCCGGTCTGGGCACCTTAGAAGCAGCCGTCTTGTCGTGACCGAGAAAATGGGTGCAAGCCTCCCCCTTCTAGGGGGACTTTTGGATCGACT
>JBMTZC010000360.1:0-4215 GCA_049455215.1 Prochlorotrichaceae cyanobacterium
AAGGGGTTGCCACCAACAGAACCAACTTCAGGCGGGGGAATACGGTACTGTGTTCCCCCGTTCATTTTTTGACGGGGAAAACTCAAAACTTCGGTATTGAAATGACATTGGGGTAGTATGGACTGTATTCAAGGTAACACTGTTACCCTGGCTCACGGGTTATGTAGCTGGGAGGATTGGGAGGACAGCATGGCAGAGTGGAAAGCAGAGCACATTCTAGCAGCGATCGATGTGGGGACGAATTCCGTCCACATGGTCGTTGTTCGGATTGAACCCTACTTACCTAGTTTTTCGATCGTTGCGGCGGAAAAGGAAACCGTTCGTCTGGGAGAGCGATGTCCTAAAACAGGTGATCTCACGGAAGAAGCCATGTTCCGTTCTATCTCAGCGCTAAAGCGTTTTAAGACCCGTGCAGAAAGTTTAAGGGCAGAGTCCATCCTGGCGGTGGCCACCAGTGCCACCCGGGAAGCACCCAACGGTCGAGAATTTCTTAAAGAAGTGCAGAAAACCCTCGGACTTACGATTGATCTGATTTCCGGAGATGAGGAAGCGCGACGGATTTACCTCGGGGTGTTATCGGCGATGGAGTTTCATGAACACCCCCATGTGATCATTGATATTGGCGGCGGTTCCACGGAAATGATTTTGGGCAGTGGGCAGGAACCCCGGTGTTTGAATAGCACGAAGGTGGGAGCAGTGCGCCTCAGTCGAGAAATGGTCACCACTGACCCCATTAGTGATGCCGAATTTATTCAATTACAGTCTTATCTGCGCGGCGTCTTAGAACGGCCCGTCGATGACATTCTCAGCCACCGTAAACCCGAAGAAACCATCAAATTAGTGGGAACCTCGGGAACGATCGAAACCGTGGCAATGATGCAAGCCAGTCAACAATTGGGTACGATTCCAGATCCGTTGCAGGGCTATAAAATTCATCTAGCAGATCTGCAAAATCTCATTGAAATCCTACGGCGATCCAGCATGAAAGAGCGATCCCATCTTCCAGGATTGTCAGAACGTCGCGCCGAAATTATTTTGCCGGGAGCCTTAATCCTACAAGAAATTATGACGTTGCTAGGACAGGATACTCTTACCGTTTGTCAACGGGCTTTAAGGGAAGGGGTGATTGTCGATTGGATGCTCAGTCATGGACTTATTGAAGATCGTCTACGCTATCAGGGATCTGTACGGAAACGCAGTGTCTTAAGTACCGCTAAAAAATATCATGTCAATTTGCCCTATAGCGATCGGGTGTCTCAATTTGCCTTAAGTGTTTTCGATCAACTCCAATCGGTTTTACATGATTGGGGAGATGAGGAACGCGAACTCCTGTGGGCTGCCTCAATCTTGCATAATGCGGGGCATTTTATTAGTCATTCGTCTCACCATAAACATTCCTATTATTTGATTCGCAATAGTAATTTATTGGGTTATACAGAAACCGAAATCGAAGCGATCGCAAACTTAGCACGGTATCACCGCAAAAGTGGGCCCAAAAGTCGCCATGAAAACTATCGCAATCTAGCGAATAAACGGTTGCGTCAAATGGTCGATCAACTCAGTCCGATTCTCCGTTTAGCGGTGGCCCTCGATCGTCGTCAACTTGGGGCTCTACAAGCGGTCAATTGTCACTACAACGATTCGCTTAAAATTCTGACGTTGGAACTCGTTCCCAGCCATCCGGAGGACGATTGTGCCCTAGAAATTTGGAATTTACGGGAGAAAAAAGCAGAGTTTGAGAAGACTTTTGGGGTGACGGTAGAGCCAGTTTTACGGCAGATGCCTTAAGCCTGATAGGCCCTACTCCTGGCGCAGATAATCGGGGACTTGGCTTAATCCCTCCGGGGAAAGGGAATAGGACGTTCCCACAAGGGGATCGTCGTTGGGTAAAATTTCGGGAAAACAAATGCCCGGCAGTACCTGCACAGCAAAGATTTCCTGTACCCCGGATTCAAACTTCAGATAGGCCTCGATTTGTCCCGTATTTAAGTTAACCACCTGCAGTCCGCAGAACCGTTCGTCAGGGGTAAGACGTTCCGTCAGGGGAAGCCCGCCAAAAACCATACTTTGGCGCACCTGAGATAATCCCACAAAGGCCCAGTGTTGCCAAAAGTCTAGCCCTCGGGTAAAGCCAGAAAATTGCGCGACATCAACTCGCTGCCCGGTACGATCGTCTACCTGAACTAAAGTGCCGCGTCCCGACTCTAACACCCACAGTTTATCCTGATACCAGCGGGGAGAATGGGGCATAGACAAGCCACCCGTAATCACTTCATTGTGACGAATGTCCATAAGAATGCCGCCCTGGGTGCGTTGTTCCCGCCAGCCTTGAGGCTCATTACTGCTGGCCAGGGCCGTAATGTAGGTGGGTTGTTCATCCCGGAGGGCTAGTCCATTCAAATGACAGCGATCGTCTGGAGTCAGAGCATTGAGAAAAGGGGGCCGCCATTGGGGGACAAAGCTATAGGCCGGATCTAAAGTGCAGAGACAGGAAAAGCGAGTATTAACGAACCAGAGTTCTTCCGATGCCCAAACCATTTCATGAATATCAATATCTCCCGTGATGTGGGTCTGGCGGGGGATATAGCAAGCATCGTGGGGCAAAGTCGAGGGGAGTTTAGTACAAACAGCGGGCAAGTTATACAGTTGTTGAATGCCGTGGAGCGTTCCCACCGCCAAGCGTCCAGAATTTGCCGCAATGCCCATGGCCTTAGGAAAAGTCCGAAAGTGTAGATTTAAGGTTTCACCCTCCGCCCGAAGCACGATCACCTTTCCGGCTTGGTAAGTAGACACCAACACAGAAAGCCGATACTGAGATAACAGTTGGGCAAAACTGGCAGAGGCACTAACCTGAAGGGGTAGGGATTCGATCGAGTCATCCATAGGATTCATGCAATTCTCACTCACAATGGGCTGGGCACCTCAAAAAATTCAAAATTTCCCCCGAGGGCGGTTGCACCGTCCTCCACAATTCATCAAGGTACCCTGCTTATCTTACCTATCCCTAGCAACCAACAGCGCAGTTGCACCACCCCAATCTCAGAATCCAAGAATCCAAGATTCCCTTATTGAAAAGGATTTCTATTGGTGCTAGGCTTAGCCGCTAGTTTTATATTCAACTCCTTTTAAACCCTGAATCATTTGGTGAAATATGAAGCCCATTAAGTCCATCGAACTCTTTCTCGCCCTAGGTCTTGCAACCTCTACCGTTGCCTGTACCGCGGCCAATAATGGCGGAGAGACCCCTGCTCCCGAAACTTCTCCTGTGGAAGAAGTGAGTCCAGCCCCTACAACGGAAGAAGCGACTCCAGAATCTAGCCCATCTCCATCTCCGGAGGAATCTCCTAGTGATGAGAACGGAGAAGGGGGAGAAGGTGGGGAAGAAGGTACAGAGACGACTCCAGAGTCTAGCCCATCCCCTGAAGCCTCTCCAAGCGATGAAGGTGGGGAAGGCGGAGAAGGCTAGTTTACCGTTATGTTATTCCAAATCCTGGATCTCCTTTCTCCTCCACAAATCCAGGACATTTACGATCGTCTCCAAGGACTGAACTTGGTGGATGGACGGAGCACTGCGGGGTGGTATGCCAGAACCGTGAAAGGGAATGAGCAAGTTGCCACCCCCGACCCCATCGGCAAAGAAATTAAGGCAGAGATTACCCAGGCGCTGTTAGCAAACCCCTTATTTCAAGCTGCGGCTCGGCCAAGACGGCTGCATTCTCTGCTGATGAGTCGTTATCGAATCGGGATGTCCTATGGCCGCCATGTGGATAATGCCTTGATGGCGGGGGAATATCGCAGTGATCTGTCCTTCACCGTCTTTTTGAGTGATCCCCAAACCTATGGGGGAGGGGAGTTAGTCATAGAAGGGGCGGATTCAGAGCAAGCCTATAAGCTAGCGGCTGGATCCGCGATCGTTTATCCCTCGACGACTTTGCATCGAGTAGAGCCCATCACTGAAGGCGAACGTTGGGCTGTAGTCGGGTGGGTCGAAAGTTGGATTCGTCATGCAGAGCAGCGAGAGATCTTATTTGATCTCGAAACAGTACAGCGCAGTCTTTTTGCCCAAGGGGGGAAAACCCCTGAATTTGATCTGGTTTCTAAATCTTTATCGAACTTACTGCGGCAGTGGTTATCCTAAGGGAAGTCTTGGTAAATGGTGGCTAAGCTGATCAGCATCTAAATTGCATTGACTAAATTTCCCTTGTTTTTAACATT
>JBMTZC010000361.1:0-4207 GCA_049455215.1 Prochlorotrichaceae cyanobacterium
TAGTTTAGGAATTAAAATCCTACGATCGCTACCGCTGCGCTAACCAAACCTCCAGATCCGCTAGAGTCTTAAAATCTAATAATGCCTCCGCTAATTCCTCCAACTGGGTGATAGACAAAGCACGAAAGCGATCGCGCTGCTCAGAAGACAACGTTCCAAACCGCCGCATTAACAGACGCAACACTAGATTGGCTGCTTCTTCCTGGCGACCTTCTTGCAGTCCTTCGGCACGAATCTCTTGGTAAAACCGAGATTGGGTAATGTCCATCTGTTTTAGATCCAGAATCTGCATAATAATCTCCGTGGTTAAGTCTGGAAACTTATTCGCCAGTATAGTCTCAATAAGCGATAGACGGCGTTGAAACTCAGCATCTGTGGGCGCTGCCTGCAATAGACTCTTGCCAAGCTCTACACTCCGATCCGGGGACTAGTTCCGCCAGCATTCCTGGTTGGGACAGAAATAATTCGTAAAACCATTTGTCTGTTTTCATGAGGTTGCATTCTGATCCGGAATAGCGATCGTTATTGCTGCGCTAACAATACCTTCAGATCTGCCAGAGTCTTAAAATCTAACAACGCATCCGCCAACTCCTCCCTTATTCCCCCAAAGATATCCCCCGGTTGAGCACATCATCAATGCTGTAGGGACAAGTCAAAGGAAAGTCTAACCCTGTTTCCTTGAATGCCTCTAATCTAGCGTTGCCATAAATTTGACCAAGCCATTCATGGGTTAAATATCGCTTCAGGCTCGGGCTATCCTTAAGATAAAAGTCAATATTGTTGCGTTCCCGTTGAATGGTCACTAACCAACTCCGAGAACGCCGTTCAGGCTGATAGTCCCACTTCAGTAAATGATGGACAATTAAGCGCAGGCTACTGAGTAAGCGATCGCGTTCCCGCTTCGACAAATCCCGCACTTCCTCAACTAGATTTTCAATATCTAACTCAGTAAAACGCCTCTGAGCTAGCAAATCTGCCATTTCCTCTGCCCAGCGTCCATAGTCTTGCTCGTATAATGTTGTCATTTTGTTCCTGCTGTCTTTTTGCTGAAAAGTTTAGCAACCTAACGATCGTCTTAAAGCTCTTCGACCGAATCTACATGGCTATAGACTTCAATTCCCAGTGCTTTAGCGACAGGTACGGCTCGAGGATCGACCATGGGTGAAATGACAATTTTACGATTCACTTCTCGTTGTTCACGCTTGGCATAGAAGTCTACCTTACGATTAAAACTATACATTCCTGCCTTATCAATGGAAGACTTAATCTCACAAGCGATCGTTATCCCATTTTTGATGATGATATCAATCTCGATTTGCTCCGCTCGTCCAAATACCTCCCCTTCCTGATCATAGAGGTTCAGATTCAGCACATCTACTCCAAAAGATTCGTTGAGAATGCCTGCTAGCGCATTGCGGAAACTAGCTTCCGATGCTAATCCCCAGCGGGAGCCTAAGGCACCGATCGTACTGTCGAACCGTTTATCGAGACGGCGAATTTCGGCTAAAACCTCATCCCATTTATGGTTTTGTTCATCCCACTGACGGGCTTGTTCATCCCACTTGCGATTTTGCTCATCCCACTGACGGGCTTGCTCGTCCCACTTGCGATTTTGCTCATCCCACTTGCGGGCTTGCTCTTCTCGATCCCGTTGTAATTCCGCCAGAATACGGTCAAATTTGCTGTCGGTTTCGGGTTTGTTGGCGTAATATTCTGAAACGGTTCTCAGGACAAAGTCTTTAACCAGTGGATTTTGCGCGATAAGCTTGGGAAGCTCTTGTTCAATGAGCGTAATAATTTCAGATGATTGCATAATTACGATCGTCTTGAGATGTTAGTTATGATCCTGAAAGTCTAGAGAAGATGCTGCAGCAACTTTCAAATAATCTGAAGGGTTAATCGATTTATTTTGGCGAAATCAAGACAAGAAAATTCCTGGTATTGTCAGCAACATTGAGCCGCAGACTTAGGGTGATCGGACTGAGATCCAATGACCATCGAAGCCCTAATCCTCTTAAATTCAAGAATTTTCAACTGTTTGTAACTGACTTGGTGATCTGCTTCTTTCTGACTCCGCATCATAGAACGGGTTCTAGCAGATTAGTTCTTACTCCGGTGTTAAGATTATGGCTTAACTTTAACTTAATGATTACCCACGGCAATGGATCCTTTTCTTGAATTATAACGATCGCTGGGGGACATTACCCCCGACAGCGATCACAATGACCACAGGTAAAGGAATCTGCCCCATCTGAGAAGCCAAAGGCTTGCAAAATATAGCCCCAGCGGCATTTGCGGGTTTGCAGATATCGTTGCATCTCTTGAGCGGCGTTCTGTTGTTCCTGTACGGGATTACGCTGGGCTTTGCCGGGCCGACGGCGGTAGCGAAACGGGTCTAACCATTCGACTTGACCCGCGCTATGGAGCAGGGAGAGCATAAAGGGAGCCTGGGGGATCTCGCGGCTTAAGACTTGGATATCTCCCTCGTCGGGCAGTTGCTTGATTTGTCGTTGAGCGGCTTGGTATTGATTCTTTAATTGTTTTAAGAAATATTGCCAACGTCGCCGATCGCTATCATCGAGATAGCCTGTAGGTTCACTGACCAGGCTGAGGGCTGTAGCGGGCAGTCCATCTCGACCCGCACGCCCCACTTCCTGGACATATTCCGAGAGGAGGAGGGGAGCCTGAAAATGGCACACCCAGCGAACATTCGGCTTATTGATCCCCATGCCAAATGCATTGGTACAGACCACAAACTGAAGACGATCGCTTTGCCAGTCTGCTTCAATATTGCGGCGTTGGACAGAGGAGAGTCCGGCATGATAGGGCTGCGTTTTATAGTTCAGCTTCTCTAAGTCTTGAGCTAGGGTTTCGCTGTCTTGGCGGGTTCGCACATAAATTAAGCCTGCTGTACCCTGTTGTTGTTGAAGAAAGTGGCGAAGTCGTTGCCGACGGCCCCGAGGAGTCCAGGCTGTCTGTACGTGGAGAGTCAGATTTTGGCGGTAGGGATTGAGTAAAAATTCCTGGGGATTGTGTAGCTGTAAGACGGATCGTAAAATTCCTTGGGCTTGGGGATTTGCCGTTGCGGTAAAGGCAGCGATCGCGATTTTACTGCCCGCGGGTTTATGGCGCAGTAAGGTGGGACGTACCATTCCCAAACGACGGTAGGCTGGTCGAAAGGTATCTCCCCACTGCACTAGGCAATGGGCTTCATCAAGAATCAGAGCATTGATGACCATCTCAGGGCGCAGGAGTAACTCCCAGACTTTGGGAGTAAATAAGGTCTCGGGGGACAGGTAGAGGAGTCGTAGCCGTTGTTGTTCCAGTTGTTGGAGGGTTCGTTGCCGATCGCTCTTGGGGAGTTGACTATGTAAAAGCCCTGCCGCTAATTTTTTAGTTCGTAATTCTTCGACTTGGTTTTCCATGAGTGCGACCAAGGGGGAGATCACCAGGGTAATCCCCTCTTGCAGCAGGGCGGGCAGTTGAAAACAGATGGACTTTCCGCCGCCAGTGGGCATGACGATGAGACTATCTTGGCCGGAGAGGATGGCCTGGACAATTTCGCCCTGGGGCGATCGAAAGCTGGAGTAGCCCCAGATCTGTTGAAAGGCTCGTAAAACCGTTTCAGGGGTGGTCGGTAACATAAGTTCGGTCACCTGACTTGACTTTTGCCGGGAGAACTGTGCTAGAGTGTTATCCCGAGTTTGGAATTATCCCTAGTTCGGACGTATAGCTCAGTTGGTTAGAGTACATCGTTGACATCGATGGGGTCACTGGTTCGAATCCAGTTACGTCCATTCAACTTGTACAGCAACACTTTATTCGTCATCGTTACGAAATTAATGTCATCGTAACAAATTAGTGTCGCTGTCAATAAATTACATGTTGTAAAAGTTAAGCTTCCACCGAGTATGGGGTGTTAGCTGGGGCGATTTTTGCTTTGGGAAGGAGATTAAGCAGAGCAATACAACTTGGCAAGTTGCACGGAAAATCAGAGATTCAGGCGATAATTCGGTGTATGAAAGCCCTATCCTCTTAAATTGAGAGCTTTGCCAAGTCGTGAGATCAATGTAAAAGTGGCTGCCCGTCAGCCATGGTTAGGTGGGTATAGCACTAATTTTTGCTAAGCTTTATTGATTCTCCATTGCAAAATTAGGCTTTCCACTGAAAGCGAAAAAATTGCATGGAAGAGTGGGGGGGGGGGGCG
>JBMTZC010000362.1:0-4204 GCA_049455215.1 Prochlorotrichaceae cyanobacterium
CCTTTCGGACATCCCTACTGTAACCGATGGTTTCAGTTTTGTAAAGAAATGTTACGAAAGTTTTAACGCTGAATTAAATTCAAGCGCTGAGGGGTGCTCGTTAGCCCCCCTTCCGTAGCGATCGCTTCAACTTCATAGCGGGTTCCAGCGGGATCGGCGGTGCGGACAGGGATCTCAAAATCGCCATTGACGGTACTGGTCATGGTTTGATCCATGACAACACGACTATTGCCTAAGCCCACGCTGAAAATGCCACCAACATTGAGACGGGGGGGAATAGCGGTGACTTTGATTTTGACCGTAGCCCCTGGACGGGTGGTGCCTTTGAGAATAAATTCACTGCCCCGCACTTCCTGTCCCTCCGTATGGCTCGTAAAGGCAGGTTTCAGGGGTGCGGTAGCCACGTCTGTAATGGTAGGCGTGCCGCCTCCTAACACTTCCTCCTGAACGGTGTTTGCAGGGGATGCGCTGGCGATCGTGTTGTTCAGTTGCAGGGACTGGGCGGCAACAGCATAGCGGGTGGAGCCCTGCTTTTCCAGTTGTCCAACTACGATGACCTTGCCCGGTCGATTATTGGCGGCAACCCAAGTGGCAACGTATACGCCAGGGCTGACTTCATTGGCCCCGATCGCTTGGGTGGGTTGCCCCGTTTGCACCAGGTAAACCGATGCCTTTGCGCCGGGGGTACCGGTAATTGTGGAGAGCAGGGTTTGTCCCGGTTCGAGAGCCGCATCTGTGGCGTTGTGGGTGACCGAATCAACAATAATCTCTTGGACTGGGGCGCTCACTTGGAATCGCCAGGTTGCTGCTCGGCGAACGCCTTGCGGATTAGCGTATTCGACCCGCACCACATTTTCCCCCAAGGGAAGTGGCCGGGAGGGACGATAGCTGAAAAAGCTTTGAGTAATGGTACTTTGGGCTGTCACGTCCGTGCCATTGACTTGATTTTTGACGCTATTGAGAACGATCGATTCCCCTGGCTGCACCTGAAACAATCCCGAAATGGGAGCCTCCGGGGAAACCTCTTGGCTATCAACACTGGGGGTCACCTCAACGATACGCTGAGCCCAGGCCGCCTTGGGGCTAACCGCCGTTAGAGTTAATAGGGCAGTAGCCACGATCGGCACACAAACTTGCCCTGCAGGTATCAAATTTTTGAAAAACGATAACGATCGAGAAGAAAACATTGAGATAAGCTCCTAACAATACTCTATAAAGTTCTGAAATTTTTCTGTAACCCTATGGCACATCTCTCTACCCAGTTGTCGGGCCGTAGTAGGGGGAATAGGGATTGTGGCGGTCGGCTTTGCCTCCCGTCAAGATGAATAGATGTACCCTATAGTGGTGAAATTAACGCCTCACAGACGATCGCCGCAGCAAGGAATCCAGCCCATACTGGCTTAAGACTAGGCTTCTATTTTACTCAAATTAAATAGATTTCAGCCTAGCCGTAAATCAAAGGTAAGTAAATTGTACTGACAATGCACTACAAAAGAAAGAAAGAATGAAATCAGAGTTAGCCTCTACCGTAAAGCGTTCAACCCCTCAGTACCAGACTAGGCGGCGAAATTAAACCGTGGCTCAGTGGCTAACAGGTATTCCACTTCTCGCAAGACGGACTGCCAAATGCCATAGCCCATAGCACTGAGGTGCAAGCCATCGGTGGTTAATTCGGGGCGCATTTCCCCTCGAGCATCCGCAAAGTGACTGTACAGGTCGAGGTATTTTACCCCTTCCTGCTGGGCCATCACCGCCAACTGCTCATTCAAACGGCGAATCCGATCGTTAGGAATTCCGATCGCGGTGGGCAAAATGGATTGAATCAAAATATTGGCTTGGGGGTGATCACTGCGTAACTGTTGCATGATCTGCCGTAAATTGGTCAGGACTTGGTAATCCGTAGCGCCCTGGCGCAAATCATTAATCCCCGCCATCAAATAAATATGATCAGGACGAGTTTGGCGCAAACTGCCAAGACGACGCAAAACTCCAGCGGTGGTATCTCCAGAAATCCCTTGGTTCAGCCACAGTTGTCCTGTCGGTAGAGCTTCCGTTGGCATCCAGAGACTGAGAGAATCCCCTAAGGTCACACTTAACTTATTACGGCCCTGACCTAAACCCACCGCCCGTGCTTCCTGATCCAAAATATTTTTCCACTGCTCATAGGTCGGTTGGGTGGTCGCATTGCGCCACGACTCCTGAAAACTGTTGGACGGGAGACGGGTGTAGAGGGTACCGCGTTGTAATGCCGTGAGTCGTTGCTGGTAGAGCTGGGGGCCACTGGTGGGGCCTTGGTAACGTGTATCAAATCTGGGGGCGAGGGAGGTGGCCGGTCGAGAATTGCGGACGGGAGTGAATTCGGGACGATCGCTAGAGGGCCGGCTAACGGATCCATTGGGACTTACGGCGATGGGCAAAATCCGATCGGGTTGCGCGTAAACCCGTTCGACGGTTTTGGCACAGTTAGCACTAAATTCCAGGGGAGGGGGTTCCTTAACCAGGCTGGGCTTTATCTCCACCGCTTCTGGTTTTACCGCCTTAGGGTTGGCACGGTTCACACTGGTGTCAGTCGGGGGCACCGGTGCAGAATTTTGTTCTGCGGCTAGGTGCATCTTGGCCACCATAGAGGCTACCAGGCAAAGGTCACTCATAGAATTACCCGTCTTGCAAATTACACAGGAAGTCCCCGGCTTGGGCAAGCCCGCTGCAGTGCTATACCCATGATGACGAGGTGCATCCCCACAAAGGTAGGGATCTACTGATTTGATCAAGCGCTGAGGGTGGCTTCAGGATAATTTGCTGATTTTTAATTTTGCAGTGAGGGAGAGGGCGCAGCATTTGTGAGGATCCCTGAGTACGCAGAGAAATTGCCGCAGAGGATGTCACCACAAAAGACGCTCTGTCGAAACGTGATAACTGATTTTCTGATATATCTTCCTGGGAGCTTTTGCCGACATCTCACACCGGCCAGGGTTTGTCATCGGTTAGGGATGAAATACCTATGCTGTGTTTGTTTCAGACCTTAATTATAAAACTGAGACGGGTACGGCCCATGTCGATACCGTAAGGGGTCTGGACCGAAGTGATGATGCGCCCTAGTGAAAGCTTTTCGGTATAACCATAACTTTTGCGACAAATTGCGACAAATAATGTTAAATCACAAGCCTTTTTCTAATCTGTTTACCCAACTGACCCTCTCGATCGTTTGTTCGGGATTATCGATCGGGGGAGTCACCCCTGGCCTAATGGCTGAAGAAGTCCATACGGATCATACGGATCACCCCCACGAAATGCAGGATACCCCCATGATGGATCACCACAGCAATCCTGCCGAGATGGAGCACTGGAACCATGAGCATGGCCACTCTATGATCGAAATTCCTGAGGGCGCAATGGTACCGGAAGTTGAATTACAGGTGTATCCCGATACCATAAAAGGCTGGAATCTGGAGGTCAAGGTCACTCACTTTAGATTTGCGCCAGAATCCGTAAATCAGCCCAGTGATTGGAACGAAGGCCATGCTCACTTATACGTTAACGGCATTAAGATCACCCGTCTCTACGATCGTTGGTACTATTTATCGGAATTGCCGGTGGGGGACAACGAAGTCACCGTAACGCTGAATACAAATGATCACAAAGATTTATGGCATAACGGCAAAGCGATCGGGGCTACTGTACAGGTGACGGTGAATCCTTAACGCTCTCCCCTGATCCTGCGGCTCGTAGCCTTAATCATTTTCCCAGTCTTCCCGTCCCACCAGATCGCTGAGGCGATCCCGGAGCAAAAATTGGTGTTGCTCTAATTCCTGCTCGATGCAACGCCACTCGCGGGCGGGGATGAACCGACAGAGACTATAAATAGGCTGCTGACGATTCAGTAAACCGCTTTGAACTAATCCCCTTGCTTCAGAACGCAGGATTTCCATGGAATACTGCATGGAATTTTGCAATGTAATTTCTGCCATAATCCGTCCTCAAAATAATGCTCCAGCCAAGATTTCACAGACTTCTCCCTAGCCTAGCGACTTTAACCAAGAATGTCAGCATTTGTCATCTGTGCTACAGAATTCTAGAGGAGCCATTGATTAATCGATGGGCATGAACTACAGGGGATATAGGGCATCCTAGGGCGCGTCATAATTCATTCTAGAAGCCTTGCGGTATAGAGGTTACCGCGCCCGCTCTAGCAAACATAACTAGG
>JBMTZC010000363.1:0-4203 GCA_049455215.1 Prochlorotrichaceae cyanobacterium
CTTCTGTGAAGGGGGGGGGAGGCGTAGCCTGACGGGGTAGTGGTGTGTTTTGCTTGCCCTACGGCCCCCCTTTGTCGTCCACTACGATCGCAGTCTCCAAGTCGGGACTGGATCATGTAACTCCGCCTGTCCTCACTTCAGCAGATAGACCTTTAGAGCTTGGGAAGAGTTTAAACTGTGCTTGGACAACACGCTTGAGCCATAATGATTTTAACCAAGTCTAGGGTCTCCCAGTACGAGAAATAAATGACGAATGGACAAAACGGACACAAGAAGAAGCTAGAAACCCAGCTTTGGAATATTGCCGACTCGCTGCGGGGCAAGATGAATGCCGATGAGTTTCGGGATTATTGCTTGGGGTTCATCTTCTATAAGTACCTGTCCGAGCGACAGCACCTCTATGCCAATGAAGTCTTGGAAGAGGACGGCATTGATTTTCTAAAGATCGATGAATCCTCTGAAGAAGGGCAAGAGTATTTAGAGGCGATTAAAGAAGAGTCGATCGCCACGCTGGGATATTTTCTAAAGCCGTCAGAGTTGTTCAGTTCCTTGGCAGAACGGGCGTTGGGGGCTAAGAAAGCCCACGAGGAAAATCTATCGGAGGAAGATTTTGAGTCCTCTAATTTTATTTTGGATGACTTGACCCAAGTGCTGAACAGCATTGAACGATCGACGATGGGCAAGGACAGTGAAGAGGATTTCGATCACTTGTTTGAGGATCTGGATCTGACTTCGACGAAACTGGGACGGACTCCCAAGGCGAAAAATGCCCTGATTGCCCGGATTTTAGTGCATCTGGATAAAATTGATTTTCGCTTAGAAGATACGGAAAGCGACGTACTAGGGGATGCCTATGAGTATTTAATTGGGCAGTTTGCCAGCGGTGCGGGGAAGAAGGCGGGAGAGTTTTATACGCCGCAGCAGGTGTCTAAGGTGTTGGCGAAGATTGTGACGACGGGGAAGAGTCGCCTGAAATCAGTGTATGACCCCACTTGTGGGTCGGGTTCATTGTTGCTGCGGGTGGCGCGGGAAGTAGAGTCGGTCGGGGATTTTTATGGGCAGGAAATGAACCGCACAACTTACAACTTGGCGCGGATGAACATGATTCTGCATGGGGTGCATTATCGCAATTTTGACCTGCGTCAAGAGGATACGCTGGAGCATCCCCAGCATGAGGGAATGCGGTTTGAGGCGGTGGTGGCAAATCCACCCTTTTCAGCCAAATGGAGTGCCAACAAACTGTTTGAGTCAGACGATCGCTTTAGTCAGTATGGGTCATTGGCTCCCGGTTCTAAAGCAGATTTTGCCTTTGTGCAGCACATGCTCCACCATCTGGATGAGAACGGCATTATGGCGGTGGTGTTGCCCCACGGGGTTCTGTTTCGGGGTGGATCGGAGGGGCGGATTCGTCAGTATGTGATTAAGGAGCGCAACTGGTTGGATGCGGTGATCGGTTTGCCTGCCAATATTTTTTATGGCACGAGTATCCCGACTTGTATTTTGGTGTTTAAGAAGTGCCGGGAACATCCTGACAATATTTTGTTTGTGGATGCCAGCGCTTATTTTGAGAAGGCAAAGAACCAGAACTATTTGCGGGATGAGGATGTTGAAAAGATTGTCTCTACCTATCGACAACGCCTGCAGGAGGAAAAGTACAGTTATCGCGCTCCGCTAACGGAAGTTGAGGAAAATGACTTTAACTTAAATATTCCCCGTTATGTGGATACGTTTGAGGAGGAGGAGGAGATTGATCTAGCGGCGGTGGCAACGGAGATCCGAAAGGTTGATCAGGAAATGGTGGCAACGGATCAACTGATTCGCGGATTTTGTGAGGAGTTGGGGATTGAGGCACCGTTATGAGCGATAAAACCCATCAAAAATATCCTGCATCTGTACAACACGGGAAACCTCGTCTAGCACCTCTAAAAGAGGGCTGGGAAAGATTTCCGATTGGAGATTTAGTTGAAGAAGTAATCCGCCCTGTAGTAATGGAAGACGATGAGCTATACACTCTCGTAACTGCAAAACGCTCTAGAGGAGGAATTGTTAAAAGAGAAGATTTGAGAGGAAAAGATATTGCTGTGAAAAATCAATTCTATGTTCGAGAAGGTGACTTTTTAATATCAAAACGGCAGATTGTACATGGTGCTTGTGGATTTGTACCAAGAAAATTGGATGGCGCGATTGTTTCTAATGAATATTTAGTACTTAATTGCACTGATAAGATTATTCCAAAATATTGGGAATTACTATCTCACTCTATTTATTTTCAACAGATTTGTTTTCACTCCAGTATTGGCGTTCATGTCGAAAAAATGCTTTTTAAGGTTTCACGGTGGTATCACTGGGAAATAAACTTACCCAACTTACAAGAACAAGAGAAGATCGCAAGTTTTTTGGGGGCAGTGGACACGCGCCTCAACCAACTGCGCCGCAAGCGGGAACTGCTGCACACCTACAAGCGCGGCATCATGCAAAAACTCTTCTCCCAAGAGGTGAGGTTTAAGGGGGCGATCGGCTCAGAGTTTCCTGATTGGGAAAGAAAGAAATTAGGTGAATTAGGTACGTTTCTCGGTGGAGGAACCCCTAGTACATCTCAAGAAAATTATTGGACTGGAAAAATCCCTTGGATTTCAAGCTCTGATCTTGAAGAAGATTCAATATACAAAATTTCTATCAAAAGATTTATTAATGAAACAGCTATTAAAGAGTCTGCAACCAAAAAAGTTCCACCCAATAGCATCTTAATTATTTCAAGAGTGGGTGTCGGGAAAATAGCTGTATCTAACCAAGAACTTTGTACAAGCCAAGATTTTTCTAATTTCACCCCTAATGAGGGAAATATATACTTTATTGCTTATTTATTGATTTTTTTAAAAAACAAATTACTTTCAATAAGTCAAGGGACATCAATAAAAGGGTTTACAAATTATGACTTAAGTCTTTTAAGGATTGATTTTCCCTGTATTGAAGAACAAGAGAAAATAGCTAAATTCCTAACTACAATCGATCGCAAAATCGAAATCCTTTCCCGCCAAATCGAGCAAACCGAGCAATTCAAAAAAGGCTTACTTCAAAAGCTGTTTGTGTAGTTTTTTCTAATCAAAGCAACCTTAACCAAGGAGAATCCAATGCTCAGCCTAGAAATGGTTATCCAAAAAATTCAACAATTTTCCCCAGAACAACTCGAAAAAGTTTTTGAGTATATCGAATTCATCGAATTTCAAACTCATAAAATAATTCCTGCACCCATTGACATCCAACCACAAAAAAAATCCTTTTTAGAATCAGCCCAAGAATTTAGAGGTTGTTTAGAGAGTGACCTAGAAGACCTCTCCCACAATCCCCAATATTTAGAAGGCTTTGGAGAATCGTGAACAACCCCATTATTATCGACACCGGAGTTTTAATCGCCTTCCTGATGCCTAAGGATAAGTTTCACACTTGGGCAGTCTCCCAACTTTCCCAGATCACAGTTCCTGTGATTACCTGTGAACCCGTGATCACAGAATCCTGCTTTCTTGCCCAAAGAATTCACAACGGACAAGAAACCATCCTAAAACTGATTCAGCAAGGTCATATCACTCTCCCTTTTATCCTCAGTCAAGACCTTGAAGCGATAGAAACCCTAATGCAACGCTATGCTTCTGTGCCAATGTCTCTCGCCGATGCGTGTTTAGTTAGAATGAGCGAAATGTACGACAATAGCCAGGTTTTAACCCTCGATAGCGACTTTACCATTTATCGAAAGCAGCGCAACCAACCCATTCCCGTCATCATGCCCAATTAAGCTATGACCCAAACCGAAGCCGAACTAGAACGAAAACTGATCGATCGCCTCACCGGACTAGGCTATGAACCCGTGACCCTTCGCAATGCCGAAGATCTCAAAGCCAACCTCAAAACCCAACTGGAGAAGCACAACGGGATTAAACTTAGCGATACCGAATTTAAAAGCGTCCTCAACCATCTCGACAAAGGCAACGTCTTCGATCGTGCCAAACGCCTGCGGGACAAAATGGAGTTGAGCCGCGACGACGGCACAACCTTTTACCTAGAATTTCTCAATACCGAACACTGGTGCCAAAACCAATACCAGGTCACTAACCAAGTCACTCAGCAGGGCAAGTACAAAAACCGCTACGATGTAACCCTACTGATTAATGGTTTGCCCCTCGTTCAAATTGAACTAAAACGCCGAGG
>JBMTZC010000364.1:0-4202 GCA_049455215.1 Prochlorotrichaceae cyanobacterium
GGGGACTGATTTCACCGCCCCCCCACCACGATATTTACTCCATTGAAGACCTCGCGGAGTTAATTCATGACCTGAAAAATGCCAACCGCGCAGCCCGGATCAGTGTCAAGCTGGTGTCGGAAGTGGGCGTGGGAACGATCGCGGCAGGGGTTGCCAAAGCTCATGCGGATGTCGTGCTCATTTCCGGCTTTGACGGCGGCACCGGAGCCTCCCCCCAAACCTCCATCAAACACGCTGGACTGCCCTGGGAGTTAGGTTTGGCGGAAACCCATCAGACCTTGGTTCTGAACAACCTCCGCAGTCGTATTGCCGTAGAAACTGACGGACAAATGAAAACTGGACGAGACGTAGCGATCGCCACCCTGCTGGGAGCCGAAGAATACGGCTTTGCCACCGCACCCTTAGTCACCCTCGGTTGCATCATGATGCGGGTTTGCCATAAAAACACCTGTCCCGTGGGCATTGCGACCCAAAATCCCGAACTGCGCCAGTACTTTACCGGCGATCCCCAGCACACCGTCAACTTCATGCGCTTCATTGCCATGGAACTACGGGAGTGGATGGCACAACTCGGGTTCCGCAGCATCAGCGAAATGGTCGGTCGCACCGATGCCCTAGAGGCCAAAAAAGCGATCGATCACTGGAAAGCGAAAGGCATTGACCTGTCCAAACTGCTGTACCAACCGGACGTGGATGCCAGTGTAGGGCGCTACTGCCAGATCTCCCAAGATCACGGTTTGGATAAATCCCTGGATATTACTCAATTACTGGATCTCTGCCAGGGAGCGATCGAAAAGGGTGAACAGGTTCGGGCCACCCTGCCCATTAAAAACACCAACCGTGTCGTCGGAACCATCCTCGGCAACGAAATCACCAAACGGCACTGGGACGGCTTACCCGAAGACACCGTGTACCTTCACTTCCACGGCAGTGCCGGACAAAGTTTTGGGGCCTTTGTTCCCAAAGGCGTAACCCTAGAACTGGAAGGAGATGCCAACGACTACTTCGGCAAAGGACTCAGTGGCGGCAAACTGATCCTTTATCCCCCCAAAGTCTCCAGCTTTATCCCGGAAGAAAACATCATCATCGGTAACGTCGGCTTTTACGGAGCCACCAGCGGCGAAGCCTATATCCGAGGACTGGCCGGTGAGCGCTTCTGTGTGCGCAACTCTGGTGTGCGGGCCGTGGTGGAAGGCGTGGGAGATCACGCCTGTGAGTACATGACCGGTGGTAAAGTCGTCGTTCTGGGTAAAACTGGACGCAACTTCGCCGCAGGCATGAGTGGTGGTATTGCCTACATTCTCGATCGCGATCGAAGCTTTGCCCAGCACTGCAACCCTGAGATGGTGGATCTCGAACCCCTGGACGACCCCGAAGAAATCCGCGAAGTCCACGACATGATCCACAACCACGCCAAGTACACCGGCAGTACCGTCGCCCAGACCTTACTAGACAACTGGGACAACACCATTCCCCAGTTTATTCGCGTCATGCCCCGAGACTATAAGCGCGTCCTGCAGCACATCAAGTCTGCCATGGAAGCCGGTCTCAGTGGTGACGATGCCCTCGCCGCCGCCTTCGAGGAAAATGCCCGCGACATCGCCCGGATTAGTGGCAGTTAAACTCCTAAATGGGGCGTGAAACCATACCCAACGAGGTTCAGAACACTCATTGAAGGTTTGTGTCCGTTGCAGACCTAGATGAATCTGTTTTGAACCTCGTTTCAATTTTTAATTTCGGAGGCCAAGCAAATTTCAAAACGGCTACCAATCAGTGCCCTTGAAAGTGGGTTTGCAGGAAGGTCGAGCGGAAGAAGGACGATCGCTTGTTCTACGTCAACTCAATCGCCGGGTGGGAACGATCGCTCCTGAGCTAAAAACTAAAATTGAGGTCTTAACGATCGCTCAGTTGGAGGACTTGGGGGAAGCGTTATTAGACTTTACCAGTGTGACGGATTTAGAAGCGTGGTTAGCACAGGATTCAAAGGATCGAGGGGAACATTGCCAGTAATTTGAAAAGCAAGTAAATTAGTTGAGGATAGCAGGCGAGTTTTGTGAATGCATGTTATTAGCTATAGACGTTTACGAGAGTTTTGCAAACAGCATAGTGATTCTTGCGGCGCACTGGGTAACTGGTTTAAGGTTGCTCAGAAAGCGAACTGGTCAAATCTAAATGAGCTTCAGTCTGTTTTTCCAAAAGCTGAAGCAGTTGGTAACTTCACGGTCTTTAATATCAAGGGAAATTCTTATCGTTTAATTGTTAGTATTGATTATGTTAAGCAGTTAGTTTTCATAAAGTACGTTTTGACTCATGCTGAATATGACAAGGGAAAATGGAAACATGACCGTTACTTTTAACTCAAGTAAATACACTGAACTCTTATCTCAATATCAGCCTAAATTGATCAGAACTGAAGCCGATAACAATCGGGCACTAGAAGTTATAGAAGAACTAATGAACCGCCCCGATCGCAGTCCTGAAGAAGATGAATTATATGAGTTACTCATTGTGTTGATTGAAAAATTTGAACAAGAATTCTATCAACCACTTTTTCACTCTAATGCGATTTCAATGCTGCAGTTTTTGATGGAACATCAAGGCCTCAATCTGACCGATTTAGTATCTACTCTGGGTTCTGAGCAAATAGTGGCTGATATATTAGCAGGCGATCGTGAGCTTTCGATCGCTCAGGTTAAAAAATTGAGTAACCTGTTTAAGATTGATTCTGGTGTATTTATCTAACTCTTCAACACCTTCAACACCAATCAAAATAGAAGCATTACCGATCGCTCAGTTGGAGGACTTGGAGGAAGCGCTGCTGGACTTTACCAGGGCACTGGTCTCTAAAAAGATGATAGAGGGCTGAGAAGTTAATCCTGTAAGCATCCCAGAAAATTTGCTATGAACACTCTGATAACCTTCGCTTAGTAGGCATCCAGAGACTTATCCACCGTTAACAGTCCAGTGCCGAACCCAAACCAGAAACATTGCTAAAAAATCTTGCAGTGATGGACTGAGTAAGCCACAATGCTGATAACACTTCCGACTTCACTAAAATAACAATGGTTGCTTCAACCCCTGCCAAAACTAAGCCAGACTGGGCGGGCGAGGATTTGCTCTCCCGCTTAGTCAATCTGTTAATTCAGGCAAAACCCCTATATAGCCTCATGAAATGGCAAGCCCGACAGGTTTTAATCCAAACCGCAGAGAAAAAGGGCGTGACCTGGAAGGAAACGGTAGAGACCCTACAAGCGGAAAACTTGCCTGAACTGAGTCAAAGTCTGACCAATCCGGAGCTGACTTATCCGGATTATTACCAAGTGCCATTTCATGCCTATCATGCCGGGAATCTATGTTGGTTAGCTGCCTGTGAAGCAGAACCCGCCACCTATGCGATGGCGTTGCGGGTTTGGCCAAAAGAGTCGTTAACCTGGCAGGCAGCCCAAGACCGTTTACGATCGAGTTTTCATCAAATTTTAGGGCAGTACTGCCTCCCGATCGTTCAAGACTGTCTGGATATAGGGTGCTCCGTGGGTATTTCTACCCGTTACCTTCAGGACTATCTCAAAGCGCGTCAAGCCCAGTCCGGCATCATTCCGCGTACCGTCGGGTTAGATCTGTCCCCCTATATGCTCAGCGTAGCCCAGTTCCGAGATGGGCAACAGGAGATTGACTGGGTTCATGGTTTGGCCGAGGCAACTCCTTTTGAACCTGACCGTTTTGATCTGATCACCTTACAGTTTTTACTCCACGAACTGCCGAATCAGGCAACCCGTAACATCTTTGCAGAGATTTATCGGATTTTGCGCCCGGGGGGATACCTTGCCATTACCGATAATAACCCCCGCTCTACGGTCATCCAAAATTTACCACCGGTGCTCTTTACCCTCATGAAAAGTACGGAACCCTGGAGTGACGAATATTATACTTTTGATGTGGAGGCAGCCCTGCGTCAGATTGGGTTTAACCACTGCACCACTCAGGAGAGCGATCCTCGCCATCGCACCATTATTGCCCAAAAACCAGCAGCTTGAGGTCAGCGGACTGAGTCTGACGAGGTTGACACTGTCAGACTTAGTTCTATTCCTTCGGGACCGTTTTAATCCCTACAATCCCTATTGCAATTGCTGCAGGAAATCGGGGACCGATTCAATGCCGAGACGACCAGCTAGGCTGGGAGTTAGGGGCAATAGGGTGGCTAG
>JBMTZC010000365.1:0-4199 GCA_049455215.1 Prochlorotrichaceae cyanobacterium
CGCCTCCCTCTCCATCTCCACCTGCACCTAGATCAATGTCTGTTACCTCTGTTTCTGTTGTAGTAACAATTTGTTGCGTTTCAGCCCCTTGAGCACTGAGTAATGCGGCAACAGTGTTTGCATTAGCCTGGTTCATACGAAGCGATCGAATAATGGTGTTACGGGTATCTTGGGGCAACTCTGGCCCCACTAAGATGGTGCGACCTTGGCGAACAGCCTCTAACTGGGTCAGCTTCAGGACATAGTTAAAGACATCCTGTACTGGCTCATTTTCAATATCCAAGGTAATACTGGGCCCTTCACTTCCTGCTGCAGCTACTGTGGTTGCACCTGTATCACCAGTATTTTCACCTCCGGTCGTAGGGGTTGCTGCACTGTTACCAATGTAAGCTAAGTTCAATCCGGCAGCCCGAGCTAACAGAGATAGTACTTCTCGCGCCGGGGCATCCCGCAGCACTAACCGGGGGACTCGCTGGGCAGTACCGAGATCAATGTTATCGCCAATATTAGGAATTAAGTTAGAAACAGCAATATCCCCTAGGGGTGGGGCGACGGCGCGGGGTAAAAAGGCGGGGGCGGGGTTCTGGCGCGGTACCGGTATTTCGGTACTGGTGCTGTTGTCGGTAATCGTAATCTCTGGGTTAGGGAAGAGAACTTCCGGTTCATTGGTTGGGCTTGAGGAGGCTGGCCGCTGAGCGATCGTTTCGGGGGCTGAACTGGTGGCGTTAGGGCTGGTGGCCGCTTCATTTTCTGCCTCAGGCACAATACCAAAGGTGAGGGTGTTGTTGGCGCGACTGGTCAGTTGTGCGCCGGGAGTCTGATTACTGCCGGTAACGGTAATCCGAACGCTGTTGGCATCCAGGGGCGTAACGGTAATGGAGCGAATCCCTTCCGCTGGGTTTTGTTGGGAAAATTGAGTGCCAGTGGTCAGTTTCAACTGGGTGTTGGTGACATCTGCTACCCAGCTATTGCCTCGGGGAACCGCAAAGACCTGAGGACGATCGCCCCCTCCTGCTGTTTTAAGGTGTAGTTCCACACCATTAGAGGCAGGGGTTACTTCTACACCGATCACTTGAGTAGCTGCGGCAAAGCTAGGGGTGGCACTAGCCAAAACGATCGTACTGGAAATAGCACTGAATACCGTGGGATTTAAGAAGGGGTTCGGGAAGGGGCTCATCATCGGTTCCTCACACAAAAAGGTTTAGCAAAGGGTTAATAATTGAACGGAAGCAAGTAGGCTGAAACAGCTCTTAAGGCATCTACGGGGGCGGTGTCTCCTGGGCAGCGGCCGCTGCTTCGGCTTCGGCAGCAGCGGCTGCTGCTTCTGCGGCGTCTTTATCAATTTCAGCTTGAGAGCGGGACACAATAATCTGTAGATTTAGGGTGGTGGTTAATTCCACATTCTCTTGGGAAACTTGAATTTTGCCATTTTGAGCAACCTGAATTTTTTGAGTTGGGGGGGAACTGGTTAAGTTCATTGTGGGAACCTGGACGATCGGTTCAAATTTCTCTAAGGACTGAAGTAAGGCGCGGATCTCACTAAAGGTTCCCGTGATGTTCAAGGTCATGGGTTGCTGTTTAAATCGACCATTGGCGCTCTCCCCTAAGGAACCATCGTTAATGACGATCGGATCACCTGCGAGGGAAAGAGCATCCAACTTCAAACCCTTTTGTTGCTTTACGATCGCTTCAAAATCTAACAGGATGGTATCCAGAGCTTCATCTTTGGCAAAAAAGGCTAGCATTTCTTCTCGCCGCAACTTGGCTGAATCTACCTTTTCTTGGGCTTGATCAATCTTGCTTAAACTTGCCTTTTGGGACTCAACCTGCCCCGTTAAATCGGTGATTTCCGTATTCAGGGCTGTGTTTTCGTCCCACACGGGCTTGACCATGGTAAACCCCATATAGCCAGCCCCTCCAGCCCCTAAGACCGCTAGAATAACGCCGATAATGACCGGGCTAATGGCAAGTCCTAAAAAGGTCGCCTGGGGCGCTTCCCCCTCATTACCCGCTACAAATTCTTCTGCAAATGTCATCTTTAAATAATCCCCCGTTGCTGTAAAACCTCAATACGTTCCACAATTCCTTCAGCCCCTAAACTCCTGAGCTCATCTAAGACCTCTGTGGCATCTGGGTTAGTTAACTGGGTCGTTAGACTATAGTTCACCACTTCCGGGAGCGTATAGTTCACTTGAGGACGTTCTTCCGGGGGCGTAACTTCAGGAGCCGGCTCATTCGGATTAGCTTCCTGAATCGCTGCTGCAATTAAGTCTTCTAAATATTCCACCTCCACTTGTAAGGGGCTAGTCCCTGGGGTTGAGGACGTTAATTTAATCGCCTCGGGTTGCAAAAACTTAGATTGTTTCAGCAGCAGGATAAAGTCTGTCAGATCCGCATAGGAACTGGAGGTTCCAGTCAGTTCCAGCGTAGTACCGCTGACATTAAGGGTATTAATACGAAGGCTAGCGGGAATTTGGTTGCTCACTTCCTGCAATAGTGCAGACATGGGCTGAACCTTGCCAAAGACTGCCACGAGGCTATCAATTTCAGCGTTAATTTGGGCTTCTTCGGCTTCTAAGGTGGCGACCTGACCCAACTGAGCGTTGAGATTAGCGAGTTCTGTGGTTAAGTTATCTCGCTCGGTGGTGAGCTTAGCCCGCTCTCCCTCTAAGTACACCTTGGCTCCAAAAGTCCCTGCAGGCAAGGCGATCGCCACCAGTAGCCCTAGGATTGCTGGTAAGGGATTGGCGGTGGGTGTAACCGCTGCCGTGGGCGCTGAGGATGAGGCTTCCGGGGCAAATTCAGGACGATCGTTTAAAAAATTTATATCTAGACTATACATAGACCTATACCTCCCGCAGCCCTAAACCTAGGACAATCCCTAGGCTGGGGCGTTGCAGTTCAGAAATTTCCTCTTGAACTTGTAAGCTTAAAGATTCAATGGGATCGACGGGACTAGAGGGTAAACTCAAGCGTTGAGTAAAAAACTCATCCACTTGCCCCAAACTGCCCCCTGGCCCTGCAATTAAGAGTTGGGCAACCTCCAGGTTTTCATCTTGGTTTAAATAAAAGTCAATCGATCGCCGCAATTCATCGGACAATTCCCCTAACACCCTTAACATCGCCGCAGCCCCTGGATTGGTGGCGGCGGTATTGCCTCCCATGCCCCCTAAAGGATTTAAGGGAACCGTCATGCCCATGAGCAGTTCGGTATTGCGGGAGGGGGGTAAGTTCATGGCGCGGGACAAGGAGCTTTGAATTTGGAAGGTTCCGATGGGCACGGTACGGGAAAATTGGGGAACGCCATCCACAACGATGGAAATCTCCGTATAGTCGTACTCAATATCCACGATCGCTACCGCTTCTTGGGGACCAAACTGGCGCAGTTGAGGACGAATCGTCCGAATCAAGGAGAAGCTGGTAATTTCTAGCACATCTACCTTAAATCCGGCTTCCTGAAAAGTACTGATGTAGGTATCGGTCACTTCCTTGCGGGTTGCCACCAAAAGGACCTGAACCTTTTCAATGCCATCCTCATCGACCAAAAAGCCTAATTTCTGGTAGTCCACATCGGCTTCTTCGCGGGGGAAGGGGAGATACAGTCCCGCTTCCTGATTCAAGATCATTTCCCGCAATTCGCGATCGTCTAACTCTGCGGGCACCGGAATTAAACGAGTAACCACATCTCGGCCAGGAATCGCTGTGGCAACGGTTTTAATTTTGTTGAGCTTGTGCTCAGCCGTCACCGTTTGCAATAGCTCTACTAATTCTGGTGGGTTAATGATTTGACCATCTTGGATGACATTTTCCGGCATATCGGCAGACACCAGGTTCATCAGCTTATAGCCCTGACCCTGTTTTTTAAGGCGGACAATGTTTAAGCGCTCTGGCGTGAGTTCCACACCAATGCCTTGTTTGCCCCCAGATAACCCAGAGATGAGATTTTTAAGAAACACGGCGGGTTACTCCATTCCGTTAGCGATGTTGAAGAACTGCTCCCTGTCCCAAGGGCGGCGGCAATGTCACACCTTGGGCCTCCTGGCATTTGCCTCTAACCTTAATATCAAGGTTTACAAATGACAATCAAATAGCACTGCTTTATTAGCACTGAGTTCTCTATCTGTCAATTTCTCGTTGCCACCCAGGGTGGAAAACTCAAAAATTAGAACATCTTGTAACACAGATTGGGCCGATCGGCC
>JBMTZC010000366.1:0-4198 GCA_049455215.1 Prochlorotrichaceae cyanobacterium
CCCCCCCCCCCTCTTCCGCCTGAAGTGGGTAGCCCAAATTTCAGGATATCCCCTCTGGCCATCCTCTGGGATAATAGAAGACCCCATTCCTCTCTTGCGTCGATGAGGATTCAGCATCATCCTGTGAGATTTCCTATGACGGTCACCGATTCTGGTTTGGATACCCAAGCGCTACGCACTAGCTTAATTCAGCTTGTGGATAACCTGTCTGACTATGCCCACAGTGCTCTGATTGCTCAGGCGTTGGAGACCCTGGTCAGAATTGCAGACCATGACATGGAACGCCTCGATTGGAAAATTCTCATTGGCTCCCTGCAGGACATGGATCGAGCTTTTGGCGTTTTTCACCCCTACCGTCATACCCGCAAAATAGCCGTGTTTGGCTCTGCCCGAACCGTTAGCACCGCACCGGAGTACCAGATGGCGTTGGATTTCTCTAAGCGAATGGCTCAACAGGGCTTTATGGTCATGACCGGCGCAGGCGGCGGCATTATGGAAGCAGCGAACCAAGGGGCTGGGCGGGATTATTCCTTTGGGCTCAATGTACACTTGCCTTTTGAACAGGAGGCAAATCCCTATGTGAGGGGAGATGAAAAACTTTTACAGTTTAAGTACTTTTTCACCCGCAAACTGTTTTTCCTGCGGGAAACCGACGCGATCGCGGTCTTTCCAGGGGGATTTGGCACTCAAGATGAAGCTTTTGAGGTTTTAACCCTCACACAAACGGGAAAATTTGGCCCCGCACCCATGATTTTTGTCGATCGTCCGGGGGGAGAGTACTGGCACCAATGGAGTCGTTATATTGAAGAACAATTATTAGGGAATGGTTTAATTAGTCCAGAAGATCCGAGTTTATATACGATTACCGATCGCCTAGAAGTGGCTTGTCAAGCGATCGTCGATTTTTATCGAGTCTACCATTCAAGTCGATATGTCCATCAGAACTTTGTCATGCGCTTAAAAACAGAGTTATCGGATCAACAGGTTGCCGAACTTAACGATACCTTTGCAGATTTATTAGTGAGTGGAACGATCGCTAAAACCAAAGTTTTAGATACAGAGCAGCGGGACGGAACAGAAAACTTACCCCGGCTCATTTTTCATTTCAATCAACGGGACTTAGGACGACTCTATCAAATGATCATGCGCATTAATCAAATGGGAGCAACTGCACCAGAATCCAGCCATCCTGAACAGAAATAAATGCTTTTCCTTAAATTTCTACGGTACACCTTTAGCAGCTTTACGATCGCAAATCCGGTTAAGGTACTCAAAACCTTAACCAGTGTTTACTATGCCTACATCATGGAATATCGCGCCGAGATTATTCTCTGGGTCCTTTCCGGTAGCTTGCCGTTTATTATGCTGGGGGTCTGGTCACAATCGGTAGGACAAGGCACAGACTATGGCTTAGATCGCCTTGAATTTATTCGTTATTTCCTAGCGGTTTTCTTAACTCGACAATTTACCGTGGTTTGGGTCATTTGGGAATTTGAGCGAGAAATTATCGAAGGACAGTTATCCTTTCGTCTCCTCTATCCCATCGATCCCTTTTGGCATCATTTTATGCAACACATTGGAGAACGGCTAACACGCTTCCCTTTCATTTTTCTCCTGGTTATTTTCTTCTTTCTACTCTATCCTCAAGCCTTTTGGCTCCCCGGTTTTGGACAACTGCTAGGCTTTGTGATCGCCGCTAGTCTTGCCTTCTTACTCCACTTCATGATTCAATATACCTTCTCGATGCTAGCCTTCTGGACTGAGCGGGCGCGATCAGTGGAAGGGGTATGGTTTTTTATCTATCTCTTTCTCTCCGGTTTAATTGCCCCCCTAGATGTTTTTCCCGAAACCTTGGTCTCGTGGCTGTCCTGGACTCCTATTCCCTACTTAATTTATTTCCCCTCTGCCCTACTTTTAGGGTTGCCCGTCTCTGTGATTAAAGGGGGGATGGTCATGTTAATCTGGTTGCTCATCATCACGATCGTGAATCGATGGGCTTGGTACCAAGGCTTGAAGCAATATTCTGGCATGGGAGCCTAAAGCGATCGCAGACATTCCTCTGGAGGATCATATTCTTTGTCTTTAAATCTCGATTCGTGTACAATAAATTTTCCCCACTGAAACTGAATTAAGTAGGCAGACCGCAAGGATGCTTTTATCTTAATTAAGTCTTAAGATTAGTGGGATGAGTAGATTCTTTAGACAAGAGGGCTTTCCCCTGAAAGCGAAAAAATCTAACCATAGGTAGAATGGAATACAACGCTTTCCAACTATTGCCTTACATTAATTCTGCAACGACAAATGAACATTTAGTAAGGTTTCCTTACATTAAATTTAATAATACTTAATCATAAATTAAGGTTACCTGGAAAAGTCCAAAGTTGACTTGCTATTTACGCAATCATAAAGATTTCCTTTGACAAGATCACATCGGGGAAAAACTTGGATTCTGCTAGTCAACTTCATCGCGGTATTACGATCGCTACTTAGTTCTGTGTTTAAGTTTTCTATGGAAGCTTAAAATCAGATCAATCGCGGTGGAATTCGGTATAAAGTGCCCTATTTTATCGCCTTCAGTTCATGGCCATGTTTTATCCGGTGGGAGGTCTAACAAATTGAATATGTCTCCACAAGAATTTTGGAATCAAGTATTAGTTCAGTTGCAAACTCAACTGAGCCGCCCAACCTTTGAAACGTGGATTAAAACCGCTACCCTTGAAGAATTAAATGATCACTGCATCCGAATTCGCACGCCCAATCCCTTTGCTCGCAATTGGTTGCAGAAATACTACCTCAGTGCGATCGCCCAAAGTGTAGAAAAAGTCGCCGGTCATAATCTTGATATTCAATTTACCGTTGCCAATGAAGACTTCCTCAGCTTGCAACCGGAACAATTATGGTCTCCCATTTCTCCCCAAGAAAATCGTTCGAGCGATGAACCGGGCCAAAACCGTTCGAGTGTTGAACATCATCTCCCCGAACCCGCCTCTACTAAAGTTTCCCTAAGTGGCGGTACCCGACGGGCCCAGGATTTGAACCCAAAGTATGTATTTTCTCGATTTGTGGTGGGTAGCATGAACCGGATGGCCCATGCCGCTTCCCTCGCCGTTGCCGAATCTCCTGGACGAGAATTTAATCCGTTATTTCTCTGTGGCGGAGTAGGTCTAGGCAAAACCCACCTCATGCAAGCGATCGGTCATTACCGCCTCGAAATTGATGAAAATGCACGAATCTTTTATGTCTCCACTGAACAATTTACCAACGACCTCATTAGCGCAATTCGTAAAGATGGCATGCAGAAATTTCGGGAACATTACCGAGCCGCCGATGTGTTACTGGTAGATGATATTCAGTTTATTGAAGGCAAAGAGTATACCCAAGAAGAATTTTTCTATACCTTTAACACCCTCCATGAAGCCGGTAAACAGGTCGTGCTGGCCGCCGATCGTCCCCCCAGCCAAATCCCTCGCCTACAGGATCGACTCTGTTCACGATTTTCCATGGGGCTCATTGCCGACATTCAGCCCCCGGATTTAGAAACCCGCATGGCAATTTTGCAAAAGAAATCTGAATATGAAAATATTCGCCTGCCCCGCAGCGTAATTGAATATATTGCCACTCGCTATACCTCCAACATTCGAGAATTAGAAGGTGCTTTAACCCGTGCCGTGGCCTATATCTCCATTTCAGGGCTCCCCATGACCGTAGAAAATATCACTCCGATCTTAAATACCACCCCAGAGCCGGTCGAAGTTTCGCCGGATGCCATTTTAGCCGCCGTGTCCAAAGTCTTTAAGGTGTCCTTAGAGGATATGAAAGGCAACTCTAGACGGCGGGAAATTAGTCAAGCCCGGCAAATAGGCATGTACTTAATGCGTCAACATACAGATTTAAGCTTGCCTAAAATTGGCGAAGCCTTTGGCGGCAAAGATCACACCACCGTACTGTACAGTTGCGACAAAGTGAGCCAACAACGGGAAAAAGATCCCGACATTGGTCGCCTACTTCAAGAAATTAACGATCAATTATTGGCCAAGAGCCGTCAAGAAAAGAAATCAGCCCACAACTGATTCTCAGGCTCTTTTGGAGCGGTCTTTCACTCAAGCCCAGTCGCAGATCCTGCCCACCCCTACAAGACTGAGATCCCCCTAGAAGCCCGAAGCTCAGCGCGGCCCTTATCTCCGTAAGACGATCGTCC
>JBMTZC010000367.1:0-4181 GCA_049455215.1 Prochlorotrichaceae cyanobacterium
GTCGTCGGTGATGCCGTGCCCGGAGAAAAACAGCAGCACAAAATCGTCTTTGCTGGCTTGATCAAACAGGTTAAAAATGGCTTCCTGCATATCGGGGCCATCAGGGTTCACCAGGGTTTGCACCCGATCGAAGCCGCCCATGGCTGGATCTTCCAGAACCCGCTGGATCGCTGCCACGTCATTGGCGGGGGCCGTTAAGTTGGGGATGCCCTCGCCATATTCGGTTACACCAATGAGCAATGCGGTTTTCTGAGCCATCGGGTTTGGGGTGCGGGACGATCGCTACTGGTTTGAGTTCCCGTATAGTTTACGCCAAGTGCCCAGGGTATGGATAGGCTGACAGCGATCGTTCAAAAAAAAACAACAATTATTGATTTGATAAATTCAACACACGTTAGCACTACAACCTTATAAGCACTTGAATCATGACTTAATATCATCTAGCCTCTACAGGCTTGACAAATCAACTCATATTGAAATGATAATATTGCTGGATTGAGACTAGATCGGTCCAACTTCAGAGGTTTGGAGCAAACATCATGTCATCAAGATTACCAATGGCAGAACAGCCCTCGAAAGCCGTTGCAGCCGGGGGACAACTCAGCTTTTTTGAGCGTTACCTGACCGTGTGGGTGGCCCTCTGTATCGTGGCGGGAATTATGTTGGGACGATCGTTTCCGGGGGTGGCCGTCGCACTGGATTCCATGAGTCTTTATCAAGTCTCCATTCCGATCGCCATCTGTCTCTTCTTCATGATGTACCCCATCATGGTGAAGATCGACTTTTCCCAAGCCAAGCGGGCCGTCCAAACCCCCAAACCCGTAATGTTAACCCTGGTGGTGAACTGGCTCATTAAGCCCTTTACGATGGTGGCCATTGTCCAATTCTTTCTCGGTGGGCTGTTCCGCTCTTTTTTAACCGAAACGGAACTGATTCGGGGGGCGCAAGTTGCCCTTGCGGACTCCTACATTGCGGGTTGCATTTTACTGGGCATAGCCCCCTGTACCGCCATGGTCTTGATGTGGGGATACTTATCCTTCAGTAACCAAGGTCATACCCTCGTAATGGTCGCCATTAACTCCCTGGCCATGCTCTTTCTCTATGCCCCCCTAGGCCGTTGGTTGCTCGCCGCCAATAACTTAAGCGTTCCCTGGGAAACGATCGTCCTCTCCGTACTCATCTACGTTGGCTTGCCTCTGCTGGCGGGAGCCGTTTCCCGCACTTGGATTTTGCGCCACAAGGGACGGGCTTGGTTCAACGAAGTGTTCCTCAAATACCTCAGCCCCATCTCCGTCGCCGCATTGCTCATTACCCTAGTCCTCCTCTTTGCTTTTAAGGGCGATCTGATTGTGCGGAACCCCTTTCATATCCTCCTGATTGCAGTGCCACTCTTTACTCAAACCAACTTTATTTTCCTGATTACCTATGTGATCGCCCAGAAAATGAATTTGTTCTACGAAGACGCTGCCCCCGCCGCCTTAATTGGTGCCAGCAACCACTTTGAAGTAGCGATCGCTACCGCCATCACTCTGTTTGGGCTCAACTCCGGTGCAGCACTAGCCACCGTTGTCGGCGTGTTGATCGAAGTTCCCGTCATGTTGATGCTGGTAGAAATTTGTAAAAAGACAGCATTTTGGTTTCCGCGAGAACCGGAAAAAGCAACCTTACTGGATCCTCGATGCCTCAAAGTCCAGTGATCTATTTTCTTACTTTCACGCAATGTGCAACTCTCCTCAGATCTTGGCACCTACTCCCTAACCCCTATTCCCTATGAAAAAAGTCATGTTTGTCTGCAAAAAAAACTCAGCCCGCTCCCAAATGGCGGAAGGCTTTGCCAAAACCCTGGGCCAGGGCAAAATTGAAGTCACCAGTTCCGGATTAGAAGCAAGTTCCATCAGACCAGAAGCGATCGCTGCCATGCAGGCGGTGGGCATTGATATTAGGGCTCAGACTTCTAAGGCGCTGAGGGAGTTTAAACCCGAAGATTTTGATGTTGTCATTTCCCTCTGTGGTTGCGGCGTTAGCTTGCCGGTGGAGTGGCTCAGCCGTGAATATTTCGATGACTGGCAGTTAGAGGATCCGGCGGAACAACCGGATATTTTTCCTCAAGTACGGGACGAGATCAAAAATCGGGTTGAAGCCTTGCTAGCTAAACTTAGTCCAGAGTAAGTCTTCCCACAATTACAAGCCCTGGAGCGATCGAGGGGAGCATTTTCAATGGACAATGGTCTGAGGCAGCCGAAACACTAGGGTGAACGCTACCCCTCCAACCATGAAATACGCCCCCTGACGAGGTATTAGTCTTGAACTTTCCCGCTCCGGTTGATTTGGATGATCTCTTAAATCCCTTTCAGCGCTTTGGCGTTAACCTCGGCCTCGATCGCATTCGCGGTTTACTCGATCGCCTCGACAATCCCCAAAACCAAGTGCCGATCGTTCATGTGGCGGGAACCAATGGTAAGGGATCGGTTTGTGCCTACCTCACTAGGGTTTTTCAGGAAGCGGGGTATCGGGTCGGTTGTTACACTTCTCCTCATTTAGTCAGTTGGTGCGAACGGATTCAATTACAAGGGCACTTCATTGAACCTACGGCCCTCCGCCAAGTCCTAGAGGAAACGATCGCTGCCATTGATCCGGCACAACCCACCCCAACCCTTTTTGAAGTGTTCACGGCGGCCACTTGGCTCTACTTTGCCCAAGCGTCGGTAGACGTAGCGGTGATGGAAGTGGGCTTAGGGGGACGGTTAGACGCGACCAACGTGACGAAGCAGGCCCTGGCCACCGTCATTACTTCCATTAGTCGAGAGCATTGGCAAGTGCTAGGGGATACCCTGGGGAAAATTGCCACAGAAAAGGCCGGCATCCTCAAACCCCACTGTCCAGCGATCGTTGGCCCATTGCCCCCAGAAGCCAAGACTGTGGTAGCCGCTCGAGTGCAGGCTTTAGGGTGTCCCGTCACTTGGGTCTCTCCCGCAGAACTAGTGAGCCCAGATCAACCCTTTCCCACTCAGCGCTTAGAGTGGCAGGGCCGATCCTACTCCATTCAACTTCAGGGAGAAGTCCAGCGGATCAACTCCGCCCTAGCGATCGCTACGGTGGAGTGTTTGCAACAACAGGGGTGGAAGATTAGTGAGGAAGCCCTCCAACGGGGCATGGCCCAAGCCACTTGGCCGGGACGCTTACAATGGACAACGTGGAACGATCGTCCTCTCCTCCTCGATGGAGCCCATAATCCCGCCGCTGCCCTGGCGCTACGAACCTATTTGGATCAGGCTCCATTTCGCCGCTCTCCCGATCCCATCACTTGGATTATGGGAATGCTCAGTACTAAAGATCACTTGGACATTTTTCAAGCCCTACTGCGGCAGAACGATCGCTTACATTTAGTGCCTGTTCCCGGCCACAGTAGTGCTGACCCTACAGCACTGGCAACCCTAGCTCGATCGCTAACTCCCCTAACTCCCTTAGCCCAATGTGAAGTCTATGGGGATCTCTTTGAAGCATTGACGGCGGTCTACTCAGAGCAACGGGATAATGCTTCCACCGGTTCCCCTTGCACCGTATTGTGTGGCTCGCTTTACTTACTCGGATATTTCTTTGAGCATCAAGGCTGCAACAGTTGAAAGTTGAATAACAACGCTTCTGGGCACCTCGAATAACTACAAATTACAACTACAAATTTGCCGTAGTTCCCACATAGGAATAGGGAAAAAAGAACCGAGATTTTCTTCTCTTGATCAATGGCTGGACGATCGCGCATCAACAGCGATTTTCTTGATTTTGTTGGATTAACGTTTCAACCACAGTAATTAAACGATTTACGGTTTGATCATGCTGATCCGCTGTACGCTGAATAGCCTGATTTTGGGCGATCGTAATTTCCTTTAACTGATGAATAGACCCTAGCATCTCATGGGCTGATTCTTTCAATTCATGAACAGACTCTTTTAACTCATGGGTCGAGTCTTTCAATTCATGAACAGACTCTTTTAACTCGTGGGTCGAGTCTTTCAATTCATGAATAGACTCTTTTAACTCGTGGGTCGAGTCTTTCAATTCATGAATAGACTCCGTTAGACGGCCCACTTGGTCGGTTAATACATCAATCTTGTGATCCGTTGTTGCTGTCTATAATACTCCCCAGATTTCGGACAGGTGAATAAGATAGTCTCGCTGCACAC
>JBMTZC010000368.1:0-4157 GCA_049455215.1 Prochlorotrichaceae cyanobacterium
CCAGGAATATCAACGGGCGAAGACGGAACTACAAACTTTTATTCGTGGCTAATGCCTCTGGCTAATGATGGTGAGTGGTGAGTCGGGATGGTGAATCGTCACCTTATTGCATGAGGGAAAATCGGTTTTGTAGGATGGGAATAATGGGAGTTGGCTCAAGGGACTGACGCTGATCGGGGTTGTTCCAACTAAAGGGGGCTTCCTGTTCTGCGGCCATCCAGAGTAAGCGCTTCGCCCGGGTCATAGCAACATAAAACAAACGATACTCTTCCGATCGCTTTAGGTAATCTGCTTCTTGCCAAGCCTGTCTGGGATTGAGGGGGGGAGCGTTGGAAGGCTCTGCACTTAAGGTTTGATGAAGCCAATGGCGCAGGAGCGATCGGGTAATGGCGGCCAGGGTGTACTTGCCCAGAAATTCGGCTTGGGCGGGCACCCAGGAGTTTCCCGGTATGGATTTCTCGTGCAAAAAGGGCAGAAACACATAGTTCCAGTCTAGTCCCTTGGCCTTGTGCATGGTAATGATGGTGAGTTGCTGAGGGGCGGTATACACCGACTCTAGGGCTTGGGGATCGACACTTTCAAATTTTTCAGTATTGAGGAGATCCTGCAGGGCCACTAACAGTCCGGGGAGGGATAAATCGCCGCTAATGCGTTGGCGACACTGATCCGCGAGTTTATCCGCCGTTGCCAATTCTCCCTGTTCGTAGCGCAAACTTAACCCCAAAAAGGCAATGAGGTCAGAGGGGGGCAGTTCTTGACGGGCCCGCAACAGTTGGGTACAAAGCCGTTGCGCCTGTCGCACAGGGTCGGCGGGTAAGGGGTCTAAGGCGGTGGGATAGAGAAAAGCTTCGGGGTAGGTGGCTAAACGGTTAAAGTCTTGACTGGGAATGAGTTGACGATCGCTTAAAACCTGTAGAGCAGCCTTGAGATAGTCCGGTGAATGGGGACGGTGCAGAAATTGGAGCAGGGTCAGCATTTCCTGGGGAACTTGGGAGTTACGGGTTTGTTCCCCCACTTCATAAATCCGTAACCCCAGTTCATCGGCCAAAGACTGTAGGCGATCGGCCAAAAACTGTCCCTGACGATTTTCCCGCACTAAAATCGCCCCTTGAAAATCCCGATCCTGCTGAAAAATTTGCCGCACCCGCTGACCCAGAGCCTCCAGGGACGCTTCGAGGGTGGGGGGACAGACAATTTCGACTCCTTTGCCCTCTGGATTTGGATTCCGTTGGGGATCTTGGGGGGGGACGGGGCGAATGACCTGCGCCCGAAAGGGGAGATTGGCTTCACCGGTCTGGGTCTGACCCGAATTTCTCGAGAGACCTTGAAACTGTTGATTCACCCAAGCCACGAGGGTGTTGGCGGCATCGATAATGGGGGAGGCACTGCGTCCCGCCTGATCCATCTGCACCAGACGGTCTTGGCTTTGGCAGCGCTGACAAAACTGGCGGAAAAAGAGGGGGTCGGCGGGGGTAAAGGTGGAGTTAATGGCTTGGTTGGGATCCCCTACCCGAATCAGGTTTCGAGACGGGGCTGTGTCCGTCGTCTGGGGAGATTCCGCTAAAATTTCCAGGAGTTTGAATTGGAGGGGACTGGAATCCTGGGCTTCGTCTTCAAACACGGCAAAGACTTGTTGTTGCCAAAAGTGGCGATAGGTGGGATTTTCTAAGGCCCGCAGTGCTCCCACAATCATGTCGTCGTAGTCGATGTATCCCCCCGCCCGTAGATTTTGCTGATAGCGATCGTATAACCCTGCTGCGATACTTAAGATGCCATAGGGATCCTCGGGGATGGGGCAAGTCTGGGCAAAATGGTAGAGATCTTGGGGAGTTAAACCGGAGCTTTTCGCCTCATGGACGATCGTTTGTAAGAGTTCTGGCAAGACCTCTGTCCGCAGTACGGATTGTCGCCGTAGCCGTTCGGTCTCTTCGCCGTCAAATTTTTGACCCTGGAGGAGTCCTTGCACCTGCTCCGGGGCTTCTGCCATCCATTGATCAATGGTAGTTTGGACGAGGCGATGGCTCCGTTTGGGATCAATTAAGATGGTATTCTCCCAATCGATCCCAGACACGTTCCCCTGACGGGTGGCAATTTGTAAGGCCAAACCGTGTACGGTGCTCACCATAAACCCCGTGGGGGGCAATCCTAACCCCTGTAGGTTTTGGCGAATTTTGGCTTTGATGTTGAGGGCTGCGGAGCGGGTGAAGGTCACCACCACTAAATAATGTTGGGCATTGAGGTGATAGTGAGCAATCACGATCGCAGCAGCGGCGGCCATGCCCGTAGATTTGCCCGACCCCGGCACAGCGGATACGGCTAATTCGCCCCCTTGCCACTCGGCCATGGCCCGTTGCCCGGAGCGTAGGGTTTGGAGCAGGGCTTCGGTGGATGGCATTGCTTTTTCCCGCGTAGTTAAGCCGATCGTAGTCATACCAATATCCTGCCGACGCTGCCCCTAATCACTGGCGAAAGCCATAGAAAAAACTGAACAAGTTGACCTCTTGTCGCATGCGGCTGAGTTCTGCTTGGTGGGTTTTGCAGAGATCGGCATACCACTGACAATAGGCTTCCTGCTCTTGCCGATAGTCTACTTCGCGCCGGAATTCTTGGGCGAGGGCATGGGCTTCCAATACGGTTTGAATAGGAGAAACCGGATCCGGGGCAAGCCAGGGGAGATGATAACGATCGGCCATAGGATTCAGTGGATGGGGACGTTTTCAGGAATGAGGGCGTTTCTCGCAACTACCATAGCCCTATTCCAGGAATTCTTGAAAGCGATCGTAATAGTCTGCAAAAGTGGCTTTGATCGGGTCTGGGCTCAGACCAAATTGGTCTAGGGTATAGCGGTGAACCCCATGTTTGTGTTGTGGATTGTCGGTTATCCAGGTTTGGAGTTGCTGGGCCATCTCGGGGGTAAAGTCGTAGTTGAAATGGTTATAAATCTTTTCGATCGTTTCCTGGGGATTCTTGAGGAGGGCGTTGTAGCTTACATCGTATAGGGCGTGCATCGGCTGAGTGGTATCCCGCGCCTTCATTCCTCGGTTCACAGCTTCCTGGAGGAGGGCTAACCAATGCCCCCCCAGTTTCAAGGAGTCTACGCGATCGGAAAAACGACTGCGTCCCGTGGCGGCTAAACTGCAACAGGAGGGTAACACTTGTAGGGGATCTCGATGTAAATAAACGATCGCAGCATCGGGAAAAACCGTGAGGAGCGTATCCAATGCAAAGAGGTGGGCTGGGGCTTTCAGCACCCAATGGGAATGGGGCCAATGCCAGCTTAAATATTGCAATTGCTGACGATAGGATCGGTAGGCTGACCTTAGATCCTGCTGTAAGACCCACTGGGAATAGCTGGGAACGTGGGCCCGGAAGTCAAATAAATGGCCGATGAGATCATGCTCGAAGAGCCGACTACATTCCGCAGGACGAATCGCATCAATGTGGTGGGCGGCGGAAAATTTGGGCGCGAGGGAACTTTGGAAGGAAATATGCTCGATCGCTGCGGCAATGCGGGGATCCGTCTGCCATTGCTCTGGGTGGGGGGCCGGGGTTGGGTAGAGGGCTTCGGCTACACTGAGCCAGCGACAGCGGGGATCTTGGGATAAGAGATTATGGAGAAAGGTGGTGCCACTGCGGAATAATCCCACGACAAAGAGGGGGCGCTGGAGCGGAACCTGCTGGATTTCGGGATAGCGATCGTACTCGGCTTGAAGCTTGAGGTGGTTGGTTAAAAGACGGAGGAGAAACTCATGAAAGTAATGGGTTCCTACGGTATGGAGATCCGCTTCCTGTGCTAAGGCGTTGACTAATTGCGCTAGGGCAATGGAGAGATTAGCGTCCGCCCGAAAGTCCACCCCAGGCACTTGTTGCTGGGCTTCCGTCCAGAGTTGAGGAGCAGAGAGCACGGGGGGATGACTTGCGGGTACTGCCATGACTTCTCCTGGGCGCTTGAGGTTCTTTTATCCTATCTCACCATGATTCGATTTCCGTGATTCGAGATCAGACCCTAGTACTTCTTGGCTTAAGTTCACATATCATCAAACCCCTTCTGGCTTCCCCTTGTTAAGGGGAAGAACCGGATTAGATCAACCTGGAGAACTGAAGCGGTAATGATGCTTTTGTGCTAGTGGGAGAGAATAACCTTGCTGCCGAGAAAA
>JBMTZC010000369.1:0-4152 GCA_049455215.1 Prochlorotrichaceae cyanobacterium
TTGCCAGGTTAAGGGTAAATCGAACCAGACTTGAGGATAGGTGAGCAAGAATTGTTGCCAATCTTCTTGAAAGAGCAACGCTAGGGGATAAACCCCGGTATTGCCATCTTCCCAGTCCACTTTGAGGAGCTTGGCTAATTCCTGTTGAATTACACTGATGACTTCCGGTGAAATGGTAGGGGTACTAATCTTTTTTTGATCGATCGATGCTGTAGATAACCGATAACTCAGACTTTTGTGGGTCAGACTAAAGGCATTTTTAGTTTGTTGCCAGCCTTGATAAGCAAGTTCAGCAAAAGGGGTAAACATCTATACTCTAGAGAAATGAAAACGTTAGATCGCCCACATTAGTTTAACCTTTTTTATGGATGACCTCTGGATCATGGTCAAGGGAATTGTCATTGGTTTAGCGATCGCTGCTCCGGTGGGGCCCATTGGCATATTGTGTATGCGCCAAACCTTGACCTATGGCTGGCAAGTCGGCATGGCTACGGGATTAGGGGCGGCCAGTGCCGATGCGGTTTATGGCTGTATCGCTGCTCTAGGCTTAATGGCCGTTTCTCAGATCTTAGTTGCCCACCAGATTGGTATTCGCCTCATCGGCGGACTTTTTTTAGCTTACCTGGGCGGACAAATTTTTTTAAGTTTGCCTGTGGCTTCTCCATCTTCGGCAGATGGGGCGGATGCGGAAACCGAGGAATCCACACCAACTGCTCTTCCCTCCCTTTGGAAAAATTATTCCACCACCTTTCTGCTAACGCTGACTAATCCCGCTACCATTTTGATGTTTTTGGGGATTTTTTCGGGGCAACCGCAATTATCTTCCTCCGGGCAGTCTACACTACTGGTGCTGGGGGTCTTTGTCGGCTCTGCGCTCTGGTGGCTGACCTTAAGTAGCGTGGTCAATTTCATTCGTCAAAAGCTTTCCAACCAGATCCTGCGCTGGATTAACCAAGGATCAGGTTTGGTCATTTTCGGGTTTGGGGTAGCGATCGTCCTCCAGGCCTTGCTACAAAATGTCTAGCTATTATTTTTGCGCCTCTCTTTATGACCATACTGTCCTCCGCCGCTTCAAGCCTGCACTATCGTCTGACTTGGATTGACCAAGTGGCTCAAGTTCCCCAAGAGCAATGGGATGCCCTCGCCCACCCTCTCCCCACCCCTTTTTTTGCCTGGGACTGGCTCCATAACTTGGAATCCTCCGGCAGTGCTACCGCAGATGCGGGGTGGCAACCTTGCCATCTGGTGGTCTGGCGAGAAGAACTGGGCCACGCTCCCCGACTGGTGGCCGCAGCCCCTCTTTACGTCAAAGGCCATAGTTACGGCGAGTTTGTTTTTGATCACCAGTGGGCAGACCTCGCCTATCGCCTGGGGTTAGATTACTATCCCAAACTGTTAGGAATGTCTCCCTTTACCCCCGCTGTGGGGTATCGTTTTTTAATGGATCCCCTAGAGGATGAGCTAACCTTAACCCGGGCAATGTTAAATGCGATCGATCAGTTTTGCGATCGAAATCGTATCTTGGGTTGTCATTTCCTTTACGTTGATGAAGCCTGGAAACCTCTCTTAGAAAATAATGGTTATCTGACCTGGATGCATCACAACTCTGTGTGGCAAAACCAGGGCTTTCAGACCTTTGAAGATTATCTTAAAATGTTTAATGCTAACCAGCGGCGCAATATTAAACGGGAACGAAAAGCGATGCAAACCGCTGGACTGACCTTAAAAACTTTTAGTGGCGAAGAGATTCCGCACCATTTTTTTTCCGATATATACTGGTTTTATAGCGATCACTGCGATAAGTTTGGCTGGTGGGGCAGCAAATATTTAACCAAAAGCTTTTTTGAAAAATTACACCATAATTTTCGCGATCGTCTGCTCTTTGTGGCGGCCTTTGATCAGCAACATGACGATCGTCATCCCGTAGGCATGTCCTTTTGTGTCCATAAAGGCGATCGTTTGTACGGTCGTTATTGGGGATCGCGGCGGGATTATGATTGTTTACACTTTAATGCCTGTTATTATTCCCCCATTGAGTGGGCCATTGACCGCAACATTCAAATCTTCGACCCGGGAGCGGGTGGATCCCACAAAAAGCGGCGGGGCTTTCCGGCCACCCCCCACTACAGCCTACACCGCCTCTATGACGATCGCTTTCGCCACATCCTGTCTCCCTACCTGGAGAAAGTCAATGAGGTGGAAAGACAGGAAATTGAAGCGATTAACCAAGAATTACCCTTTACCCGCCCGGAAATTACGATTTCCTAACCCCAATGACCGTCTATGCGTATTCTCATGATTTCGACCACGTTCCCCTATCCTCCGACCCTCGGCGGAACAGAGGTACGGACGTATAACTTACTCTGCTATCTGAAGCAACAAGGGCATGAGATTGATCTGGTGACCCAACTGGAAGGTCTCAGTACTGCTGTGAGCGCTAGTTCTGATCAGCCCCTGACCAGTCCATCGGATATTGTAAACAAGGGAATTTCAGATCAGGGAATTGCAGATCAGGGGATTACGGATCAGTTGATGGCGGACATTGCGGCTCTGAGGCAAGTTGCCGATACGGTAGCGGTCTTTCCCTTACCCCCCAGTCCCCCCGATCGTCCTGGTCTACGGAGCAAAATAGATAAAGGACTGCGCTTTCTCAAATCGGTTTTTAGCAACATTCCGCCCTACATTGTCCAGCGACGCTCCTTGGAAATGCAGACCTGGATTAACGATCGGGTGCGGTCGGGACATTACGATGTGCTGACCTGTGAACATAGCCTCAATACCATGTATATTCAGGCTGATTTTTTTGATTACGCTCGCATTGTGATCAATGTCCATAGCTCGATGTACGGAGCGATGCGAGATGCCTTAGAATCCGGCGCGAGTTCTAATCCCAAACGGGATCAATTCTATTTATCGATCGTTTATCGCTACGAGAAAAAATATTGCAACCAACCCTATCAGTTAGTGGTGACAACTCCGGAAGATCAAGATTTATTAACAGCCTTTAACGCCCAAGCCCCCATCACGATCGTCACCAATGGTGTTGATTTAGACCTATTTCCCTATCGTTCCCAGGATCCGGGAGGATATAAACTCATTTTTGTCGGTGCAATGGATGTGACCCATAACATTGATGCTGCCACCTTTTTTGCTCAGTCTGTTTTCCCTTTGATTCTGGAACGGTATCCCCAATCGGAGTTTTACATTGTGGGGGGTAAACCGACTCCAGCGGTTCAGGCTCTAGGGGCGCACCCAGGGGTGATTGTCACGGGACGGGTTCCCTCCATGGTGGGTTATCTTCATCAAGCAACGGTCTGTGTTGTGCCCTTGCGGACAGGCTATGGCATTAAAAATAAAACCCTAGAAGCTATGGCCGCGGGGGTTCCTGTGGTAGGCAGCGATCGCGGTTTAGAAGGACTGGATATTGAAGGGCCTAGGGCCTTGCGGGCAAATAGTGCGGACGAATACGTTGCTGCCCTGGAACAGCTCTTCGAGCATTCAGATTTACGATCGACCCTTTCTCGATCGGCCCGGGCCTATGTTGAAACGACCTTTACCTGGGAACGGGCAGGGTTACGCTACGAAGCGGTTTTAAGTGGCAAGTCATCCGAAGTATCCCAACAATGAACTACTCGATCTACTAAAAGCGATGAACTGGATAGGCATTTCCTCACTCAGTGATGACAGCCCCTAGTTATGTTTGCTGGAGCGGGCGCGGTCACCTTTACACCGCAAGGCTTCTAGAATTAATTGATGACGCGCCCTAGCCCCTCACAATTAATTCAATTTGTTAACTATGCGGATCCTTTGCCCCTTGCAAGAAGTCTTAAAGAAAGGGCGGCAAAATTCTTAAGCCTGCTTGGCCGATCTACCGAGTAGCTTGGCAGCTTTAGTCTTTCCCCAGCCTTTCTGAGGAAAATGGCTCTGTATCTTACCGTCCAATTTCATAATTTATCTCAGCCTCTGCTTTTCCCGAAGTCTCTGCTTTTCTAGGCTTTGCCCGGTTTATAGATGACGGAAGCAAGCGAGATGGTATACCGCCTCACAACTTCACCCGCTGAGAACTTTCCGCTTAGGAGATCCCAGAATGCGCAGACGATCGTTTTTGTTAGGTGCGTTGTCCACAGGAACCGTTATCCTAACCCACCGTAG
>JBMTZC010000370.1:0-4141 GCA_049455215.1 Prochlorotrichaceae cyanobacterium
CCACCCCTCCGATCGTAATGATGACAATCCCTAAGCCATGGGCAATAGCGAGGGGACTTTGTAATAAAATGAAACCGAGAATGGCGGTTAGCAAGGGTGTGAAATTGTTCAGGATCATGGCCGGAATCGCTCCCATCATTTGCACCGCAAAGACATGCAGGATGTAACTTAGGGCAGCCGTCCCCCCCAACACTAAGCCCCCTAGCCCAATATTGGTTAATTGCAGTGCGGAAATTTGATCAAAATTGAACAGTGCCAGTAGGGAAAAGAAGATCACAAAACCATACTGCACTAAGCTCACCACACTGGGATTCAGCCGTTGATTGCAACGATCGCTCATCAAGAGATAGAAGGCAAAGAGTACCGCACTCCCCAACCCCCACAGCAGCGGTTGTCCCCCGGCACTGCCCTCCACTCCAACCTGCGAAAGGCTCGGTTGGGAAAAGATCAGGGTCGCACCCACCCCGAGCGCAAGAATGCATTGGAAACGAAACTGGGACGGACGATCGCCGGTAAAGCCCCAATGGAGTAGGGGGACTAAGCCGGGATACGCAAAAAACAGTCCCACCGCTACCCCGGCAGAGGTCAGCCCCACCACCCGAAACAGGAACCATTGGGACAAAAAGAGAAAGAGACCACTCAAACCCAGGTTCCACCACAATTGCCGGTGATGGAGCGATCGTTGTAACGCCTCTTGAAAGACGGCCCCCAGGTTTGGCTGTAACCATCGGTTAAAGACAATGATCAGCGGTAAAAAGACCAGCATCCGCAGTCCCACCAATAGGGCGGTATGAGTCCACGATGTTTGCAACTCCAGGTTTTGGACCGGATTCAGGCTACCCTCCCCCTGAAACTGGAACAGAGCCTGCGCCAACACATACTGGAGGGATAGCATCAGAATGGAGAGCACCGCGAGGGAAATGCCTTGACGATGCCATTGCACAGCAGGAACGGTCGGACGCGGAGGGGCGGCGGGGGCGGTTACCGGGCTAGGAAATTCTAAAGGAGCCGTCGCCCAAGGCGATGATTGAGGTAAGGACGGAGGCGGCGTAAGAGGAACCGTTCCCCAACCCTCGGTCTGGGGGGGGGTGGGCAGGGGCGGCGCAGCAGTGGGGACAGCGGTGAGCGGGGAAATCGGCGGGGAAACCGGAGTAGGATTCCCCTGTAACGATCGCTCAAAAAAGCGCTCCATTTGCTGGGAGTATTGCTGAAAGGTGCGATCGATGGTCTGTTGCAACCGTTGCCAATCCCGATCGCTCAGTACAGTCTCCGTAGGCGATCCGCCAGTTGCCCCCTGAGGCTTCAAGGTCGATTGTGCTAAAGATTGCTGAAGCTGTGATTGCTGCACCTGAAATTGCAGGAGCATCTGCCGCAAATCCTCCTGAAGCTGTTGCTGCAGATTTTGCTGAAGATAGCGAGTTAAAATTTTGGCAAATTCCTGGGCCCATTCTTGCTGTTGAGCAAGCTGAGTGTCACTGAGCAGGTGCTGCTGTTGTTCTCGCAACTGTGCAATATCTTTCAACAAACTCTCCCGCTCGGAACGCAACCAGAGCACATCTTCGTTCAACTCCGTGATCACATCCTGTTGGATCTGTTGCAAAGCGCCATTAATGGCGTTCAAGAGTTGCTCCGTTTGTTCCACCGTCTGCTCTAACGTTGCCTGTCCCAAGGTTTCTTCTGAAGGAGGTTGTGAAAATGACACAGAGAAATACCCAGCAAAGAGAGTTTTGCATAGATTAGCGTAGCCTCAGGCATCCTGCCAGATCTTAGCCCCGACCACAGGAAGTCCCCTGACCAAAGTTCCCCTAGTACCCAGCCGCTTAACCTAAACTGGTAATCTCCCCACTCATGCCATCATCCTCATCGATCGGGAGAGGTAAGGGTTGAATCAACCCCGGATCTTGAAACAGCGGTAGCGTAATAGTTACGGTTGATCCCAAACCTTCCCCCAAACTAAAAAATTGGATACTGCCATACATGGCTTCCACCAGTTTTTGGGAAATGACTAAACCTAGCCCCGTGCCCCCATACTTGCGAGTACGCCCCGAATCCACTTGACTAAAGGCTTGGAATAAACGACTTTGCTTTTCTAATGGCACCCCAATTCCCGTATCTTCCACGCTCACCTGTACATAACCGGGCAAGGCTTGCTCCTGCACTGAAATCCGTTGGCGTTTTACCTTCGCTTTGAGGGTGACCCCCCCTTCTTCTGTAAATTTGATCGCATTCCCCACCAAATTTAATAAGATTTGGAGTAAGCGCTGATAATCGGAATAGACAATGACATCATGTTCCGTAACGGGTAAAACAACATCCAAGTTGAGGGATTTTTGTTGAGCTTGGGGCAGGGTTTTACGTTTTGTATCCTCAAAAACTTCCCGTAGATTAATAGGGTGTAATTCAAGTTCTAAACGATTGGCTTCTAACTTAGCAATGTCAAGGATGTCATTAATAATGGACAGCAACAGAAGGGCCGATCGATGGGCTTCTTCGAGAAACTCTTGCCCCTCTTCAGGGGTATCCGCCATACCATCAATTAATAACTTGAGAAACCCAATAATGCCGTTGAGAGGGGTTCGTAATTCGTGGGAGGTATTTGCCAAAAAATCACTTTTTAAGCGAGAGGCTTCCTCCGCTTGTTCCCGAGCTTCCTCTAGTTCATAATGCTTGCGCATTAGGTTCAAATTGGCAGATTGTAATTCATCCGCTAAAGATTGGGCCTGGGTATATAAGTCCGCATGGGCGATCGCGGTTCCCACTTGATTCGCTAATTCCCGGATCAAAAACTGTTCTTCAAAGGACCATTGCTCCAGTAAACAGAGTTCTTGACAAAGTTGTAAATAGAAGCCTTCTAACTCCTTGGAGTCTGGAGAGCACTGGTACTCCATTAAGATTAAACCGTTGGGAACATCTTGATAGGAGGTAACCACTCCCAACATATGGCTAGAGTCGAGAACCTGTCCCTCAGGGGTGACCAGAGAAAAGGGTTGCAGGGGCTGAAACCGGGTATTCCGTTCAGGATCAATATCGAGGTATAGCTTTGTTCCCTGCAAATTGGTAGAGGTATATTTTTGATAACTTGCTGCAACGGACAGTGCTTTTTCATCTAGGGCATAGTCACAAATTAAACAGCGCTGGAGGTTGAGAAGATTCCCTAAGCCATTAACGGTTTGCTGCCAAATGGTTTCTAGATCCAAGTTACGACGAATATTCCAGGCAATCTGTGAGAAAAGCTGCTGATAATGAATTAAACTTTGTTCATTGACTACGGGCTGTCGGGACAGCAACACTTCAGAGGATTGGAGGGAAGTGGGCTCAAGGGAAATATTGACCGGCTTTCCCAGCACTAACAACGTTCTGACGGGACCTTGAGGCAAGGAGATGGGACTGAGGGTAATATCAAACTGAAAAAATTGCCCTGCGTAACAGAAGGTTTCCCGAAATTGAGTGGGCTTTAGGTGATCTAAAACGCTCCGCACTCTGCTGAGATAATGGCTAAAAGCGATCGGTCCACAGGACGCTGTCATTTGCGACCCGACAATATCCCCTAAGTTAAGACCGAATTCTTCAGCTTTAGACCAATAAAAAGAGAGGTATTGTCCGAGGGCATCCTGGGTAAAGACCAAGTCTGCGGCTTTACGGATTTGTCCTTCTTCCAAAGCGATCGTTTGGTCATCGTTCGGATCAAGGAGCGGTAAATCTTGCACATCCTGGGAGGGAACCATGCTCATGTTAGGAGAAACCATAGACGCAAGATGTAAAGAAGGACAATGGAATGCAACGGGACAAGCAAGTTATCCCTATCAAGAACTCTTCGGGCTAGTCATTCCATTCCCCACGGGGCGGAACGGGAACATTGCGGGGCAGGGTTCGAGCCAAGTCTTCATCTCTAAAAGACTCACCTTTTAACCAACGACGCACCGCCGCTTCAATAATACGACTAGGGTCTGTTGTTAAATGTTGGATTTGATCCAATAAGTCACGATCGATCTGAACGGATAACTCTACCTTGTCCCCGTTGTTGGGAGAAGAAGTAATCTGAGCCATAATTAATGAACGCCTACCTGCGTGAAAATATAACCTAAGAAAAACCTCAGCTTCAAGGAGTGCTATGGGTGGAACTAAACATTCTGAGCTGTGG
>JBMTZC010000371.1:0-4111 GCA_049455215.1 Prochlorotrichaceae cyanobacterium
GTCTTTGCGGCGCTGGAACTGCCCCCGCCACTGCCCCCCGTTGAAGAACCGGGAGAGGACGGACTGCTGGGGGGAGAGCCACCACAGGCTTTGAGGGTTTGGGCTAGGGTCAAGCCGGTGAGTAAACCCACCCCGTTTTGAATGAGATGTCGGCGTTTCATAAATTTTAACGGCGGCTACCAATAACTGTATTCTCTGCTACACTTTTAACGGTGCATGGTGGAAAGAAACGACAGCCCGAAAGCAACTTTTCTTTCTGTCCAGCACTATAGGAGATAAAGCAGGTCAATTTCGGTTAGAAATCGAGCAGAAATCGGGTAGATTGAGCCATTGTCAAAATAAGCTGACACACCTCACCCCTAGGGTCTGGCGTTAGTTAGCGACAGAATGCTGATTCTAGAGGAGTCTCAGCCCCTCGCGATAAAACGGGGACGGGCGCAGCTCATGGTGATGCCGTCAGGGTTCTGGACTTAACGCTGGACTGAACGGGTGACGCGCCCTAGCCACTGCCAGAAGGCAATCCTTTCGACTGACAATAGGCCCGCCACCCCCCAAAGGTTGTAATTTCCAGTTCACCTTCACAGAGGATCGGCTCCCCCAACACCCCTAAAACCGTTTCTCCGGTGCCGAGCTGAACTTTACCGATACACAGTCCCGGTGGTTCTTGTTCTAAAACCTGCACGAGGCCGGCGGTGGGCACCTCCCAGACTTCTAAGGCGACGGCGGTTCCCCCAGTTTGCACCCGAATCATGGCGGGGTGAACATCTTGAATAGACCAAAGGCGATAGTTTGGGGTGGTGGTGGCTTCGTAGAGAAAGGTGGCTTGCGCCTTAGTCAGGTTTGGGTTGAGTTCCAAACCCCGCATTAAGGTTCCATTAACGGCTAACTTAACCATGATTGTCTTGTGGATGGAGGGATAGGGCTTGTGGAGTCATCGAATCCCGATCTCCGGCGGGTATCCGGTGATGCGATGGGACGATTTTCCGGTACCAATCCGTGGATTAGTCAGGGACTCGTGCTAGGAATTGGCGTTAGTCTAACCCTAATGGCTTTGCTCTGGTCTGTGCAAAGCGATCGGGGAATTCAAGATATGCTGAAGGATATTCAGGAACAGATCATCTTCATTCATGCAACTCACTTCTCATTTGCCAGAGTATCAACTGCAGCGATCGTTGAATCTTTATAAAACCCCTGCCTGTCAAGGGTTAGTCACCCAGGCTGCGGCAGAACGGCAGGCAACGATCGTGGCAGAAGAAGCCGAAGCCCTAAAACTCCATCTCTGTGAAGATGACTACGAAGGTTGGATTCCCCACAGCGATCGTTCTGCCTTAACTCCAGCCCCCAGCCCTTACCAAGCCCTGAACCTCTCCGCTCAAACCATTCAAGAGCGCATTCCCCAAATTATTGAATTTTGCCAAGCTGCTCAAGCTCAGCCCCATTGCTACCTCTGGGGAGGAACGATCGCACCGGATTATGATTGTTCTGGACTGATGCAGGCCGCCTTCAAATCAGCAGGGATTTGGATTCCCCGCGATGCCTACCAACAGGAAGGATTTGCTCAACCCCTTCCCCTCCCGTTGAACTATCCACTACGACAAAAAGATTTGTCTATATTACGATTAGGTGATTTAATTTTCTTTGGTACCCCGATTAAAGCCACCCATGTGGGGCTGTATTTAGGGCAGGGCAACTATATTCATAGTTCGGGCAAAGACCAAGGACGCAACGGCATCGGCATCGATACCCTTTTGGTTTCTAGCGACACCGTGAGTCAGACCTATGGCCAGCAGTTGCGGGGTGCAGGACGCATTACCAATTGCTATGTCCCCGGTCTACGGACTTAAATTCTCGATCTGCCCAGGGGAATTATCCTCTGTTAGAATAATTGAAAATTATTTGCATTAAGGGCACACTATGACTCTGTTGGATCTCTCCGTAGGAACTGTGGCACTGGTGAACTCGATTACCCACGGTTCTCACGGTAAAGGCCTGGTTACCCGTTTAGAAGCAATGGGAATTATTCCTAATAAACCGATCCAGATTTTACGCAAAGCGGGGTTAGGCGGGCCACTGCATATCCGCGTGGGTAGCACAACAGAGCTTGTGATGCGTCGTCAAGAAGCGCAGCATATCTTAATCCATATTTAAGGCGGAGGAATGCGTCCCTCCGCGTCGTATTCTGTGCATTAAACACCGTTCACCATTCACCGTGCTTTGCTTCCCCGTGAGGTCTAGTCATGCTCTGCCACCCAGAAAATTCGGAGATTAATACTGAAAATAGATTGAAACGAGTGGCCTTGCTGGGCATGCCTAATACCGGCAAATCCACTTTTTTTAATCGGATTACGGGGGCATCCGCGTTTGTGGGCAACTGGCCAGGCATTACCGTGAGCTTTCTGCAGGCGGAGGTCAAAATGAATGGCGAGTCTACGGAATTTGTTGACCTGCCAGGCATTTATGATCTGAATGGGTTTTCCGATGATGAAAAAGTTGTACGGCAATTTCTAGAACGGTTTCCGATTAGTTTGGCTGTGCTGGTGCTCAATGCGTCCCAACTCGATCGACAGATTCGCTTGCCCCTGCAATTAAAAGCCTTAGGGATTCTCTGTGTTGTGGTGCTCAACATGGCCGATGAAGCGGAACGCTTTGGTGTGCAAATTGTGCCGGATGAGCTTGCCCGTCGCTTAGGAATGCCCGTAAGCCTCATGAGCGCAAAGTATGGCCGGGGCTACTTTCGCGCCTACCAGATGATTTCCCATGCCCTAGAAAATTCGGTTACTCCCGCCCTCGGTTTGGGGACGATCGTTCTACCAGACATTGAAGCGGACACAATAGAGCCCGTACTCCAGGGGGCCGTGTCCATGCCCTCACAAACCACGATCACCATTACTCAACATCTGGATGCCGTCCTCCTCCATCCGATCTGGGGTTTACCCCTATTCTTTGCCGGAATGTTTGCGGTGTTTTGGCTCATTTGGCAAGTGGGTCTGCCCTCTCAGGATCTGATGGATCAGGTCACCACTGCACTACAGGCCACTGTGCTTGAGCCTTTGGTGGCTCCCTTGCCTCCCCTCTTGCAAAGTTTTATCCTCCACGGGCTCTGGGGCAGTTTGGCAACGATCGCTTCTTTTGTCCCCTTGTTAGTGTTATTTTTCATGGCCATGTCGGTGTTAGAAGACAGTGGTTATCTATCCCGATCGGCCTATTTAATGGATGCCTTGATGGCTCGGTTGGGTCTGGATGGCCGCAGTTTTGTCATGCAAATGATGGGCTTTGGCTGCAATGTTCCCGCCTTAATGGGGACGCGGGTGATGCGTTCCCAGTCCTTGCGTTGGCTGACGATGTTAATCATTCCTTTTTCCCTCTGCTCTGCCCGCTTACAGGTCTTTGTCTTTATCCTGGCGGCGGTTTTTCCCACCTCCCAAGGCGCGATCGCTTTATTCTCGTTATATTTACTCAGTTTTGCCGCTGCTATTTTTACCGCATTTTGCTTCCAAGGCGTGTTTAAAAATGATGAACCCTTTGTTTTAGAATTACCCCCCTACCGGTTGCCAACCCTACGCCAAGTGTTGCTGCGGGGGTGGGGCGAAGTGCGCATCTTTTTAACCCGAGCCTCTACCTTTATTGCCCTAGGCTGTATCACCATTTGGATTATTACCAATATTCCCGTGGGTAGCACCGGCTTAGAGACGATCGGTGGACAAATTGGTCTCTTTCTCCAGCCGATAATGCGCCCCATTGGCATTGATCCCTATTTGACCCTTGCTTTAATGTTTGGCATTGTCGCCAAGGAAGTGGTGTTAGGGTCTCTCTCCGTCATTTATGCCCTCAACCCAGAGATGATTAGCCAGCAACTCAGTAACAGTTTAACCTGGACTCAAGCCTATAGTTTTTGTATTTTTTGTCTCCTCTATACCCCCTGTTTAACCACTTTTGTCACCACTTTTAATGAGTCTAAATCCTGGAAATTTACGGGGTTTACCCTAGTCTTTTCTCTAGTTTTTGCCTGGCTTTGTAGCTTTATTTTTTATCAAGGTGCTTCTGTTTTTATGGCTTTCCACTGAAAGCGGAAAAATTTAATGGAAGAGTGCGGCGCGGAGCGCCGCACTCT
>JBMTZC010000372.1:0-4101 GCA_049455215.1 Prochlorotrichaceae cyanobacterium
GGAGGGGCTAGGGGTGGGTCAGATGTTAACGAGTAACTCTAGTACGATCGTCCCAAGAGTTAGTGTTCCCTGCAAGGCTAGACCCACCCCCCAACCCCCTCCCGAAAGGGGGAGTTTGTTTCGGTTCCCCTCTGGGGAGGGGCTAGGGGTGGGTCAGATGTTAACGAGTAACTCTAGTACGATCGTCCCAGGAGTTAGTCTTCCCCGCCTCCCGAGAGCCCCATGCATGGAGGGGCTTAAAGCAAACCGCGATAACGGATAAAAGTCAAAATTGCAGCCCAGGAGCCGAGGGCCACTTTAACCGCCACCAACATATTGAGGATAGGAATCCAGCCCCCACTGATCAAGGTACCGGGTTCTCCCACCGGGAGATTGAGCCCTACAAGGGAGAACACGGCAATCACAACGAAAATCAAGACGGAAATTTTTTCCCAGGTGGCGGCGTGCCAACGTTGATAAATGCGCTGCATCCATTCTGGGGAGACGGTAATGGCCACTAAGCCGATGGCGGTTCCCCCCGCAACTCCGGCGGCAAAGCCTCCTCCCGGACTTAAGTGGCCCCGAATGGCTAGTTCGACACAAATCATGGCGGCGATCGTCGCGCCTAGGCGGGCCAGGACGATGGAGGGTTGATCGTTGACTTGATAAATGGTGCCGGTGGGTTGCTCATTGGCGAGGAGAAACCGAACCCCCATAATGGCGATCGTGAAGACCACGACTTCAAAAATAGTGTCATATAAGCGATTGCGGAAAATGATGCCAGAGACGGCATTGACCACCCCACTATCCTGAACAATGGCTTCCACGATGGATACTTCTTCTACGGTTTCTATCCCTGGATTGGGAAAAATGGGTAAAACCAAGATTTTGATGTACAGGACAATACCCGCCACAATGTAAACCCAGCGCATTATGAGGCCTCCGCAATTTTAGATTCAGGGGTTTCAGATTTAGGGATGTTCGATTCAGCCGCAGGGGGCGCTTCTTGATAGGTCAAGGTAGCGATCGTAGGGGGGATTCCGCCTTGTAAAATCTCATAGAGTCGCCAGAGGCGGGTATGTAAGTGACACTCAGGCAGTTCTTCCTCCGGGAGGACATCCAGAACCAAACTCGGTGCAATACAAATGGTCTGCACTTCCTTATTCTCTAAGGCTAGCTTTAGCGCTTCGATGGTGGAATAGAGGACAATTTCGAGATGGAGATGGTGGGGCAACAGGCAGTTTCGCAAGGTCTTGAGGACGATCTGATAGGGAGTAGGGTAGTTTTCGAGGGGCCACGGTTCTGCCTGGAAGCCATGATCCTTGAGGGCGACATCGATTTTAATCCCTTGATGCGGTTCAGACTGAGCCAGATCCTGGGGGGTAATGTGCTCAGGATCAAACAGGCCTAACCGCATATTCATGGAGGAACGCACCGCCACGGCATAGAGGGTGATGGAGAGCATCGTGCCCACCAGGGCTTCCGTTAAGGCCACATCGGCAGCCCCAAAGAGCGCATAAACCAGGGCAGCGATCGCCCCTAAAATGCCCCGAATCACTAATGCTTGATAGGGATTGCTCTGAAAGACCAGTAATCCCGCCATCACCGGCAGCAAGAAAACGATCGCTACGACATAAAAATCATCGGTCATAATCCCATCAGACATTTTTACCTCCAGAACTGGAACAGTAGGCCAAAACATAGCCCAAAATTGTGTTCCAAATGGCTAAGGAAATTAAAGCTAAAACCAGTAGGGGCCATTCCCGAGGAATCTTGAGCAGGAGCCCCATAACAATGCTCATGGAACCTAACGTATCGGACACCGAAAGGGTATGCAGTTTAAATAAAACCGATCGATGGCCCATGAGGGGCCATGTCCCCCAGAACCAGAAAATAACACCCAAAATAATTAAGCCATAACTGAGAATATTGATCATAACGCTCTACTCATACTCTAATCATAATTTAGGCGACGAATGACTTGAGAAAGCAACATGAGGGCAGCATTTCCCACACTTAAAATCAAAACCCCAACCACACCAATCATCCAGTCATCTCTGAAAACAGAAACCACCAAAATCATGACGGAGGTTTTCGTTGAAATACTGGCAAAGGCTAACATTCTCTGCCAAATGTCTTCATCTTGACAGGCTTCATAAATGGGGATTAATAAAGCCACAATCATGGCAATTAAAATGGCGTTCATGGATGCTTACTCCGTTCAATGCGATGGACTTCATACCAGCCATCTTCGTGATACTTCAACGCGATCGTTTTGGGGGTAAAGGTAATGATAAAAATGTCTAAAAAGATTAACCCCGGAGTGCGATTCGGTTTCACCCGTTCCATCGTAATCTCTTCCCGCAGATGGGGACGGAGCATAATCTCGAAGGTCTCAATATAGGCTTGGGGAATCGCCACCAGTAATTCGCCCAGGGCCCGCAACCAATCTTTGACAACTCCGGGATGGGTAAAGCGTCTGGGAATTAAAAAGGCAACGGCAATACCAATCATGATGTTTGCTGGACTTAAATCTGCCGTGAGCAAAAACCAGATTAAGAGCCTGAGGGAAAGATCAAGAACGGCAATCATACCAAAACCATCCAGAAGAGTACGGTTAACACAAGGCTCATCCCGCCAATTAAATGTTCAAAATACTCGAACGCATTGAGATTCGATAACTGAAAGGGAATGCGTCGAATAATTATAAAATAGGTTAGCCAACCCAGGGCTATGGTGATCAGAGATTTGATCATACTGGAGAGGGTATAAGCCTCCAGATAGAAGCCATTGGTGAACACGAGTCCCCCTAATAAAATGGTGATAGCTAACCAAAATGTGGGGGTTTTCTGGCTCTGTCCCCGGTGGGGCAAAAAGATAAATTTGGCAAAGGAAATGGCGGTACCCAAGGCGGCCAAATTCATCCCTAAGACTTGCCAGGGTAAGAGATATTTAAGGGTCAAGGTTTTTGCCCCGAACCCAGCCAATAACGGCAAGCCCGCAATGGAAAAACTGGCGATCGTTAAGGGGATCCAGAGGTTGGTGGCAATGGGGTGTTTTTTCAGATCTTTGAAACTGCGACTGGGTAAATTCCCGGCTAACAGAAATAGCCCGGCTTTGACCAAACCGTGGGTTAAGGCATAGAAGCCCCCCACAGCGGGTGCCGCGAGCACAAACCCCAACTGGGACACCGTATGAAAGGCTAACATTCGCTTGGTGTCTTTACTGAAAATGGCACAGGTGACCCCCATTAATGCGGTGGCAACCCCTAAAATTCGCACGATGGGATCTAGATCTGGGGAGATGAGGGCAAAGCGCAGCAAGGGCAGGACTCCCGCTTTGACCACAACCCCGGACAGCATCGCTGAGATGGGGGTGTCCGCCTCTGAGTGGGTTAGGGGTAACCACAGTCCGGAGGCAAAGATGCCCCCTTTGGTGAGTAACCCCACAAAAATGAGGGCGATCGCTTCGGGGGAAGCGGTTGCTATACCGGCAAAGGCAAAGGATTGAGTGTGTTGATAAACGAGGGCTGCCCCAATCAGGTAAAACAACATTGCTGTATTACTGACAAAGAGATAGCGCAACCCCACCCAAATGGATCGATCGCTGCGGGGATAGGAAATCAACAAAAAGGCAGCAATGCTGATGACTTCTAAGGCAACATATAAACTAATGAAGTCCGAACAAATAAACACCGCATTGACACTGCCATGGAGCAAAATCAACTGCGTATAAAAAAAGGCTGATTTTCCCGTTGACCAACAGTAGGCCAACACGGCGATCGTCACCAGGGCATTGGTTAAAATGAAGTAAGCGCCCAGGGTATCTACGGTTAAGGTAACGCCAAACTGATCCAGTAATTCGACCGTTAACGGTTCAAGCCCCCCGAATTGCAGTAAGGCATACCCCCCGGAAACGATCGCTACCGATAACGCTAATACCCGTGAGATTTTAGGTAAAAGGTAAATACTAAACCCAATCAAAAAGGGAAAGGTGACCCACACCAACATGAGCGGAATTCGGAGGGGAGTCAACCCCTGCAGCCCCCCTAGGGTACTGATTAATAGATTCATCAGAAAAATGGGTAGAAACCCCGTCCTTTAGCGAAGCGGAGGACGGCTT
>JBMTZC010000373.1:0-4079 GCA_049455215.1 Prochlorotrichaceae cyanobacterium
TGAGGAAGCGGCATAGTCAAATCTAATGCCTCATTTTAGCTGTGTCGTACCACTAGCAACCGTCTGGCCCACAAAAACTGTGGGCATACAGTACTTCTGCATCACAAATATAGGCGATGCCCGCATAATTGTTGAAAAACTGTAGGGCAATCTTATCGGAAATCTCTTGAGCCATTTCCCGAGTGTCCGTGAGAATCTCGAATTTGATGTTCGAGGTCGTGTCGGATACGCTGGGTTGCCCGGAAGAGCGAACGTTACGGCTACCTTTACCACCCGTCTCTAAGACCGTATAACCTGTTGCCCCGGATTCTTCAATAATTTGGGCAATCTTTTTCAGTAGTAATTTTTCCGTAATGATAACGAGCTTTTTGGCTGGTTTTGCCATGGTGTTTACCTCTTAACGTGTTTGTCTTGATGGATTGAGTGATTGAACTGAGCGATCGCTACGATAGACTTGGATGAACCAACCGCTTTCCACAACTTCTGTCAGGGGAGTTGTTACTCTACTCATGGTTGAAATTCTGGGTAAAAGTGAACATCGTGTGCGGCAGAAGTATGACTTGTGGACTAAGCGCCCAAAGCCTGAGCCAGTCCCAGAAAGATGGGTATTCCTAGGGCAATAGCAACGGGAGTACCGACGGCAGTGGAAGCACCAATGTAAGCAGAAGGATTAGCTGATGGGATACCTGCCCGTAAAGTGGGAGGTCCGGAAATATCTGAGCTGGAGGCGGCGATAACAGCCAGCACTACAACACCCCCAAGACTGAAACCGGTTACGTAGTGAGCCACCATGCCAAGACCAAAGGCAATAAACCCATGCGCCAGTGGCGCTATCACCGCATAGACTGCATACCATTGGGCGACCTTGCGCAACTCATCGAGTCGTGACCAGGCTTCCATACCCATGATTAGCATCAAAACCGAAAGCAAACCCCTGAAGAGGGGGTTATAGAAGGTGTCATAAACACTTTCCGGTTGGGTGAGCAAACCGAGCACCAGACCGAGGAGCAGGGCGGATAAGGCCGACCCTTGTAGGCTTTCCTTAACGATGGGCCAAATTCTGACCCGTTGTCCCTGCTGCTGACGATACTCACTGGCAGAGCTGGGATAGCTCTGTTCCTCATAGAACTCTTGCTTACTGAGTTGCTCGTCCTTGAGCTTTTTCTTATTGGTATAAATGCTGGCTAAGACGATCGCTGTTACGAGAGCTGGAATATCCATGAAGGGATAGAGTGCGGCCGCCCAGGGTTCGTATGTAATACCTTGCGAATCCAGTACAGTCAGGGCGGCAGCCATGGTGGAGCCACTTACTGCACCGAATAGCCCCCCAGTTGCCAGGGCATCCTCGACCTTGATTTTTGGTAACTTTGCCAGCGTGAAGTTGGCAATAAATACGATCAGAATCCCCAGAACCGTTGCGAATAAAGCCGGTAGGAGAATCTCCGCTAGGTTGGAATCGCGAATACCTTGCCCCCCCGTCAAACCGACTTTCATGAGTAGCATGAAGACGATAAACTTGTAGGCTGCATCGGGAATAACCAGTTCGCTACCGAGGGCGGCGGCAACCATACCACCAATCAGAAAGCCGAGGGTTGGGGACTGCAACTGCCCCACAAATTTTGTTAAAAATTCGGATAATAAATCCACGTTTTAAGTCCTCCTTAATTCAGAGCCTAGGGGGTAGAAAAGCAAGCAAACGCAGCCGTGGATGGGGAGCAGTGACTCAACCTCGCTACTCCATAGTCATCCCGGTGTCTTTGCACTAAACGATGAGACTTCACTCGGGACTGTTGAAAGGCTGATGCCACAGTTGTTTCAGCCCCGAGTTGCAAACTGGAATGGGCGCGGCTCAGGTTGATACCGTCAGGGGTCTGATCTTAAAGAATGACGCGCCCTAGGGAAGCCATAATCGCACTCATCAGTGGTTGTTATAGTGAGAAATGAGTTGTGCTTGATAAACAGCGATGTTCACTGGTGAAAGGAAGCGATCGCTTATCTTGCCCAATCAGACAGCGTAACCATAGACTTTTATCTATGAGACATGTCTTTTCCCTGCGATTAATTCTATATCAAAAGCTTAAGAAAGTATGCATTGAGGAATCTTGACTTTCAAATCCAATTGATAAGTCCTACTTATTTTCTTGGGTAATCCCGGGGAATAAGCGACGACCGGCAGACCGGGTTGCTCCCCCTCCATCCGTCGTCACACTATCCGGTTGATAATCGGGATCACACTGCAGAGCTTCTGTACGGAAGACACCATAGTAGCTTCGCAAGGGAGAGGATCGGATTGGCTCGGAGTTTCCACCCTTTCCAAGGGGGGATTAAGGGGGGTCAATCAGATTTTGGGGATTTTGGGTTCTCATCTAAGATGTGTGTACACGGTAGCCTTACGTGGAGACGGCGATCGCTCGTTCAATGATTTGTACTAGGACTTGAGCCACCCAGTCCATATCCAGCAGGGTTGTCGATCGGCCCAGACTAATGCGTAGGCTACTTAAGGCCAAACGATCGCTGTAGCCCATGGCTTTGAGAATGCGACTGGGTTGGGTCTGTCCACTACTACAGGCGGAGCCGGAACTAATGCCGATACTGGCGAGGTTCAGTTGACGGACGATCGTTTTGCCATTAATAGGTATACCTTGAGGATGATCAATACAAAAACTGAGATGATGGGGTAGACGCTCTTCTCTGGCCCCCGTCCACACTAAGGCGGGAACCCCCTGGAGTTGACTCCACAACCGATCCCGCAACCCTTGCAACCGAGGTTGCTCTAGCTCTAATTCCTGGGCCGCCAGGGCTGCCGCTACCCCAAAAGCGGCGATCGTGGCCACCCCTTGGGTTCCCGATCGCAATCCCGCCTCTTGGCCACCCCCCCGTTGAACAGGTTCCAGCCCCACCCCCGGACGACAGTAGAGGGCTCCTGCCCCCTGGGGCCCGTAGAGTTTATGACTAGAGAGGGAGAGTAAATCCACTCCCAAAGCCTCCACATCTAGGGGCACTCGTCCCGCCAGTTGTACCGCATCGGTGTGAAAGACCACACCCTGGGCGCGGGCCACCGCCGCCAGGGCGGGGATGGGTTGCAGGGTGCCCACTTCGTTTTGCCCGTAGATAATTGAGACTAAGACCGTGTTGGTTTGAATCGCCGCTTCTAAGGCCTCCACGGAAACCAGACCTTGAGCATCCACCCCTAAGCGGGTCACTTGCCAGCCTTGTTTTTCCAGGGATCGAGCTGACATTTCGACGGCGGAATGTTCCACACTGGAGATAATGAGATGCTGCGGAGTGGCATAGCGTTGAGTCACCCCCAGCAGTGCTAAATTATCAGACTCCGTACCTCCACTGGTGAAAACGATCGTAGTGGGATCGGCTCCAATCAGTTGCGCCACCTGACAGCGTGCTTCCTCGAGTACCCCAGCCGCCTGCTCTCCCCACCAATGAATGCTGGAGGGATTGGCCCACGCATGGCTCAACACCCACTGAAGACGATCGATCGCTTCAGTACGAGGAGGAGTCGTCGCACTATAGTCTAGGTAGAGTCGCATTGCTGGACGGGAATCCTGAAAGCCTAAATCTTAAATATCCTCTGGAATAACCCACTGGGGCGGTTCCTGCTGACTGAGGCGTTCTAGCTTGCGCCGTTGTACCGCAGCTTCAGCCATGGCCAGCATGTCATCCAGAGAGGTTTTTTCAATAAAATCTGAGGCTTGGGTTTGGTAAGCCCGATTGGGGCAATTATCGGGTTGAATGCAACCATTGGTGCAGGCTTCCGCGCAGTTAATGGCAGGAGATTCGGTCATGACAAAAGTTTAAGTAGCTGCGATCGTTGTGATCATAACAGAACGACCTTCAAGATTGCGGGATTCCCTAGGGTTCTAGAATTAATTGATGACGCGCCCTAGAATGGGAGGCTCTGGGCACCAGACCTCATCCAGATGAGATCATCCCCTTTTCTCAAACTACGGTGTACACACATCTTGATGGAACCGATCGATTTAGCTGGATCCCCCTAAATCCCCCTTAGTAAGGGGGACTTTCGAGCCTTTTGATCCGGTTCCCCCCTTTTTCAAGGGGGGCTA
>JBMTZC010000374.1:0-4072 GCA_049455215.1 Prochlorotrichaceae cyanobacterium
CGGGTTCCTCTTGCTACGCAAGAATAGGGGTTATGGCGGACAGCGTAGCCATCCTTCACAATTTCCAGGTTTCTTTTGGTGACGCTTGAGGGGAGATGAGGAATACGGCAGCAGTCCTCCGTCAGTTTTGAAGACTAGCTCCTGACGGTATCAACATTAGCTGCGCCTGTCCCCGTTTTATAGCTAGGATCTGCAACAATCACAGTATAAATTTTCACCGCTAACGGATGACTGCTCGTAACCTGATGGAGACCATAGTGTCTTGCTCTTCTAAAAATCCAGAAATGACCCACTACGAAACTCACTGAGGGTTGCTGTAAAATTTGCTTTGTTTGGTTGTCCGCAGCAGTCTTCTGCACCAGCAGTAGACTGTCGCCGAGACTAGAATCGTGGGGAGTAATTTCGAGAGGAATCTATGACAAATGATACATTCTATTATCAACTAATTGAAAACTTGTACGAGGGAATTTATTACGTTGACGTACATCGTAAGATCACAGTCTGGAATCGCGGTGCGGAAAAGATTACGGGATACTCGAAGAGGGATGTAATTGGTCGTTGCTGTGGGGATAATATTTTGCGACACATTGATATGCAAGGGAATGATCTTTGCCTCAAGGGCTGTCCTTTAGCTCAAACCCTCAGGGATGGTAAGGCGCGTGAGGCAGAGGTTTTCTTTCATCATAAAGATGGGCACCGAGTGCCGGTATTAGTGCGTGTTTCACCCATGGCAGATGATGCGGGAAAAATTATTGGTGCAGTTGAGATTTTTTCTGATAATTCCGAACGGCTCAATACCTTAGCTAAGTTGGAAGCACTAGAAAAAGAAGTTTATACTGACTCCCTAACGGGTATTGGAAACCGGAAACTTTGCAATTTTTATCTGGAACGACGCTTGCATGAATATCATCTCTATCAAATTCCTTTTGGAGTTTTGTTTCTGGATATCGATCGCTTCAAACAGTTTAATGATCTCTATGGTCATTCCATTGGCGATCGTGTGTTGTCCATGGTGGCTCAAACAACCACAAATGCAGTACGGGGAATAGATGTTGTGACGCGGTGGGGGGGTGAAGAATTAGCGATCGTCCTGCCCAATGTTGATGATTTTATTTTGAAACAAGCTGCGGAGCGTATTCGTTGCTTGATTGAAAAAAGCTGGATTAATCTGGATGGCACAATTCTGCAGGTAACGGTATCGATTGGAGGAACGATCGTTAATATGGAGGATACCCGTAGCACAATTATTTCCCGAGCAGATCAATTAATGTATGAAAGCAAAAAAAATGGACGCAACCGTTTTACGATTTTAAGCTGATCTAGAATCTAGCGATCGGGCGAAGTTTAAAACCCTTACCGCATCAACAGTTGCCACAGCCATTTTAGTTTGACCACTAGGACTAACGCAATAATGACGTAGATAATTAACCACTAGCTCACAACAGCTACTAGTTGGTAAGTTAATATACTTTATACATACCCCCAGGGGAATTCGAATCCCCGTCGCCTCCGTGAAAGGGAGGTGTCCTAGGCCTCTAGACGATGGGGGCTAGGCGCTTTTGACGAAAGCCTACTTATAGTAGCGAAGGGGTGAAAAGTTTGTCAAGCTCACTTGCTAAAATTTTTACGATCGCTTTTCATGCGTGAGTCTGTGAGGTCTTGAGGTAGTCCAAAACGATTCCAAGAATACGATCGCTGGCCTGGCCATCTCCAAAGGGATTAATGGCGGTAGCCATGCGATCGAAAAGGGAAGGGGTATTCAACAGGGCAAGGGTTGAGGAAACTATTTGGGCGCGATCGGTGCCGACTAATTGAGCGGTGCCAGCCTCGACGGCTTCGGGGCGTTCCGTTGTTTCCCGTAAGACTAAAACGGGCTTCCCTAAGCTGGGGGCTTCTTCCTGTAAGCCTCCGGAGTCGGTGAGGAGCAGGGTACAACGTTGAATCGCCGCCACTAAATTCGGATAGTCTAAGGGATCCGTTAAAAAGGCACGGGGATGATTGCCTAAGGCGGCCTGCAGGGGCTCCCGCACGATCGGGTTGCGGTGTAAGGGCAAGAGCAGAGCCACATCGGGGCACTGTTCTAAAATATCAAGAAAACTTGCAGCAATATCCTGAAGAGGGGCTCCCCAGTTTTCACGACGATGAACCGTGGCTAGGATCACACGATAGTCTGACCACGTTAAGCCTGGGATGGGGCAATCGGGGTTGTGGTTGGCAACGGAGAGTAAGGCATCAATAACGGTATTGCCGGTTTGGTGAATGCCCTGACGAATTCCCGATCGTTTGAGATTTTCGACGGATTGTCCCGTAGGGGCAAAGTGTACCTGAGCAATTTGGGAAATGAGGCGACGATTGGCTTCTTCGGGGTAGGGATTAAATAAGTCGTCGGTGCGTAAGCCCGCTTCTACATGGCCGACGGGGATTTTGTTATAGAAGGCGGCGAGCCCAGCGGCAAAGGCGGTGGTGGTATCTCCTTGGACGATGACAAACTGGGGAGCGTGTTCCTTAAATAAGGCTTGTAACCCCTGCAGGCTACGACAGGTAATGTCCGTCAAGGTCTGTTGGGCTTGCATAATGGCCAGGTCAAAATCAGCCTTTAGCCCAAACCAATTCATCACTTGCTCCACCATTTCCCGGTGTTGCCCCGTCAAAATAACCTGGGTGTTGAGATGAGGACACTGGCGAAAACGTTGAATGACCGGGGCAAGCTTAATGGCTTCAGGTCGGGTACCCAGAACAATACTGACGGTGGAGGACATTTGAGTTTTCAGGTTTGAGTTTTGAGGTGGCTAATCGCCCGGTACAGATTATCCTGCAGTGCTGGATTTTCTCATCGGGGGTTGTCAAAGGGATCCCGTTAGGAGCGGGTTTGGCCGTCCCGTCTTCCCAATTCATAAACGGCGCAACTAATGCAGGCGAGAATCCCCATGCTGATGGCCCAACTCCGCCCTAGACCAATCTCAACACCATAGTTAAAACCTACCCCTAGAGCCAGAAAAGGAATAATGCTTAAGGCAGAGGCATAGAGAGCGTTAACGGATTCCCGCACAGGGCGCGTTTCTTCAAAATCTTCTTCTGAAAAGTAGAGCGATCGCTCTGCAAAGTTTAACCAGCGTCCTAACTGTTCGGTAACCCACTCGGTTGCGGGTGAAAAACCTAGATAGAGGGCCAAGGACCACAGTGCGGTACCCGCGATCGCTGTGGCATCCAAGTGGAGAGAAAAGGGCAGAATCTCTTGGAACAGATCAAAAGGAGGCATAAGACAATATGAAGTATCAGTTTATTAAGAAAAGTTTCATTTTATAACTTTTTAAGATTTTATCATGGTTAAGCCTGTATTCAGGTATCTAATGTAACCGCTGTTGCAGCGCCGCCATCGGAGCGGTGGGGAGGGAAACTTTCTCTGCACAGCGATCGTCATCGGTAAATAGATTGGATGGGGTTTTCAGCCACCCGTACTCTTGCAAACCCGAAGTGCTGTGACCCTGTGATGATAGGAGGTATCCCATGTTAAAAAATCTGACCTTTGTCTGCACGCTTCTCCTGGGCACCTCCCTCATGCCTGTCGTTGCAGGAGAAGCAGAGTCTCACTTTGCGAAGTTAGCCTTGGAACCCTTGGCGGAGGATGAGATTAACATTGTCAATGGTGAAACCGGCGGTAGTTTTTCTTTAATGTCCCTAGCTCAGTACGATGATCAAGGTAATCTATGCTCTGGCTATAGCTACGATAGTTTACCCAATCATATTTTGGAACTTTCTCAACCGGTAGAGGAGTTGAGTATCTGGGTGGATAGTAACCGTCAGGATACGACGTTGTTAATTCAAGGGAATAATAGTTTAGATTGTGGTGACGATCTGAGTGCGGTCAATCCGGATGCCGGAGTCAGTCGCGAAAATTGGGCTGCTGGAGTGTATAAAATTTGGGTGGGTTCTAGTGTGCCCGGAGCGCAATATTCCTATCAGCTTGAGGTGCAGCCTAGTGCGCTGCCGGTGAAGTAGGATCGGATTTACTGATACTTTAAATTTTTGGGTATCAACTTAAGGCGGAAGAGGGGGGGGGGGGGGGGGGGGG
>JBMTZC010000375.1:0-4059 GCA_049455215.1 Prochlorotrichaceae cyanobacterium
CCCCCCCCCCCCCCCCCCCTCTTCCGCCTTAAGCTGGTAGCATCAAATATTGCATAGCGATCAATCAATTTGTAGGTTATGCCGAGACGAACTTTCGCAACAAGTTCTATCCAAAACTGTTGCGCTTTTTCTCTACCCGCTGGCATTCCTAGCAGCAATAAGGTTGGAGGCGATCGGTTCCTTGGTGGTACGTTTACACCCAGGAAAGCCACTTAGTGCATTGCTGAAATATTAGGGAGCAAAAGGGCCGATGTTATTTACATTTGAAAGGAACTTCGGTCAGTATTTACTTAAATTACTACAGTATTGTCCGCTACGAATTATACTGGTTGTTCCTTTTTTGCTAGAGATCACCAGCATTGTGGGTCTGGTAGGGTATTTGTCCGATAGAAGTGGTAATGAGTCCGTCAGCTATCTAGTTGAACAGTTAATGAATCAAACCGCTGAACGGATTGAAATAAATCTGAAGGACTTTTTACAAACCCCTCAAGCGGTGCTGACAACGAATCGATTGTCCCTGGAGGGGGGACTGGTTAATCCTCAGAATCAAGCTGCGATGGAGCGGTTATTCTGGCAAAATATTTTTACTTTTGATAGCCTGACAGACTTAACCTTTGCCTCTGCTGATGACGGGTATGTGGCGGTAGGACGGGATCAACAGGGCTTAATTAGTCCTGTTGATTCTATTATTACTGTCCATCGGGAAGAGGGGAAGCGTCTGTATTATCTCACGGATGATCAGGGAAAACCGCAACGGATTGTTCACACCCAATCCGACTGGGACACCCACGCTCGAGACTGGTATAAACAGGGGATACAGCAACCTCCCGGTTCTTTGCACTGGACTCCGGTTTATGCCTTTCAGGGGCTGCCTCAGGCCTCAATTCGCCTAGTCTCTCCGCTTTACGAGGGGCAGAAGGTTATTGGGGCCATGGGGGCGGGACTGTTTCTGTCGGATATCAGCTTGTTTTTAAGTGAGTTGGACTTTTCTCCTCAGGGGCAGGTCTTTTTGATGGAGCGATCGGGCGATTTGGTGGCGACTTCCACCCAGGAAAAGACCTTTGTCAAGAATATTGCCGGTCACACCCTGGTGCGCCTTGCCGCAACCCAGAGTCGGGACTGGCTAACCCGCACGACCGCTCAGATTGTTATGGATACCCAAAACCTGACTCTCACCTATCCAGGTACTTTTCGGGCTAAGGGTAGCGATCGTTTGGCCCAGCGTTATTTTTTCAAGGTTTATTCCTTTCAGGATGCCTATGGTATCGATTGGTTACTGGTATTAACGGTACCAGAGCAGGACTTTATGGGGGCGATTTTTCAAAACCGGCAACGTACTGTTTTGCTCTGTGGGTTAGCTTTAGTGGGCAGCATGGGACTGGGTATCCTCACGGCCAATTGGATTGCTCGTCCCATTCTGACTCTGAAGGCAGCAACAAATGCCATCGATCGCGATCAATTTGATCTAACCTTGCCGCCTACGATCATTTTAGAAATTCAGCACCTCAATCAAGGTTTTGAAAAGATGGCAAAACGGCTCAAAACAGCATTTGATCTTTTAGCGAAAAACGAAAGTGAACTGATAGAAAAGGTGAAGGAACGGACTCAGGATTTAGAAAAAGCGAATACTCAACTGCTGCGCTTATCCCGAACTGATGCCTTAACAAAAGTTGCCAATCGGGGAGAGTTTAATCGCGTCCTAAATCACGAAATTAATCGCCTGAAAAGATCCCAACAGCGTATTGCCCTTTTAATGCTAGATGTTGATTTTTTCAAGCGCTATAACGATCGCTATGGTCATCTTCAAGGGGATTACTGTCTCATCCAGGTTGCTCAGGCTCTGAAGCAGGTGGTCAAACGCTCTACGGATCTGCTTGCCCGTTATGGCGGCGAAGAATTTGTCATTATTTTGCCGGAATCAGACTTAGCTGGAGCGATCGTAGTCGCAGAGCAAATTCAACAGACTGTCCGGCAACTTAAAATTCCCCATGAGGATTCCGATGTTAATGCAGTGGTTACGGTGAGTATGGGCATCAGCGTAATTAAACTGTGTCCCTCTCCTCTCGTCGTTGAAACATGGTCTGAAATCCTTATTAAACAAGCCGATGCGGCCCTCTACCAGGCGAAGACTCAAGGGCGCGATCGTTATGCAATATTCTCATAGGCGCTGATGGACTGGTACAGGGTATCTCATTGACCCAACTGGGCTGATGATCTGTGAAGCTAGGATCGTTGTAAATCGCTGTCAATAAAAATAAATGGGCAGAGGGAGACTCGAACTCCCAAGACCGAAGTCGCCGCATTTTGAGTGCGGTGCGTCTACCAATTCCGCCATCTGCCCACGGAATCTAAATCAGTAAGGTTTTCAGTATAGCGGCTTTCCTCAGAAAATAAAAGGGAATGATACTGAGAACTTTTGGCCCAGCGATCGATCTCTCTGGCCCGCAGAATGGGCAAAGGATGGGTGAGGGGAGCGGTTTGTAACACTCGTATCAGTTGTCCCAGATCATCCTCACTGGCACGATCGTAGTCCTGGGCCTGCTCTAAAAAAGCGGACAGGTTTAACTGTGCGGCAAGTTTGGGACTGCCCCCCGCCAGTTTCATTAAGACCGATGCCACAACCTCCGCATCCTGAGCAACGAGTAAGGCTGCCCGATCGCAGGTAAATTCGGCACAACGCACCCATTCCAAAAGACGCTCCCGTAACCCTTCCGCAATCCACCCTCCCCAGGCCGGCAACTGTCCTGCAGCTAAAATCAGCAGGTTGGCAAGGGTTAAATAAACCCCGTGATCACATTTGAGGTGTCCCAGTTCATGGGCCAGCACAGCTTGAATCTCTGCGTCCGTTAACAGATCCAGCAACGCACTATGGACCACAATAAAAGGCTGCTTGCCCCGCATGGCAAAGGTATAGGCATTGGGGATGGGGTTTTGCCGCACATAGAGTTGGGGAACGTCTAAATCTAGAATGGTGCAAGCCTCCTCTAACGATCGCTGGAGGTTCGGGAGTTGGTGGTGACTCACCCGAATACTGGAGGCAATATTGTCTAGGTACAACACTTGCTCGATCGTCGGTGCTAACCCCTGACGAATGAGTAAATCTAGACCAAACAATTGGCGCAGGGCTTCCGTTGCCACCCGATCAAGGGGATGGCGAAAAGCATCGGCCCGCAGCCCGGTCAAAATGTGGCGAGGATCAGTCATTAGGGATCTTCCAGCAGCAGTTCATCGGGCACCGTTGAAGGCATCCGCGTGGGGATATCAATGGGGCGAATGGTTTCCGGCACAATCAACTGAGTCTCCTCGGTGCCCTGAGGTGAGATACCCACGGGTACGGTTTGGCCAGAAGGGTTTGCTGTAGGGGTTCCCGTTGCGCCAGGCAGGGTATTTCCGGGCGCTAAGGTAGAACCGGGGACAATGGCTGGGGCAGCGCTAGGGGTAATGGGTAAGGGATCGAGGCGTAGCAAACTTTGGGTGGCGGGATAGTAGGTGGCCCAGCGTCGCGTATCGGGAAAACTTTGCCACTGGAAACGACTAATTTGGACAGAGAGCAAGGGGGCTTCTAAGCCACTGTTCCGCCCATTGATAAAAACAGAAACATCGGTGGCCAAAATATCCGTATCGAAGGCCCGTTGTACCGCTGCCCGTGCCACTACTTCCGCCCGCTTTAACATCGTCTGAAAGGTTTCATCCGGCTCTCGATCGAGGGCGACATTCAACCGCGCTTCATAGGCTTGCACTGAGGCGGGTGAACTGAGTTCAAATCCTGCCAGTCCGACTACTCCCCCCAGGAACCCGATCGCTATTGATCCCGTAAAAGCCGATTTCCAGTATTGCAGCATAACCATACCCCAAATATGCGTTCGGTTTTAAGATACATAGAGATTAACGTTTTGAGCCAGATCTTGAGGTGATTTTTCTGAATTCGGCTTTTCAGGCTGTCATCAATGGGCGATGCAATGCTTATTTTCTAATTGTTTTAGCCCTGAACTGTAAAACTGGGACGGGTGCCCTGAGTACTTATTAAGGCGGAAGAGTGGGGGGGGGGGGGGGGGGGGG
>JBMTZC010000376.1:0-4055 GCA_049455215.1 Prochlorotrichaceae cyanobacterium
GCAAAACAGAGGGAGTTCCCTTGATCCAGTTGTTTTACGGGTTGATCCGTTGCACTTAAAACCCCCGCCAAAGTACTCACATCCCACAGGGTGCCTGTTTTTGCCGTTAACCCTGGCGGTAGATTGCGATGGGAAAGGGTACCGGGATCCCGTTGGGAAATGGGCATAATGTCAGACACGCTGAATCCTTGAGGCTCCAGCTTTTCCTCGATCGCTTTAATGACTTTACAGGAGCCCTGGGCAGAGATCTGATTTTCGTGCCCTAAGCCTGAACCATTGGTAAAGGCCACTTCTTGGCTAGGCACTTGAGCCACTTGTACGACCGTTTCCTGTAAGGTGGGGGCTCCCCCCATCAGATCCGCAAAAAGCTGGGCCATAATGTTGTTGCTATAGTTATTCATCTGCTTCAGCAACTGCACTAAGGGTAAAGATGGTTGCTCCACTAGCGTCGTTAAGCCGGTTGGAACGGTGGGGGCAGAGCGGATGATCGTTTCTCCCGCGATCGTAATTCGGGGTTGAGGGGTATCCGCAGGTAAATTATCTTCGTATTGCAGCAGGGCTTCATTGGGCCAGAAATCCGCATTGAGGGCTTGACGGAAGAGTTCCCCAGCGATCGCTGGATCCCGCTCAAAGTTCATCACAAAGAGCCCTTCAACGATCAAGTTTCCCGTCACGGTTTGAATGCCCAGTTGGTTTAGGCGATTGCCCAGCAAAATAGCTGACTCCCACACATAGAAGGGATCCGCCCCGCCTTGAATAATTAAGTCCCCCGTCAAGGTGCCATTGGCGATCGTCCCCTGGGTTAAAATCCGCGTATAAAACTGGTAGTCCGTTGGCCAGGTTTGCAGAGCGGCTAAGGTGGTGGCTAATTTAGTCAGGGACGCTACGGCCAGGGGGGTATTGCCCTGAAACTCCGCAAAGGTTCCCCGGTTCGATTCAATCCAGATCCCCTGTTGCGCCGGATCAAAGCCTGCGGCCTTTAAGTCCGCCAGTTGAGCATCCACGATCGTCTGGAGTTGGGGGTCGGGCTGTAGGGGCGGCGGCGTGGGGGGCACGGAGGGAATGACCTGAATTTCTGTACTGGTTTGACTCGTGGTATCCTCAGCCTGGCCCAAAAAACGCCGAGGAAAGCGATCGAAATACCACAGAAAACTAGCTAAAGCACAAATAACCCCGATGCCGAGGTAAGAAAGATGGGATTGCTTCATGGCGTGCTGATTCGATCCTGATCGTGGAATTTCGGGTATCAACTTCAGGCGAGGCTAGGGGGAACTCCGCACCCCATCCCCGTCTGCAATTGTTCCAGCTTAAACGGCAAGCCGGAATGGCTTCATAATTTATAGCAATTTTAACCAGTCCTTACCGTAAGCGTGGCCACTGAGAAATCAATTCTGCAAAATCGGGCACGTAGTAATGGCAAATGCTCCCCAGGGCCAAGCCCACCAAAGCCACGATCGTCAGCATCCAAAAGGCAATCCATTCGTTAAACTGATGATCCTGCAGCTCCAAACGGGCTAACATCAACGCCACCCCCAGGATCATCCACTCCAACGTCAGGCTCAGATACACCACCAACACCACACCGATAAAGCTAAACCCAATGGCCAGCAAAAAGGAGCGGGTATCGGACTGAAACAACCTTAAAAACCACAGTCGCACCGCGGCCAAGGGCGCAGTCATGGTGCCAATCACAAACAGATTCGCCAGGATAATCACCCCCCAAAAAATGGCGGGGAAATGGGAGACCGGCCACGCATGATTCCAGGCTTGTCCCCGCTCAAACCATTGCCAACCAAAGAGGGCATAGGTCAACAGCATCAGCAACAAGGCGAAGTAGGGAAAACGCAAGAGGCGCTGGAACATAAGGTAAATCTGGCTTGTCTCCGTCCAGTATAGCCCCATCAGGATTGACCGGATTGACCACTATCTTGATCTCTGTGACCCCCTTCCAGCCTCATTTTCGCTCCAGGCGGGAACGTCTAACTTAAGGTCTACGGGCAGCAACGTCCCATCCTGAGTTTGAGTCGTTTATGCAAAACCCAGTAAAGTACAGGAAGGGATTTGGCGGGAATTATGGTGAATCCCTAGGGCAATGGGAACGCTCCTTGAGGTTTTGCGGCAGGTTCACCCTTTTCGGTTTCAGTGGAAAGCCAAGGAAAATCAGTATGTATAAAGAAATCATAGACTTTTGGTTCTCCGAACTTGAACCAAAGCAATGGTGGCAAAAAGACCGTGAATTTGACGCTTTGATCCAAAGCCGATTTGGATCCTTACATCAGCAAGCCAAAGCAGGTGAACTTTTTACGTGGCGCCAAACGGCATTAGGCAGCCTGGCGGAAATCATCATTCTCGATCAGTTCTCACGCAATATTTATCGTGAAAAGCCTGAATCTTTCGCCTGTGATCCCTTAGCTTTGGGGCTAGCTCAGGTGGCAATATCGAAGGGATTTGATGCTGAATTATTTGAAACAGAACGTGGCTTTCTCTATCTGCCATTTATGCACAGTGAATCCCAACTCATCCATATTGAAGCAGTCAAACTCTATGAGTCTTTGGGGGTGCCCAATTCTTTTTTGGACTTTGAACATCAGCATAAAGCAATCATCGATCGGTTTGGTCGATACCCCCACCGCAATCCTATCTTAGGGCGTGAGTCTACCGCCGAAGAAATTGAGTTCTTAAAACAACCCCACTCAAGTTTCTAAGTCAGTACGATCGTCCTCACCGTGGCTTTCCACACCCAAGACCCTGACCGGAGAGCGAACCCCTGCCCATCACAGTCTCAAGAGCCTCTATCACCTCTATTTCGGGCGATGTTGAGTCTGACCCAGCAGCGGTTTCCGACCAAATTGTCCCGTCATCACATGGAGGGTCATCCAGCGCAACAGAGGCAGGCGTTGCAGTCCCCACAGGCCTAAATGACGGAGAAAAACAACGGGCCAGAAGCTTGTGGAAAAGGTGCGATCGAGTAAGTCGGTGAAGGCTAATATGACCCAATTTTCCCAACGTCGCCAGCGATCGTACTGTTGAAGGACTCCGCGAGATCCCCAGTCTTCTCCCCGTTGCTGTGCAGCCAGAATGTTTTCCGCAAGGGCCGCCGCATCCCGGATACCGAGGTTCATCCCCTGCCCCCCCACCGGATGGCAACAGTGGGCCGCGTCTCCAATCAGGGCTAGGCGTTCAGCAATATAGGTTTGTCCTTGCATTAAGCGCACCGGAAAGACTTGGCGCGGGGTTTCTAAGTGGAGTTCCTGGGGCTGCACTCCATAGCGCTGGGCCAAGAGGGCTAAAAATTCCGCTTCCCCCAGTTCTGCGAGGGCGGCGGCTTCGGCGTGGGGGGCAGTCCAGACAATTTGGCAACGGTGATCCGTTAAGGGCAGTATGGCAAAGGGGCCGCTCTTCCAAAATTTTTCATAGGCAATGTGTTGATGGGGACGATCGCATTGGACGGTAAAGCCAATGCAGGACTGCCAATACTTCCAGCCCCAGGTGCCAATGTTGGCGGTTTGACGGAGGCGGGAGTTGGCACCGTCGGCCCCCACCACTAAGGGGGCTTCTAGCCGTAGGGATTGATGGTTCGCCAGGGTGAGATTCACTGCTTGCCCACGGGAGTCCAGGGGTTCCAGGTGGTTCACGGTGGCCGGGGCAATCCAGGTGATATTCGTGGCCTGCCCTAAGCGATCGTATAACCCCTCTAAAATGACGCGATGTTCCGCCACATAGCCCAGTTCCGATCGGCCAATATCCTTGGGCGTGAACTTCACCACGGTGTGATATTCCGCGTCCGATAAACAAATCTGAGTAAATCCGGTCACCTTGGGGGCAATTTGAGACCAGATCCCGAGTTCCCGAAAGATGTCGATCGTCAACAAGGTTAAGGCATAGGCCCGCTGATTTTTGAGACCAACGCTCTGGGGAACGGTATCCACCACCACCACCCGGAGGTTTTGATCCGCTAAACAACAGGCTAAGGTGGCTCCCACAATCCCGCCTCCCACGATCACCACATCCGCCCTGTAGACTTCCGGGACACGCTCAGATCTAGCGTCAGACTC
>JBMTZC010000377.1:0-4046 GCA_049455215.1 Prochlorotrichaceae cyanobacterium
TAAAGTCCGCCTAAGCGATTCAATCTCTTTTGATATAATGCGGTGAATCCTTCGCGGCGTGCCAGGAACTGTTGCTTCCTAGCCGTTTTAACCCCTTGCAAGTTTGGGACAGGGTGGGGTTGGACGAACCTGCCTCGCGGCAGAAGCAGATAACCTGAAGTGTCCGCCCGGCAGCAAAGCAGTGGAATTATTTCAGCGGGAAGCGGAACACTTGCAAAACCGGGGACAGGACAACCCTAAAATCTCTTCCATTCCTGCCTTTTCTTGGAAAAAAGCTTTCGCATTGCAATAACTTTAGGAGGATAATATGCAAAAACAACAAATTCTCTACACTTCACCGTTAGATGCCTTAATTGTATTAGCGAAAAGGCTTAGTTTATATGAAAGCCAGTATCAAATGGATTCCGAAGATTTCTTCGATCGCTATACTAGGGGTAAACTTGATGATGATGAGATTTTTGTAGAGTGGGCGAATGATTATCGCCATTATTTTGGCATACGGCAAGAACTAGAAAAACGCCTGCAAAATGTTGCATAACCTGCTTGCTACTTATTTAGATTTAGTTGAAAATGCGATCGAGTCCTTGCGAGATGCCTATGTCGAACGCTATCAAGAAGAAATTTTAACGCCTATTCGTCTAAATCTCAAAATTCGGGTTCGGTTTTCAACAGGGAATTTACTGGAAATCAGTGAAGCGATCGTCATAGAAAATAATAGTTTAATGTGGCTAGATTATCGTTATCACTATCAAGACGATCAAAACAAACTTATCTTTCGTTATGATAGTACTCCTCATTTTCCAAACTTGCCCAGCTTTCCCCATCACAAGCACTTACCCAAAGAGGTGATTGCCTGCCAAAAGCCTGCAATCTGGGAAGTTGTGCAGGAAGTATCTTCGCGTATCAGGAATGCCAGCACACCAAATCAGGAATGAGTCTTTCTCAAAGAACGATCGGTTCCTCCCCAAGTCGTGTACCCTTACTACTGTGAAGTTACTCCATCGCAAACATGAGTCAATCGAATATGTACGACGTATATGGTCTCGGCAATGCTCTCGTAGACATTGAATTTGAGATTTCTGCCGAGGTTCTTGAGCAGATTGGGGTTGAAAAAGGAGTGATGACCTTAATTGATGAAGAACAACAATACCTATTAGTCGAGAAACTTCAAGGCAACCATCGTAAGCGCAGTTGTGGCGGTTCCGCCGCCAATACCATGATTGCCATTAGTCAATTTGGGGGCAAGGCATTCTATTCCTGTAAAGTGGGGCCCGATGAAACAGGACAGTTTTATCTCAATGATTTGCAAGCCTGCGGAGTGGCAACAAATCCCCATCCTCTGGCGCGACGGGAAGGCATTACGGGGAAGTGTTTAGTCTTTGTGACCCCCGATGCCGATCGCACCATGAATACTTTTTTGGGCGCTACCGCAACCTTCTCCACTGACGAATTGGATGCCGAGGCGATCGCTCAAGCTACCTACACTTACATTGAAGGCTACCTCGTCAGTTCTCCCACGGGACAGCAAGCCGCTGTGAAAGCCCGAGATCTGGCTAAAGCCGCAGGGCAAAAGGTGTCCCTCTCCTTATCGGATCCCAATATGGTGCGTTTTTTCAAGCCTCAATTGCTAGAAATTATTGGGGAAGGGATTGATCTAATTTTTGCCAATGAATATGAAGCTTTAGGGTTAGCGGAAACGGAGTCTTTTGAAGAGGCGATCGCTTATCTGAAAACCTTATCTACCACTTTTGCCGTGACGCGGGGTTCTAAAGGATCCGTTGTCTACGATGGTAGTCAAGTCACAGAAATTGCTCCAACCCCCGTCAAAGCGATCGATACCGTTGGGGCTGGGGATATGTACGCTGGGGGAGTGCTCTACGGCATCACCCACGGGTTCTCCCTAGCGGAAGGAGGCGCTTTAGGATCACGGGCTTCAGCGGAATTGGTGATGGATCTAGGACCTCGTATGAGCACAGAGAAAGTACAGCGAATTCTCAGTGAGGTTTTACCTCAATAGGGTGTTCTCCATTAGGGAACCTCGGATAATTGCGCCCTAGGGGCTGTCATCAGCTAGCGATAAAATCTATGCTTGTTTCAGCCCCTAGATGTAAAACCAGGACGGACGCAGCCCATGTCGATCCCGAAAGGGGTCTGGAGTGAAGTGGTAACGGGTCCGAGTGTGGCGGCGGCAACAGATCCCTTTGCAAACAAATGCCTCGTAGACCGTGACAAGACTGGAGGAAATTTCTCTGATTCTGTAGCCCATGTATAGTTGGGGCTTGCCATAATCTGATAGCATGATCCCCATACTGTTTTTATAAATTTTTCATAAAAATGCTTTTAGCGGTTACCGAAGAGACTTTTGAGCAAGAAGTTTTGGCAGCCCCCCAATTGGTCGTCGTCAACTTTTGGGCTCCTTGGTGTGGGGTATGTCGCTGGGTAGATCCTATTCTAGTGCGCCTGCAGTCTATAGCGCAGGATCGGGTGAAGTGTGTCACCATCAATGCAGATCAAAACTTTCGACTATCAAATACCTATCGTTTAACAACGCTGCCAACGCTCTTAATTTTTGATCACGGCACTGTCAATCAACGGGTCGAAGGCTTCCAAGGACGAGATGCTTTAGAAGCGTTGCTGACTCAAAGCCTAGGTTTAGAGTCCCTAATGGCTTCTCTTCCCAGCTCATCGGATTAATCGGATTTCGGAACGTCACCCGTTGCGGAAAGTTTAGGGGGATTAAAAACGGTGGATTTCCACTTAGATGAAGTTGAGGACGGAGATTCTTGGGGTGAAGGCATCGGACGGGCCGAGAGGATAGCCCTTAGCTTACCTAGGAATTGTTATGTCTACACCTGAAATTCAGTGGTATCCCGGTCATATTGCCAAAGCCGAGCGCCAATTACTAGAACAATTAAATCGGGTGGATGCGGTTTTGGAGGTTCGGGATGCTCGTATTCCCTTGGCAACCCGACATCCCCAAATCGATCGTTGGCTGGGTTCCAAGGAAAGGGTGTTAGTTCTCAATCGGATGGATATGATTCCACCCGCTGCTCAAACTGCTTGGCTGAATTGGTTTGAAGCCCAGGGGGATGTTGCGCTGTTCACCGATGCCCAACAGGGAAAGGGGGTTCAGCTTGTTGCGCGGGCAGCCCAAGCCGCCGGATCCGCCATGAACGATCGCCGCCAACAGCGAGGAATGCAACCCAGAGCGGTGCGAGTGGTGGTGATTGGGTTTCCCAATGTGGGTAAATCAGCCTTAATCAATCGCCTCTTAAAACGACGGGTGGTGGAAAGTGCCCGCCGTCCAGGGGTGACGCGCCAACTGCGTTGGGTGAGGATTGGGGCCAGCCTCGATTTATTAGATGCCCCGGGAGTACTGCCTTCTAAGCTGACAGATCAAAACGCTGCTTTGAAACTTGCCTTTTGTGATGACATTGGTGAAGCCGCCTACGATACCCAACGAGTGGCCGCAGCTTTGCTGGATCACCTCAAAGCCTTAGAAGCTAAGAGTCATCTAGTTTCGACCCAGGGCATTAGCGATCGTTATGGGCTCCCTTTGTCTTTGGGAAGTGGGGAAACCTATCTCCATGAGTTAGCAACACAAAAATTTCAAAACGATCGGGAGCGGGTGGCCCAGAAACTTCTGAATGATTTTCGTAAAGGGTTTTGGGGACCACTGCCCCTGGAACTACCGCCCCCTTAGCTCACTTTGCAGCGAAGCGATGACTTGAAACGGTTCTGTCAAACCTATGGGGGGGGTAAGCGATCGGGATCGAGTCCCAAGGAACGCAGGTAAGCGGCCAGTCGCTCTTTCTCCTCTCGTTCCTGATCTGCTCGTTGGTTAGCAGCCTCAGCCCGTTGTCGTTCCTCTTCGGCCCGTTGATTTGCGGCTTCAGCCCGTTCCTCTGGCGTGGGAATCCAGCCATTCCGATCGTACCAGCGTAGCCATAGCCCAGACCATCTTTCATAAACGCCATCCCAAACCCCTAAACCTAAATCGAGTTCTGGAAACCAAAAGCGAGGGGTTAATAAGTTCACCGCTTGGT
>JBMTZC010000378.1:0-4035 GCA_049455215.1 Prochlorotrichaceae cyanobacterium
CTTCCTCGCTCAATGGGCGTAGAGCTAACCAACACAAACTACTGCGGAACTAGGGACGCTAATGAACTCCCCCTCTCGGGATCTCTCGGGAGGGGGTGGGTCTAGCCTGGCAGGAAACACTAATTCCTGAGACGATCGGGCTAGAGTTACTGGTCAACATCTGACCCACCCCTAGCCCCTCCGAGGAGGGGAACCGGAAGAAAACTAGGATCGTTATCTTCTAAATAAGGTCGCTAGAAAAGGTGTTCAATGTCTTGTTAACGAACCTGAAGAGAAAATAGCCGTTCAAATTGACATGAGGGAGGTAAAAGAGACAAAACGATCGCTATTTTGGTCTGGGATAAATAGAATTAGATGATGTGTGATGGAAGGGGGGTACTGGGCAATCTGTCCAGAGATACCTGGAGCAAATAGTCAGGGAGAAACGATCGGTGAGGCTAACAACAGTCTGCAGTATCCCTATTGGTGTAGGGCTTATATTCCCCTTCTAGCATTGGCAGACCATCTCACACTTCGTATACTATTCTATGGGATCCCCTGCAAATCTTGACAGGATCGTGTAAAATCAGGTAAGACGGCAGCAATATAGATTGAAGATATAGATTGAAGGTAAGCGCTTGTATTCTAAAGTTTCTGATTTAGAAATTCTCCAATATTTAGTTCGATCGTTACCGGCAGTTGAACTTCTATTTATCGTTCAAATTGTTTATGCTTCTTCTCATCCTTGGTTAAGCCTACTGATTTGCGTTTCCTTATCAGGTTTTGGTCTTATTTTAACCCAAATTATTCAAAAATCCCCCTCTTTAAACCTGAATTTAGTATGGTTACTTGCCTGTCCACTATTAATGTTGCTTTGCATCATTTCAGGTGCAGATTCTCCAGCGTGGTATTTTGGCATTAGTGGCACAATCGCTGCGGCTTTTGTTGCCCAAGGTCGGTATTTCAAAACGATCGCTGTGGTCACGACGATCATTGTAACCTGTTTGGGGTGTTGGTTTGGGGGGAGATCGGTGATGGAAATTTTACCGATTTTTACCGCATTAACGGCTTTTGCTGTTCTGTTTCTGCGGACTTATGGATTTCTATCTCAAATCAATGAAACTATTGAAAAACAGAGCATGACTATTCAAAACGATCGAGATGAAATCGATCGACTGCTCTCTAATATTTTACCAGAGTCTATTATCCATCGCCTCAAGTCTGGTGAGTTTCCCATTGCCGATCACTTTGACTTTGCCGCTGTCTTATTCGCTGATATTGTAGGGTTTACCCAGTCCGCCAGTCAGATTAGTCCAACTGAGTTAGTGACAGCTTTAAATATAATTTTCTCAAATTTAGATGAACTCGTTGATCGTTATGAATTAGAAAAAATTAAAATGATTGGCGATGCTTATATGGTGGTGGGTGGAGTCCCTAAAAATCAACCGAAAGCCCTGCAATCTATGGCTTATTTGGCTTTAGATATTCAGGCTTCAGTACAAAATCTTAAGATAAATTTTCCTTGTCAAATGCGAATTGGTATTCATGTCGGTCCCTTAGTGGCGGGTGTGATTGGTCATCACAAGTTTGCCTACGACCTCTGGGGCGATACGGTTAATGTGGCGAGTCGTCTGGAGAGCAATAGCCTTCCGGGCAAAATTCACTGTTCCCACGAAGTCTATGAAAAACTAAAAACAAGCTTTCACTTTGAAACACGATCGCCCCTCAGCATTAAGGGAAAAGGAATCATGCAAACTTATTTTTTAATTGCGCCTCTTGCCGAACGGTCTGAACCATCATAAAAGCCAGCAACGTCAAGAACTTCACCATCTGACCGATCCTGATCCGGTTTCGCTGATCCCCCATTGCACAACCTGTTGCAGAATTAGGATACAACCGATACAACGATCGCTATAGTGCTGTGGTAGGTTTAGCGGTTGAATTTTACTCCAAACGAGGAAAACAATGCAGTTTAGCACACAGGCCAGCAACGATCGGGTCAAAATTTTAAGTGAGGCCCTTCCCTATATCCAGCGGTTTACCGGACGTACCGTGGTGGTGAAATACGGTGGTGCGGCCATGAAGGACGAAAAATTAAAGGAAAACGTCATTCGGGATGTGGTGTTTATGTCCTGTGTGGGCATTCGTCCCATTTTGGTGCATGGGGGTGGTCCGGAAATTAATGTTTGGCTAGAAAAATTAGGGATTGAACCCCAGTTTAAGGATGGGTTGCGGGTAACGGATGCCGCCACGATGGATGTGGTGGAAATGGTCTTAGGAGGTCGCGTTAATAAAGATATTGTGGCCCGGATCAATCAAGCGGGGGGCAATGCCGTAGGACTGTGTGGCAAAGATGGAAATTTAATTATGGCCCGCCCCCAAAGTCAAGAAGGTATTGGGTTTGTGGGAGAAGTGAGTTCTGTGAATACCGCCGTTTTAGAAGGGCTAGTGGAATCTGGCTATATCCCCGTGGTCTCTAGTGTGGCGGCGGATGAACAGGGCCAAGCCTACAACATCAACGCCGACACCGCCGCTGGGGAAATTGCCGCAGCATTGGGAGCCGAAAAGTTGATTTTATTAACGGATACAGCGGGCATTTTAGAAGACTACAAGGATACGTCCACCTTAATTGAACGGGTGGACATTCAGGGAGCCCGGGATCTGATTCGCAACGGCATTGTTTCCGGTGGCATGATTCCCAAGGTGAGTTGTTGTATCCGATCCTTAGCGCAGGGGGTGAAGGCGGCCCACATTATTGATGGTCGGGTTGCCCATGCCTTGCTGTTGGAAATTTTTACGGATTTAGGGATTGGATCTATGATTGTGGCTTCAGAATACAACTAAGGTATCCATGGCCGTGAAACCGTTAGGCAGCCTTAAACTCCATCCCTATACCCATCTGGGATTGCTGATCCTCACGATCGGGCTGAGCGATCGTTTTTTCAAGATCCTGCCCTTGCCCGCCTTACCGATCCTGTTCCTGAACGCGATCGTCTGGGTCTGTGGGGTGGGGATGTACTGGGGCATCATCCAAAATCGCCATCCGTTACAGAAAAAGTGCGGCTCTTTAAACCTGAGGGTGTTAGAGATTTGGACGATCGTCGCCTGGTGGGTCTTCTGGGTTCAACTCGGACAAGCTGGACTCTGGCTGTGTGAGCGCTTAAGGCTGCCCTTGACAAGCTGGCCCGCCTCCGTCACGGGGGGATTACTGGGATTTTCCTTGGTCAGCTTTGTAACCTTTCCCTGGATTCTGAATGGTCTTTTGCAGTGGCGCGGCCAGGTTCAACCTCTAAGTCTTAAAACCTTGGAAACCGCTAGTCCAGAAGCGGCTCAGGTACTCCGATCGTTTACGACTTCCCAGCGATTGCCCCTGCCAACCCTAGGGGTGATCCCTTCTGCTGTGCCTCTGTGTTTGGGGTATGGTTGGCTGCAGCGGCCCTACCGGATCCTCGTCAGTCAAGGGGTGCTCGATCAGCTGTCTGGGGAAGAAATTGCTGGACTCTATGGGTTGGAATTGGGGTACCTCCAGGAGCGATCGAGTTGGGTCTTGCCGTGGCTGGTGGGTCTGAGCCAAATCCCCTATCTGCTCTACTGGTTTTTAGCCACCTGGGGCGATCGTCTGATTTCCACGCAACCTCGCACCGCCAAGACCCCGGTTCAACATTTACAAATCGGGGGTTGTCAAGGGCTTTCCTATGGGCTAGGGGTGGCTTCTACCGCCTGTTATGGCTTATTTAAAATCCTCCGCTTTTTACTACTGCCCCTAGCCCGACAGCGGTGTTACTACGGCGATCGCCTTGCGGCGGCCCAGACTAGCAATCCCAACGCCTACAGCCGCGCCCTCCTCCACTTTGCCAATCTCCAAACCAAGGATTTAGAAGCGCGAGGATTTACCCATCCCTGGCTGGAAAGTTTAGAACTACTGCTGCCCATTGGCTATTCCAGTGCCCATACCCTCAGTCAATCTCAGCGCCATCTTGACCTTGGAGAATCCCTTGCTTGGGATGCTCAAAGTCCCTATCGCTACTGGTTAAGCCTCAATTGTCCCCCCCCCCC
>JBMTZC010000379.1:0-4027 GCA_049455215.1 Prochlorotrichaceae cyanobacterium
ACGAGGGCAATTTCCGCCCGCACCAATTCTCGACCGAGGTAAAGCGCGTGATCCAGTTTGCTGAGGGGGCAGGGATCTGCTTTTTCCGTCAGTTCAATTCCCACCTCCTTGGCGGTACGCCCGGTAAAAAGTTGGGTATGGGGGCGATCGACTTTACCCTTAACTGGAAAGGGTTTTCCCGTTGCAGGGTCAACGGCCAGCCCTTTTTCATTGATGTCATTGGTGTAGTGTTTGACACCAATTAACCCCGCTTCATGATCGACAAAAATAAGAAAGTATCCGGCGGGATCTAAGTGAATGAAACGCTTTGAGAGTTGACGATCGATCGTGGCTAAGTCACTGGCCAATGGAACCATAGAATCCTGAAAATTGAAAATAGAGCACTTTGTCTATACTACCTCAGCAGCTTAGTCCTCAACGGTATCCCCCAATCGACCTAGACCGTATTACTCAGACCGTTGATCCCGTTGATCACTGCGATGAGCTGTTCTGCAGCTAATGGTTTACTCAAACAAAAATCTAGGGAGACTTCACAGGCCTCAAAATCAAGGGATTCTGGCACCAGTCCTAGGAATTTGATCGGAGGGGTTTGATATTGATCTCGCAGGAGGATGAGGAGCGAGTGATCGGGGGGCAAGAGTTCCAGATTAACGATCGCCAGGAAGGGAGCGAGAATATTCAATTGATCCTTCACGGTGTCACTGTCCATCAACCAGATTACGTGATACCCCGCTACCGTCAACAGTTCGCAGATTAAGGTGGCCGTACTTTCGTCGTTTTCCAGTAAGAGGACTTGTCCTTTGGGGGGCTGATGAAAGGATTTGTCTTCAGGCAAGGGCTCTAGGGGGGGGCTGGCGACAGGGGCATCCGGTAGATACACGGTGAACTTAGAACCACAACCGAGGGCCGAGTCCACTTGGATTTTGCCCCCATGCAACTCAACAAACTGCTTGGTCAGTGCTAAACCTAAACCCGTACCGCTATATTGCCGCCGATGGGAAGCATCTAATTGTTGAAAGTTTTGAAACAGCAGCGCTTGCTCGCCAGGGGCAATCCCGATGCCGGTGTCTTCCACCGAAAATAACGCCTGTTCCCCTTGTCGCCACACCCGCAGAATCACTTCTCCGCCGGCTGGGGTAAATTTTAAGGCGTTACTGAGCAGATTGCAGAGAATCTGTTGCAGACGTTTGTAGTCTGCCCGAAAATTCACTTGATGGGGTTTAAGTTTGATCTCAACTTTAAGGTCTATGTTACTTTGCTGGGCTTTATTGCTAAAGAGTTGCCGACAGGTTTGGGTGAGTTGGATGAGGGAAAAGGTTCGGAAGTCTAAGATGACTTTTCCTGCCTCTAATTGAGATAAATCTAAAATGTCGTTAATGATATTCAGGAGTTGTTCGCCACTATCGTGAATGGTTTGTAAATACTGACGCTGACGATCGCTCAGGGGACCAAAGGCCCAGCGCAACAGCGTGGAGGACATACCAATCACACAGGTTAAGGGGGTCCGCAGCTCGTGGCTCATGGTGGCTAAAAATTCGCTTTTAGCACGGTTAGCCGATTGGGCCACTAAGAGGGCATCTCGCAATTCCTGAGTATATTCCTGTACCCGTTGCTCTAGGGTTTGTTTCTGTTGTTGCAGTTGTTGATATAGCTCAGCTTGATACACTGCGATCGCCAAGTGCTCAGCAATATGCTGCAAACTTTCCTGTTCATCGGCTAACCAGGGGCGAGGGCCATAACACTGATGTAGAGTCATCAGTCCCCAGAGGTTTCCCTGTACCAGGATGGGTAAGGTCAGTCGGGCCCTAACCTGCATTTGAGCTAAGGTGCGGAGAATGTCTGGATTTTGGTGGTAGTGCAGTTGCACATCCGGTATGGCCACCGCCACACCCTGGTGATACAACTCCCAATCGGATTTAAGGTGGATAAGATCAGGGGGGTGATCCGTGGCAATGACGGGGGGGAGGTCAGGGTCACTGATGGATTCAAAGGCAAGAAATTGATCGGGGGTGAGTACACACACCGCTTCATCCGTCGGCAACGAGGTGGCTTCAAACAACGGACTGAGGCGATAGACGATCGCCCGTTCCACCCGAAGGAGTTTACGAACTTCGTCGATCGCGGTGCGCAGGATGACATCTAAATCTAAACTCTGGCGAATCAGGGCCGAGACCCGGCTAATCAGGCGATCCTGATCTACCCGCCATTGCAAGGCGAGGGCAATGGGTTGACACACGGGAAATTGGGCCACTTCTTGCCTACTGAGGTCTTGGGGTTCAGTTGCTGGAGACCAGGGCTCTGGGGCGCTAATCTCAGTGAGGGAAGGTTCCTGATCTTCCGGCAGTGGGGGGGAGGGTACAGTTGTGTTGGCGAGATGGCTGACCAACAGCAAGGTGAACTCACTTTGGTACTCAGCATCATTCTTGGCTCTGCGCTTCATGCCCAGCAGCAGATCGGGGCAATGCTGCCAAAGCTCATGATCGGGATACCAAGTTTGTAATTGTCGGATCCAAGCCCCAATGACTTTGGGATCAAAGCTCATCTGCAGATCATAGGCATTGACCTGGGGGGACGCGATCACTAGCGCACGAAAGCGATCGTGCCAAAGCAACCAAAATCGCTGGCGAGCCTCGGCAATGGAATCGTAAGCAGGAAAACGATCCGCTGTGATTAATTCTCCAGTGCCCAAACGATCGCTAAAGGCGGTACAAGCTTGCCCCAAGGTCTCTAGGATACTGGGCGAAATCCGTTGACAGGGAAGGGTGAGCAAAGAGCCGGACATAACGGGTCATAAACAAGATAAAGACCAAGATAATCCTCCGCTGAAGCCCTTTCCAGCGAAAGCAACCACCGAACCTGGGCTGATTCGTATTGAGCTATACCGTGTCTATTGTCTGGCAAGATTCAGGAATAAGTCTTAATTTATGTAAAGTTTTAAGCTCCTTCGCTTCTTGAAGGATTAGGGCGCGTCATCGGTGCCGAGGATCCCCTGGGGTCGCCAGCGCATCAGCAGAATGAGAAGCACCCCTACCCCTAATAGGCGCAGGGCTTCTAGGCGGGCATCGCCCCAACCCGCAAACAGAAACCGACTAAGACTTTCATAACCCCAAAAGAGAATGCCCCCCAACAGCGGTCCCAAGGGATGGCCTGCTCCCCCCAGGATGACGATCGTCCAGGCATCAAAGGTGAGTTGAGGCTTAAAGTGATCGGGAAAAACACTGCCCAAGTGCCAGCTATAAAAGGCTCCTGCCAAGGCAGCGATCGCTCCCCCCAGCATTAACACCTGTAATTTGTAGCGAAAGACATTTTTACCCACCGCAGTAACCACTTCCTCATCTTCCCGAATGCCTTTAACAATGCGCCCCCAGGGAGACTCGAGGAGGGTTGTCATCCCCCAGTGAATGCCGGCAAGACAGAGACAGAGCAGCAGCAACAAGCCTGAGCGGCGGTATCCGGGAACCCAGGTGTAGTAGTACAGGGCATAGGTAGTGGCGCAGTAAAGCCCCAGACCGAGTCCCCCCAGGCCGATCGCAATGCTCCATCGCCAAGGTCTAGATCCCCCAGGGGAGCTTTTACCCCACCGGATTACCCCCCGCAAGACTCCAACGCTCAGGGTTGTCCAGAGGATAATCAGGGCAAGACGGAGGGGAAGATTCGGCTCAAAGTCCATACTTTGCAGGGGACGATCGAAGCCCACTAGACCTTGGCTACCTTGGGTTAACCAGGCTTCATTGAGGGCGATAATCCGTAAGGCTTCGGCAAAGCCAATGGTGACAATGCCCAGATAATCTTGACGTAAGCGCAGGGTGGCCATGCCCATCAGTCCCCCCACGATCGCTCCCGCGACCATCCCCCCCAAGACCGCCAGGACAAGGGGAACGCCCCGCAGATTGAGTAAGACCGTCGTGTAGGCTCCCACAATCATAAAAGCGGCATGACCAAAGTTAAGCAGTCCACCATAGCCCCATTGCAGGTTTAGCCCCCAACTAAAGAGGGTATAAATGCCCACTAAGCTGGCCAGGTAGAG
>JBMTZC010000380.1:0-4008 GCA_049455215.1 Prochlorotrichaceae cyanobacterium
AAGCCGTCCTCCGCTTCGCTAAAGGACGGGGTTTCTACCCATTTTTCTGATGACTCTTGATATGGCAAACGTGCCTTGGCAATCCGCCCTTATGGGAGGCATTTTAATTGGACTCAGTGCAACGGTACTCCTTGCGTTGAGCGGTCGCGTTGCGGGAATTAGCGGCATGATCAATGGGGCCTTAACCTTTCAGCGATCGGAACTGTGGCGGTGGTGGTTTTTAGGGGGAATGCTGTTGGGGGGACTGCTCTACGAGTATGGAGTTGCCCCTAGCCTAGCCCTGGATCCTACCCCCGTTAAAACCTTGGCTCCAGTCTCGATGATCTTGGGCGGGGTACTGGTGGGTATTGGGACTCGCATGGGCAATGGGTGTACGAGCGGTCACGGTGTGTGTGGTTTAGGTCGCCTCTCGGGACGATCGCTGGTGGCTGTCTTAACCTTTTTAAGCACCGCCATGGTTACCGTCTTTGTCATTCGTCATAGTTTTGGAGGTTAAAGATGCAATCTGAACAGCACAATCATGGCCCGGCTTGGCAAGAACCCCTCGGCATTTTGTTGGCAGGGATGCTCTTTGGCTTTGGTCTGGCCCTCTCCCAAATGATTAACCCCGATCGGGTCTTGGGCTTTCTGGATATTTTTGGTGCATGGGATCCCACATTACTCTTTGTTTTAGGGGGAGCCGTTGGCGTGACGATCGTCAGTTTTCGCTTCATCTTGCCCCGTTCTCGCCCGCTGTTGGGAACCAAGTTTCATCTGCCCCGCAGCAGTGACATTGATCTGCCCCTCATTGCAGGTGCTGTTTTGTTCGGCATTGGTTGGGGCATTGCCGGGTATTGTCCTGGCCCGGGTTGGGTTTCGTTGATTCTCAAAACCGGGAATCCATTTTTATTTTTGATGGCCTTCGTCTTGGGCTCCTTTGCCTATAAGACCCTGGAAAGGAAAACAGCCCCAGATCATTCCTGATTCCGATCGTTCCCACCCCGGTTTGTCCGAACCGTAACGGTGTCCTTACGCTGATCGGTGCCCCTTAGTTGAGCCTAGCCGGTACTTCACAGGGTTCCACTTGGTGAAAATCCCGATAGTCAATCATCCGATCGCCGCTGGGTAGGACTTCCAAAACGTCCACAAACCTCATATTCCAGAGAACCTGCCTGGCCCCATAATGGTGCCGGGCATGAATCGTCTGGCTAATGGTTTCATCCAATCCGGTGAAGGTCACAATAATTTGGGCATTGCGATCCTGTAGATCCGTTGCGGTTAAGCCAAAGAGGGGACTATCGGCAGTAATGGGGTGCATGATCATCCAACTGAGGGAAAAAGCAGGAGTCTGGGATCGCACTAACGTGAGATCGTAGAGTCGGCTGAGACGATGCCCCTCCAGGGTAATTTCCGGCAGCAAAATAGTCACCGTCACCTGAGCTTCTAAAACTAAATTGCGGCGTTGATTGGCGGCCCGCAGCATCAGGGTGGGTACGCCGTTATAGGGGCAAATTACCGCAACATTACTAAAAAGAACCCGTGCATGGGGCCGGGAAAAACGGGCAAACATTAACCCCGTTGCCATTGCCACCGATAACAACCCAACAAAAACCTCAACTACAACCCAAAAGTTGCTATAGGGCGTGGTGGGATACATGGCCCCATAGCCGATGGTTGCCATCGTCTGTACGCTAAAGAAAAAAGCATCCTGAAACGAGTTGGGATCAGCGTTCGCAATGCCATTACCGCCCCACCAATAAATCCCCGCAAAAAATAAGTTGAGTAAGAAATACCCCACACTCAGCAGCGCAAATAAGCGCCACCAGGATAGGGTAAACAACAAATAGTAGAAATCCCCTTTGGGCAGTAGGGGATTCCCCCGATCGATAACCCGCATAAACCCGACACTGTATCGCTGTTCAGCTTGACTGTTGAATTTAGTATGGAAACGATCGATCCACTTCAGGCGCTGGAAACGAGAGCGGGGAGGAGTTTCAGGGGCAGGGGGCATAGGCAACTATTGGCAAGATCTTCAAGAAGCACAATTATCTTCACAACAACAGCAGTTCTAGGGCGCATCATCAATGAGGTCTAGAAGCCTGGCGACATCAAGGTTACCGCGCCCGCTCCAGCAAGCATAACTAGGGCTGAAACGACTGCCGTATAAACACTTCAGCGCTAAATGATGACAGCCCCTAAGTAAAAAAGCGGCAGAGCTTCCTGACCGTAGTCAAAGGGCACTCTACCGCTTCAGTTCACTGCTGAGGGAGAACGATCGTTCTCTCTAATGGTTCGACTGAGAAGCGAGAGATGGAGACTCTGCTTCTTCTGGGGAACTGGGCAGTTCCAAGCAATAGCCCGCTCCGTACACGGTTTTAATGTATTTGGGATGGCGGGGATCCGGTTCCAACTTGGTGCGGAGGTGACGCACATGAACCCGGATTGTTTCAATGTCATCATCGGGATCGTACCCCCATACCTCCGTGAGAATTTGTCCGGGGGGGACGGTTTGACCGTGACGCTGTAGCAAACAGTGCAGTAACTCAAACTCCAGATGGGTCAGCTTTACCGTTTTGCCAAACCAGATAGCTTCAAAGCGCTCTGGAATGAGAGTCATCGGCCCATAATTCAAAATTTCTGTATGCTTAGCAGCCTGGGGAATACGATCGGTACGGCGAAGTAACGCTCGAACCCGCGCTAGCATTTCTTCTAATTCAAAGGGCTTCGTGAGATAGTCATCGGCACCGGCATTAAAGCCATCGACCTTGTCTTGGGTCTGTCCCAACGCCGTTAGCATCAAAATGGGAATATCCGCGGTACGCTCATCCCTGCGAATGCGCTGACAGACGGTAAAGCCATCGACACGGGGCAGCATTAGATCCAGCATGATTAGATCTGGGAGTAACTGCACAGCAAGAGCTTGGGCTTTAACCCCATCTTCTGCACAACTGACATCGTAGCCAGCCATCTCTAGGTTGACGGCAACTAGCTCAACGATCGCTGGGTCATCATCAATGATTAGGATGCGTGGCTTCATTAGATTTAATAACCGAGTGAAAGATTCGGACGTTCCTTCGGTGAGAAGAGGCAGGAGCGAGACTAAGCCACAGCGGCATAACCGCTTAGCTCAGCTAAAGTGGACTTGACTGTCCTTAAAGTTAAGACGAGTTGCAAATATTTGCAAATCCTTGAGAATCTTTAAGGAAGATTACAATACAGATTATAGAGGTTTTTACCTATTAATGAAAGTCTATCGTCCTCCCCTTCTCTTGCAAAATCCCCTTATGCTAACCCTTGCAGTGGCTTGGGGATATCAAGCGAAATGGTTACGGGAGCATCCACACTTTTTAGATTCTTTTCGGGATCATCGCTTTCTGGGGGCGGATCAGGTGCCCCTGTATGGGCTGTATAAAATCCCGGCTTCAGTCGCGGAAACCCCGAAGGGGACGGTGATTGCCACCTATGGCATTACGGGTAATCTGCGGGATCTCTCGTTTAGGATTTGCCACTGTAGCCGATTATTACCTCGCCAGTTCCCCCTTACCTTGGTTAAGAGATCTGGACAAACCCACCTGGATTCTCTATGCAGCCCATGATCCCTTATTTGATCTGTGATGGTCATGAAAAACTAGATCTTTGCTTGACGGAACACGGGGGACATATCGAATATTGGAGCAGTCAACGCTGCCAAGCGGAATGGGGCGATCCCGATCCCTGGTGGGCCTGGAACCGCGCCATTGAGTGGATTGAAAAACAACAGCAAATCCTTTTGAAAAAGGGAAACTAACTTGCAGTTTGCAAAGAAAGATAGTTGTAAAACTCCCCAGGCAGGATTCGAACCTGCGACCAATCGATTAACAGTCGACCGCTCTACCGCTGAGCTACTGAGGATCAGGCATTTATAAATATACAGAAGGGCTTAAATTTTGGCAACCTTAGCGTGGAAAATTACAGCAGAAAAATTGAGTTCCACCTTAAGCGGCAAGCGCAAAAATTGTCGAAAGCACTTGATTGGAGAATAAAAAGCCT
>JBMTZC010000381.1:0-3999 GCA_049455215.1 Prochlorotrichaceae cyanobacterium
CGATCGAGACTAAAAATGGTATCGGCAACATTAGCACTTTGACTACCTAACTGACTAGACTATAGGAAAGTTACGAGGAGAACCCCATGACCTTAGCCCTCGATCGTCAAATCATTTATCCCGATAGTGATGGACAACCCATGGCTGACAATACGGAACAATTTGAGTGGATTGTCTTGCTCAAAGAAAATCTAGAATGTTTGTTTGCCAAAGACGAGAATGTATTTGTCGGGGGTGATTTGTTGTGGTATCCCGTAGAAGGTCATCCCGAAATTCAGGTCGCACCAGATGTGCTGGTGGCCCTGGGTCGTCCCAAAGGCAGACGGGGATCCTACCGGCAATGGCAGGAAAATCAGCAACCTCCCCAGGTGGTGTTTGAAATTTTATCCCCCGGCAATACTCTCAAAGAAATGGCGAAGAAGTTCCAATTTTATGACCGCTATGGGGTAGAGGAATACTATATTTATAATCCCGATACTAACGATTTAGCGGGCTTCCAACGGCAAAACGGGGTATTAACCGTCATTGAGGAAGTGGCCCATTGGATTAGTCCCCAGTTAGGAATTCGCTTTGAGTTAACGACAGAAACCTTAGTGGTTTACACTCCCGATGGGCAACGTTTTCTTTCGACGGTGGAGTTAGCGGAGCAGGCAGAACAGGAGAAACTTCGGGCGGAACGGGAGAAATTTCGGGCAGAAGAGCAAACTCGGCGGGCGGAACAGGAAGCACAACGAGCCGAACAGGAGAGACTGCGGGCGGAGTTGGCAGAGGCAGAAAACGATCGCCTGAGGGCTTTATTAGCGGCGGCGGGAGTTGAGCTTTAGAGCGATCGTAGCCAGTTCCTCAAGGTGTGTTCTGCTGCAATTTCATCCGCTTGTCCCTCGCTCAGGAATTGATAAAGTCTGGTTTTGGGAACCTGGGGAAACGTGGGACTCTGTTCAACTTCGTGATAGAGTCCCCCCTGAAGCTGATAAATTCGTAGAATTTTGCCATTGTAGCGCCAGAATTCTGGAACACCCATCGCTGCATAGAGTTTCAACTTGTCAATATCGCTGTGGCTAATCTCCACTTCCACCACTAAATCAGGGGGGGGATCCTGCGAGAGGTCAACCCTGCGTCCCGTAACAGCGGGTTGATTTTGAATATAAAAGGCTTTGTCTGGTTCCGCTCCTCGATTGAGATCTTCCCGATCGAGGGTGGTTGAGCCCATCGTTTTAATCTTCAGACCCAGTTCTACAGCAAGGAAGTAGATAAAGCGTCCGATCAGTTCACCGGAAAATTCATGTAGTTCTGAGGGCATGGTAATTTCAAGGGTACCGCGATCGTAGGTGAGCCGTGCTGCTCTATTCCCCGGTAGGGCGTGGAGAATTTGCTGGTAAGTACTCCAGTTAAGGTTATGAAAGATAACCCGGTTTTCTCCCCTGGGTTCGATCGGGGTCGATGGCAGACTGAGGGTAGTGGTCATGGTTGATGCTGGGTAAGGTTTGAGATGCCTTTATTGTTTTTCGTGAATTTGAACATCAATGGCGGAATCGTCGCTACGGACTTCGTAATATTTTGATTAACAATTATTAAGGTATTTTTAGGGATTTGCTGGATTCGCCGATCGATACCGTTATGATCATAAGCTCAAGATTCTACTGCGTTGACACAAAAAAACTATGACCACACCCGAAACACTTACTTGGAAGGATGTACTGGCCGATCGGATGCCCTCTACCTGGGCGGAAGAGATCGACACCTTTGAAACCCAAATGGAACTCCGTCGCCAGGATAAGCTGGATGAGAAGGTGTTTGCTGAATTACGCCTACGGCGAGGAGCCTACGGTCAGCGCTACGACAATGGCTTTCGCAATGATGGGGAAAAAACCCAAGAGATTCCCTTTCCCCACATCACCTGGACGAAAGGGCCAGAGGTGAAATGGGAAGCGCCGGGGATGCAGCGCATTAAAATTCCCTACGGTGGTATGAATGGGGAACAAATGGAAGTGCTTGCGGACATTGCCGAGGAGTACTCAGACTGCATTCTCCACGTCACCACGCGCCAGGATTTTCAGTTGCACTTTATTTCCATTGACGATACACCGGATATGCATCGTCGCTTAGCCTCGGTGAATATTCCCGTGCGGGAAGCCTGCGGCAACTCGGTGCGCAATGTAACGGCGTGTCCGCTGGCGGGAGTTTGCCGGGATGAACAGTTTGATGTCACGGGGTATGCCAACGAAACCGCCCTCTACTTTCTTGGCCACCCGGATGTGCAGGATTTTGGTCGTAAATTCAAGGTCGCCTTTTCCGGCTGTAAGGAACACGCCTGTGGCTTGACTTCTATGCACGACTTGGGCTTGATTGCCACCAAACGGGTCATTGATGGAGAAGAGCGCTATGGCTTTGAAATGTATGTGGGAGGCGGTTTGGGCGCTGTTCCCCATTTAGCGAAGTTATTTGATGAATTTGTTCCAGCGGAAGAGTTGCTGCCCCTCTCCCAAGCGATCTCTCGGGTCTATGCCCGTCTTGGCGAAAAGAAAAACCGCAACAAAGCCCGCATCAAGTTTCTGATCGCCAAACTCGGGATCGAAGAATTCCGCCGCTTAGTGCAGGAAGAGCGGGTCGCCCTCGAAACCGATCCCGCGTGGACGAACTGGTTTAGTCGCCTGGGGGAATATGAGGAAAAAGGTCTTTCTCAGCCCGTGACCCAAGGCTCTCCGCCGGATTTAGGTGCCGATCAAGAAGCTTACGATCGCTGGAAGTCCACTAATATTTACCAACAGCGTCAGACCGGATATGTCTGCGTCACGATCGCTCTCCCCTTAGGGGATTTAACCGCTCAACAAATGCGGGGCTTAGCCAATGTCGTGCGGAAATTTACGCCGGATACGATTCGCACCACCGTAGAGCAAAATCTGCTGATGCGGTGGGTGCATGAAGCGGATTTACCTGCCCTCTACCTGGCCCTCAAAGAGATCCAACTCCATCAAGCCGGTGCCTTATCGATCGTCGATATTACCGCTTGTCCGGGAACCGATACCTGCAAACTGGGCATTTCCAGTTCCCGAGGTCTAGCGGGAGAACTGCGGGAGCGGATTGCCGTCAAAGGCTGGCAGTATGACGAAGCGGTTAAGAACATTCGCATCAAAATTAGCGGTTGCTTTAACTCCTGTTCTCAGCATATGGTGGCAGAAATTGGCTTTTATGGGTCTAGCCGTCTCATCGATCGCCATCGGGTGCCTCACTTCCACCTGATTTTGGGGGGAGAGTGGGACAACAACGCCGCCCAATATGGTCAATCCCTTGGGGTACTGCCCTCGAAAAATATTCCTGCCGTGGTGGACTTTTTAATTGACACCTATCTCCAGGAAAAAGAAGGCAGTGAAACCTTTCCCCAATTTGTGCGGAGAGTGGGTAAGAAAACCATTAAAGATCGGCTCCAACCCTTAACGATCGTGCCCAACTATGCTGAAGACAAGTCCTTTTATACGGACTGGGGCGATGCGCGGGAATATACAATCGGGGACATTGGCATTGGCGAATGTGCCGGAGAAATGGTAACCCTCACAGATTTTGGCGTTGCCACTGCAGAAAGTTTGCACTTTGATGCTACGTTGCTGCTGGAAGGCAATGCTAACAACGGCAATATCCAACAAGCGGCAGACAAAGCCCTAGAATCGATGCTCAGTGCGGCTCAGGCGTTGCTGAAATTACAAAATATCGATATTGCCAGTGAACCGGAAACGATCGTCAGTGAGTTTCGCAAGTATTTCTATGATACGGAACTCTTCTTTGACCCCTACGCCAAAGGCAAATTTGCCAGTTATCTGTTTTCTGCCTTTGAGCAACGGCAGCAAAGTGCCAACCTCGATCGGGCTCAACAGCTTATTGAAGAAGCTCGCCTTTTCATTGAAGCCGCTCATGAGTGTTATGCTCGCCTAGCTCAGTCTGGAATTACCACACCGGCTACGTTCCAAAAGTGGCTAAACGATCGATCGTTAAACTTGGTGTAGG
>JBMTZC010000382.1:0-3986 GCA_049455215.1 Prochlorotrichaceae cyanobacterium
CTTGCGATTCATGGCGATCGCTTCGCAAAATGCAGAGAAGGGCTCCCCGCTTCAGAAGCTTTACTTTATGATTGATGGAATGGAAATGATTAATGGAATATTGTCTTAGAAGCATCAGTTATGATGCCATGACTGAGATTTTGTCTGCTAACGACTTCAATATTGCAAGGATGAGTTATGGGCTTGAATAAAGGGTTGATCGGCGGTGGTGCCGTTGTGGTGGGAGCAGCAGGCATCTTGGGGGTGACGAATCCCTCCCCCGATCAATATGCTGATTTTGCCACCCAGAAGGCGGTGACTTACCTGGAAACAGAGGTCTGTACCACAAAGCTTCCCATTTTCGGTAATTCCTTTCAGGATGAATGCGTGACGGCGGCGCAATCCCCAGATACCCAAAACAGAGTACGATCGCTGATGCTGGAGAATACTGAGCGTCAGAATTATGTTCTCTTTAGCCTCTATAAAACCGATCTGAATGTTCAGGATCTCATACCGTTCCTGCCGGGAAGCATCTTGCCTCAGTATCAGGCGGAAAGCTTAGGGATTTTGACCTTTTTCCACACCTTTGCCACCGCAGAAACCGACTCTTAACCCTTCACAACTCTGAACGTTTAACCCGTGTCAGCCTTGCCACTGCCCTCTTGAGATTCCTCTCTCTTCATGCCCTCTGTTCACCTCGATTGCCTACACTCCAATCCCAACCCTATTCAATGGCTGGATGGACAACAGGTGCTGCCCGAGGCGGAGGTGGGCTGGAAAGCGGCAATCTTAAGTGAGATCCACTGCACTGGCGAGGCTGTTCCCCCGGGGTTTGTGATTTCTCCTCCTTATTTTCAAGGGTTTTTACAGGGTTTAGCCCTGTCCCTAGAGCAAGATGTTCTGCAAGCGTCCCGATCGTTGCCGTCTCCTCCTGCGTTGCAACTCTGGAAGATGGCGGAAGCCTTGCAAGCCCAAGTGGACACCCTCCCTCTCCCTGCCCAGTGGGAGCGATCGTTACAAGCGGCCTATCAGCAACTTCGCCAAGATTTTCCCAATTCCCTCTATATCCTCCGCCCCTCGATCGTCTCCCCAAAGGATCTGCTCAAGATTGCACCCTTGCAAACCACAGGCCTCTTAGAGGCGGTTTTAAACCCCAGTCGGGACTCCGGGGAGGCCAGCCTATGGTTGCAGTTTTGTCAGAGCCTTCGCGCCCTCTATCGTCAATGTTTTCAGACCCGGAGTTTGCTCTACTGGAACTACCATCAGCTTGCGTTAACGGAACTCCCCGTCGCGGTGCTGGTGCAACCCTTGCTCCCGGCCCTGGCCAGCGGGACGATCGAGATTTCTCCCCACGAAGTGACCATCACCGCCACCTGGGGGGTGGGTCTGAGCCTAACTCGGGGTGAAATTGTGCCCGATCGCTACTGTCGGAGACGATCGGATTCCGCCACCAGCACTCATTTTGGCCAGAAGGACTGGGTCTATTGGCACCCTCATACCCCTCAGGCGGTGGATGTCCCGTTAGAGATTCCCCTGCCCGATCCCTACGCTGCCCCGGCTTCAGCCTCGCCCTTGATGGTGCAACGGGTCGCCTTGGGGGTGCAACACCAGGCGGTTTTAAATACCCCCCAACGGGAGGAATTGGAGGAAAAAGCCTTAGCGCTACAGGCTCGGGTACCTGAAATCAATACGTTAGAGTGGGTGCTCTGTCCCTCTCTCACCAACCCTAGCCACCTCTCGATCGTTTGGATTGAAGGGAACCCGGCTCCACTGTCAGGATCCCAAACCCCAGGAGTCCAAAGCCCAGGAGTCCAAAGCCCAGCATTCCGTTCCCCAGCCCCCCACTCAGAACAAACGCCTGGGTCAGAACCTCCCCACAGGCATGGGCCCCCCATCCAGGGGCAAGGGGTATCGGGAGGGGTACAAGGGGGGCACGTTTATTCTCTGCAAGCCTTAAGTCTCCAACCGCCCTTAAGCTTAGAGTCCCCCATTATCCTGGTGGGACAGCAGTTAACCCCAGAGGTGATTCCCTGGTTAAAGCGGGTCAGGGGGTTAGTGTTAGGTCAAGGTGGAACCACCAGTCACGGCGCAATTTTGGCCCGGGAACTTGAAATTCCGGCGGTGGTGGGGGTGGACAGTGACCATTTGGAGTCCTTACTCTCTTTCCCTTGGGTGATGGTGGATGGCACTGGGGGAAGGGTACAAGGTTTCCAAGACTGTCCGCCGATCGCTACTTTCCCCGCTGCAACCGCTCCTCCCCAGCACCAGGCTGAGGATGGGTCAGAGTCTCCTGCGCTCCCCCTCAAGATTTTTGCCACCCTAAATCAGAGTGCGAGCCTGAGTGCCTTGCGGCATCATCCAGCGGATGGGATTGGTCTATTGCGATCGGAGTGGTTTTTCCTGGACTTGTGGCATGGACAACACCCCCACCGCTGGATTGCCCAGGGTCGCCAAAGGGAGTTGCGCACTGCCTATCAAGAACGGCTGCAGCAATGTATTCAAGCCATTCATCCCCGCCCATTGTTTTACCGCAGTGTCGATTGTCGAGCCGCAGAATTGCAGTCCTTAGGGGGGCAAAATACCTTTCCCTGGAATATCGGAGGCAGCTTTGCCCACAACTGTGAGCCGAGTGTACTGAACTTAGAATTTGAGGTGTTGCACCAGATCGATCGTGGTGACAGCCCCTTACATTTGGTGTTGCCCATGGTCAGAACCGTGGAGGAGTTTATCGGTTGCCGCGATCATTACCAACAGTTTTTACAGCAACAAGTCCGATCCCCATCCCCACTGCCCCTCTGGATTATGGCGGAAGTGCCGAGCATTTTGCTGCAACTCCCTGCTTTGGCGGCAGCGGGAGTTCAGGGGGTGGTGATTGGCCCCGGCGATTTATGCCAATACTGGCTGGGGCTGAGTCGGGAGCAATGGGGGCCGTTAACCTATGAATTAGATCATCCCCTGGTTCATCAGGTTATGCTCCAACTGTTAACCGAAACCCAGCGCCTGAAGCTGCCCACCATACTCTCTAGTCACAGTGGCAGTATTCCCCAGACCTACTTAGAGGATTATCTTCGGGCTGGACTCTGGGGCATCACAACGGAACTTCCCCACTTAAAAGCCCTGCGCCAAACGATCGCTTTTCGCTAGAGTCCAGACTTTTTGGGGGTGCCTCCTCAACTTTCTTGCAGATCCGGCTTAGATTGAACGCCCTTGAGGAGTAACCACCCCGCTAAGGACAGTTCTGCAATGAAGGAAAAGATCAGCAGCGGGGCAACGATCGCTTCTAGAGGGGGAAAGAGAATGGCCGTAAAGCTATCCACGAGATAGGCAACAGCGGCAAGTCCCAGGAGAACCCCTAACAGGCGAGGCACATAACCGGATTTGAAGAATAAATAGCCCAATAACAAGCAATGGACTCCAAAGAAAATTAGCCCCAAATCATAGCCTGACTGGTGAGCCTTGAGTAAAAATAAAGTGAAGGACTGTAATTGTTCTGGGGCAAATCCCGACAGGATAGTGCCACTTTTTAAGAGGAAAATGGCCATCCAATCATTCAGTAAATTCAGCCCTAAAATGGCATCCATCGTGAGTCTAAAAAAGGCAGTCATTAAGGATAGAATCGGACTAATGGGTGCCAAGAGTTTATAGAAAATTGCAGCAACGCTAATGTCACTTAACAGCATAATCAGATCGCTCACTAAACCAAAGCGAAAAAGCAATTCAGCGTTTAGAATATTCTGGGCCGTCGCAGCGGCATCCTCAGGAAAAATTAAGTTTCCCCGCACATAGAGTTCACTGAAAAGCCCACAGATAATAATGAGTAAATAGAGAAAACCAGCAACTCTGCTATACCGTAGGAGCGATCGTTGCATAATAGGATCATTCATGTTTCAAGAAGCCGCTAAAATTTTTGAGCCCAACATTAAACCAAACGATCGAAACCACGCCATAATTTAGTCCTCCACCGAGTTAGGACGGCTACCAACTTAAGGTGGAAGAGTGGGGGGGGG
>JBMTZC010000383.1:0-3980 GCA_049455215.1 Prochlorotrichaceae cyanobacterium
CTCTGGTCAAGAATGGCTTGGGCATTGCGTCGCCACATTGAGGGTTTAATGCGTCGCAAGGCGGAGGCGGGAAAACGGTGATTCCAGTCTGCTTCGCTGAGGGTGCTGAGATCCTGGAGGGTGGGGCCCACATTGCCTGTATAGGGCTCAAATTCAGCGATCGTTGTGGGTTTGGCAAAGCGTTCATTCCAGGGACATACCTCTTGGCAAATATCGCAACCAGCCACCCATCCCTCTAAATGGGGCACGATCGAGTCCGGTAAGGTTTCCGATCGATTCTCGATTGTATGGTAGGCAATACAGCGATTGGCATCCACCACAAAAGGCTCAACGATCGCTCCAGTGGGGCAAGCGTCCAGGCAACGGGTACAGGTTCCACAGTGATCTGTCAGAAAAGGAGGATCGGCGGGTAAATCTAAAGTGGTTAGGAGGAGCCCTAAAAAGACCCAAGAGCCATAGTCACGGGTAATGACATTACTGTTTTTGGCAATCCAGCCCAACCCCGATCGCTGGGCCCACACTTTATCTTGCAGGGGCCCCGTATCCACATAGTAACGAACCTCTGCTTCCGGTTGCTGCTGCTGAATCCAGCCCATCAGATGCTTTAACCGTTTCTGTAAGATGCGATGGTAGTCCCGTCCCCACGCATACCGGGAGATTTTGCCTCGATCGGGTTCGGTGGGCTGGGCATGGGGCGTGTAGTAGTTCATCGCCACCGCAATCACAGACTTGACCCCAGGCATAACTTGGCGAATATCCTGCCGCTTAGGGCTTTCCATCCAGGTTAAATCCGCCTGAAAGCCTCGATCGAGCCAGGTCTGTAAGTGGTGTTCCGCCGTCCTCAGGGGGGATGTTGTTTGGGGATTTGGTGTTGCAGGATCTAATGTCGTGGGATCGGATGTTACAGTCTCCGATCGCCAGCGATCGACACGGGTAATCCCTACTTTGTCAAAGCCAATTTCTAAGGCTTGTGCCTTTATGGATGCCGCCAACGTTGCCAAATCAGAGGAGGACAACGGGGGAGTCATTGATCCCAATCTCCTGTCTTGATCCGGTGGCGCAAGTCCCGCAGCATAGTGCTGGTGCCTCTAGCGATCGCGTCTTGGACTAGCTTAGGAATAGCGGTGGCGATCGGAATCTGAGGGAAGGCTCGGCTATGGGCACTCAGTTGATACTCCTGGTAGTGGAGGAGATAAATGCTTAAACGATCGTTGTCATAGAGCCACACTTCCGGTACCTGCAAAGTTGCATAAGCGTCCAAGGTTGTTTTGGACGTTACATCTGACTCGATCGCCAGATCCGGGGGGGGATCCTTTTCCATATCCATGCGCATCAGCGATCGGACTCGCTCGGCATTCTCAATATAAAAGCAGGTGTCTGGTTCTAGCCCAGCTTTTCTCGGTCTGCGGAAGGTCGTGGAGCCAAAATCCTCCCACTCTCTGTTTTGGGCATCTAGAATCGCCGTCACGATATACGCAATAATGCGGTGAGGACGTTCGTGAGCCGGTAGGGGTGACATCAGTTCCAAAATTCCATTGCAATAGTTAATTCGAGGAATTCGTCGGTCTTCCCCCAAATCATCGAGTAACGCCTCGTATTGCTCCCAGGTCACATCGTCAATGAGTACGTGACTGCCAGGGGAAAGATTGATAGCGGCTGTGGGGAGTTTAACCCAATTGAGAACAGGCATTGTTGAAGTCTCCTAAGTCAATTGATTAACCCCCTTCAGCTTGCAAGACCTTCAGCCTGTAATGCTTTCAGCCGTGCTAATACCTCTAGGCTATGGGTGGCAGGACGCACCCCCAAGAATCGCTCTCGTAGCATTCCTTCGGGGTCAATAATAAAGGTGTGGCGCATGGAATAGGGAGCTAACCAAGATCCATAGGCTCGACTCACTGAGCCATCGACATCTGCTAACAAGGGAAAAACCAGACCCTCCGCATCACAGAACTCCACATGGGATTGCACATCATCAGCACTGACCCCAATGATCTGAGTGTTCAGCGCGAGATATTTCGGTAAATCCCGCTGGAATCGTCGTGCTTCTAAGGTACACCCGGAGGTAAAGTCTTTGGGGTAAAAGTACAGCACCACCCACTGGCCCCGATAATCTTGGAGGGCGATCGTGCCATTGCCCCCATTACTGGGCAGGCTAAAATTGGGGGCTGGAGCATTCAAATCCGGTAGGGTACCCCCTAAGGCAAAGGCGGGTTTTTCTGTGGCCAACAAAGTAGAGATCGCGATCAGACCGCTACAAAATTCGCGTCGAGAAATCATGGGGTCTTTCCTGGCTAAATAAATACACTAAATAAATATAAAGATACGGAACAAAGATACGGAGGCTACGCTGAATCCGCTTTCTCTATTCTAAGACTACTGGCTTGCCCGATTGCCCAGAGCTTGTTTCTCACTTTACGCAATTCTTCACTTCCCGCAGTGCTTGACGCAGAATACTGAAGTGCGATTCGCCAAACAATCTCCTTTAAAAAGCTAAGGGTGCGACGCGCTGCGCCACACCCTATTGATAGCTGAGTTGATAGCTGATTAAGAGCCGATGTTTTAGGCTTAACCAACAAATTCCTTAACAGGAGCAGAAACACCCTTGGGAGTTTCGCCTTTCAGATAAGCCAGCATGGTATCTGCATCGGACACTTCAAAGGGATCCGTGGGGCAGTTATCTGCAAAATCAGGCTCAACAAAGATTTTCTCGATCTTGCAGTCATTGACCAGCATAGAATAGCGCCAGGAGCGTAGACCAAAGCCCAGGTTGGACTTGTCTACCAGCATTCCCATTTTGCGGGTGAACTCACCGTTCCCATCGGGCAGGAGGAAGACTTTCTGAGCACCGATCTCTTTGCCCCACTTGAACATAACAAAGGCATCATTTACAGAGATACAGATGATCTCATCAACCCCTTGAGCCTTGAACTCTTCGTACAGTTCTTCGTAGCGAGGTAAGTGATTGGAAGAGCAGGTGGGGGTGAAAGCACCAGGCAGGGAGAAAATCACAACTTTTTTGCCACCAAAGATGTCTTGAGTGGTGCGATCTTGCCAGCGGAAGGGGTTGGGGCCACCAACGGACTCATCCCGAACACGGGTCTTAAAGACAACGTCAGGTACGCGCTCAATAACAGACATGTAAAATCTCCTAACTGTGAAATACTGCTAGTTCATCTAGCTTTAATTCAGAATAATTCTGAGTTAAGAATAAGTCAAGATTGATAATAACCTGAAAAGTGCCTAGAATGGAGCACAAACTTTGAATCCGACTGGGCAATGCTTGATTTTTCAACTCCGATCGCAAAAGAAACGATCGTGCAGCGGTTAAAGGGTAAGGGGCTACGGGTTACGCCTCAGCGCTTTGCCGTTTACGCGAATTTACTGCACCGCCAAGATCATCCCACGGCGGATCAAATTTTGCAGGATCTCAATGGCGATGCACCACGATCGTCTCAGGCCACGGTCTACAGTGCCTTACAAACTTTGCAGCAAGCTGGGCTAATCCGGGAAGTGTTGTTGGAGTCTGGGGTCTGTCGGTACGATGCCAATGTGGAGCCCCACCATCATTTCCGTTGTCGAGGCTGTGGGACGATCGTCGATCTGCCTTGGCAGAGTTTTCCCGCCCTGGATCTCAGTCCCTTGTCACCCCAGGTGGAGGCGGATAGCTACGAAATTTTTGTGCAAGGTCAGTGCGATCGGTGCGGCTAAGGGCATCCCCTCCGCAAACAGTGGGAGTGTCAACAGTCCCACAGAAAAATCATCCTTCAACTGTTTTCCTCGATCGCTTTCAAGCGGGCCTCCAGTTCGGCTAGACGTTCCTCTGCCAATTGCCGCTGTTCTCGTTCCTGCTGCGCAATGTCCCGCTCTTGTTGAGCAATTTCCTCGTTCGTAGCATAACGATTACCGAAGGAGTCGTACCAGTACAGCCAGTCCCGTTCCCAACCGCCATTGATGCCCCTTTCATAACCAATTCCTAACTG
>JBMTZC010000384.1:0-3959 GCA_049455215.1 Prochlorotrichaceae cyanobacterium
GAAAGTCCCCCTTACTAAGGGGTATTTAGGGGGATCCAGCTAAATCGATCGGTTTAATCAAGATGTGCGTACACCGTAGCTTACTCAGGAGAAGCGAGAAGGAGGCGAACTTAAGCCAATGAGTACGAGGGCTGTGAGTTCGGGGCAGGAGCTAGTCTTGCTTGATTAGGCGATCTGCTTCTCGACCCACAACTTCTTGCAGGTGAGCATAGCTGGATTTAAAGAACCCTACCCCTTGGGTTAAGGAGCGTAGTTCAATGATCAGATCCTGCATTTCTGCTTGGGGTAAATAGGCAGAAACGATGTCCCAACTATTCCAGTTTTCTTTGACATCGTAGCCGAGGATCTGCCCCCGCCGACCACTGATCAGCCGCAAGACATTGGAGGTAAATTCCGTGGGTACGGAGATCTCAACGGACAAAATGGGTTCCAGTAAGACGGGATCGCAGGCCTGTAGCCCAGACTGCATGGCAATACGGGCAGCTTGCCGGAAGGCTTGCTCGGAGCTATCCACGGAATGATAGGAGCCATTGGTGAGGGTTACGGAAACATCCACAACGGGATACCCCAGGGGCCCTTGCTTGAGAAATTCCCGCACGCCGGCTTCTACTCCGGGAATGTACTGCCGAGGCACCACCCCCCCAACGATCGTTTCTTTGAAGTTGAAGCCCGATCCCCGGTCTAGGGGCTGAATGTCTAAGTAAACATCGCCAAATTGGCCATGACCGCCGGTTTGGTGCTTATAGCGACCGTGAATATTGGTTTTGGATTTACGAATGGTCTCCCGATAGGGGACCTGGGGCATTTGGGTGTTCATGGGCAGGTTATACTTGCGCCGCAGCCGATCGAGGCTGACCAGCAGATGAATTTCCCCCTGTCCCCACAGAATCACTTCCTGGGTATCCCCATGTTGTTCCCATTTGAGGGAGGGATCTTCTTCGAGGAGTTTATTGAGGGCGCTGCTCAGTTTGACTTCGTCGTTACGCCGTTCTGGCGCGATCGCCAGGGCATAGACGGGCAGAGGTAAGTCTACACGGGGCACTTCGATCGTCACTTCATCGGCTTTGGCCACCGCCATCACGGTATCCCCAGTATTGATCCCTTCTAGACGACTGACCGCCACAATATCACCGGCTTCCGCCGCTTGAATCGGCAGGGTTTGACTGCCCATGAGATGGTACAGCCCACCGGAGCGACTGCCATTGAGGATGACCCCTTCCGTGAGTTGACCTTGCCAAATACGGAGGAGGGAGAGCTTACCGGCCTGGGGCAAGACATAGGTTTTCAGCACTTGGGCCACCAAGGTATCCGCTGCAACTTCCGGTAACCGCCGTTCTGCCATTTTGCTGGGGTCGGGGGCTTCCCGAACTAGGGCATCCAGGAGGGGACGCACACCAAAATCTTCCGTGGCGATTCCCATAAAGGTGGGCACAATTAAATCGGCCCCTAATTCCCATTTCAAATCCTGTTCAATTTCCGTTTGGGACGGTTCAACCTCTTCTAAGAGTTCTTCCAGAAGATGATCATCAAAGTCCGCTAGAGATTCCAGGAGTTCCGCCCGGGCCGCCTGTTCTTCTTCCGCAAGTTCGGCGGGGAAGGGGACGGGATCCGCTGCTGCTCCAGCATGGTAGTGATAGGCTTGCTCGGTGACCAGATCAATAAAACCAACGATCGCATCCCCTTGGCGGATGGGGTACTGATGGGGCACTAAGGGACGACTGGAGACCGCCTTGAGGGTGTGGAGGACATCCAGGAAGCTGGTTTCCCGAGCCCGATCCATTTTATTAATCCAGACGAGATGGGGAATGTTCCAATCATCTAAAAAGCGAAAGATGGGAGACAGGGTTAACACACGGCTCAAATCCGGTTCGCAAACCACGATCGCCGCATCAACCCCCATTAAGGCAGACCAGGTTTCTGCACTAAACTCTACAGAACCGGGACAGTCTATAAAATTAAAGCGCAGTCCATTGTATTCCAATTGGGCTGCGCTCACTTCTACCGTCATCTGACGATCGCGGGCTTCTGGGGCACTGTCCCCCACGGTATTGCCTTCCTGCACCTGGCCTTTACGACTGGTGGCTCCCGCTACAAAGAGCAGACTTTCCAACAAGGTCGTTTTACCACTGCTGTAAGGCCCCACGATCGCCACATTTCGGATGCCGCTGGTGGCTGTGGGGGTAGAATTGACAACGTTTTCAGGCATGATCATACTCCTAAATTTCAGGAATTTCAGAACTCAATAGAGACTGCTTTTCTGTGGATGGCAGTCCCCATGACATGGACGATGAACACTGAGGATGCCCCCTTTCAGGATCCAAAGCTGAGGCGGGATCAGGGGTTAAAACACAGTGCAAAACAAAGACAAAACAATACAGAAATCCAATTAAACCTCGTTGTCGATTGGAAGGGAGCCAATCTAAAAATTCTCAAGCTAATGTTTGAGCCCGGAGACTATTCATCTCAGACATTGAATATTGCGCCTGGAATGAAAAGTCCGAACCAAATGTTGAATTTTGCTTAAGTTTTACCCTTTTAAGTTCAATAGCCTACTCAAAATTCAACGCTGTTACCTTAACCTTATGGGTTACATTCAGCCGTTCCTAAAGCAGGAAACGGAGACAGGGATTAGCTCTTACCAGATGAGAAGTAAAACAAACGACGTGGAAATCAAAAGGAACAAAATAGAACTATTCCCCTGGTCAGAACTTCGCTAAATAATGGGGAGTTACTGCCATTGCCTAGGGAACTTTTGACCTGTATTGAACTTACGGCCATCAGAAGATTCACGCTAGCGATCGTTATGATTTTTAACATGGAAAACTTCGATCTTGATCCGGTCAGTTTTCTCCCTCGTCTTGACCCGAGATGAATTCCTGACGGGAACCCTTGCAGCGAGAAGGAGGATGCTCAGCTTTCACGCTCTCCCCTCGCAACGGATCTTGACCGCCTTTCTGTTTGCTTCAGTTAGCGATTTAAAACGTCATTCCGATGGGTAACGGAACCGACAATTTGCACCACTTCATCAATGAGGGCTTGGGGAATATTTAACTCCACTAGGGTGGCTACTAAATCTTCAGCGATCGCATCAAAGTGGCTATCGGTTAACCCCATCTCCGTCACTAAGGTTTTATGAGCCTCTCGCATCGATCGACCACTCCATTTTTCCGTACCTCCAAAGGCATAGGTCATAAAGGCCTTTTGATGCTGTTTTTGTCTTTGCATATCCGTATTAGCAAAAAACTGTTGCACTCGTTCATCTGCTAACACTTTTTCATAAAACTTATCAACTGCAAGATCAACTGCTGCGGCACCGCCGAGTTTTTCATACAGTGTACTCATGGCGAAATCAACTCACTAATACTATTGCAGTTTGACTATGCCGTAAGCCAGGTTTAAAAACTAAAATTTTTAGATAATTAAAAGAATTGACTGAACTCACTTCACTCCTGACTGCTCCTGACGGAGAGGCACCTCGAAAAATTCAGAATTTTCCGCTGCATCATCCATTCAATCCAGAACATTCAGTCCAGCCCCCTTACGGTATCAACAGGAGCCGCCCCCCTCCCCGGTTTACATCTCTACCGTGTACACACATCTTGATGGAACCGATCGATTTTGCTGGATGTTTGGGTCGAGAGAGGCTATTACACCTCGCCCCTCCCATTTAGATCCGGACGTGCGACTTTCACCGCATCCGGCTCCCGATATTCTTAGCTTGCGCGTTTGCTCCCGTGGATGTAGTCATGGCAGGACTCATGTACAGCGACAAGATTGTTCGATTGCCAATTCTGGTGATGACCATCTACATGATGCAGATGGATTCTTTCATCCCCTACGAACTTGAGTCCACAGGCTTTACAGGAATGGTGCTGCCGTTTTAGGGCTTTATGGGTTCGGGAATCATACTCCCTTCCCGGTCTAAGATTACCTATGGAAAACCGGGTAAAAGGCTTGTA
>JBMTZC010000385.1:0-3945 GCA_049455215.1 Prochlorotrichaceae cyanobacterium
CCACATTAGAGATCACAGGAACTTGGGCAGGGGCAAACTGGACAATATCCAACAGCATTTGGTACTCGTGAGCAGCATTTTCCATAAAGGACGAGTGAAACGCACCGGAGACCTTGAGGGGAACGGATTTTCTAGTTTTTACTTGGGCCAGTACCGCTTCTACCGCTTCAGGAGTCCCGGAAATGACCACCTGTCCGGGACAGTTATCATTGGCAATGATCACGTCGGGGGTCGCAGCGATCGCCTCTTCAAGTTGATCCGTCTTAAAGCCCAGCAGCGCCGCCATCATGCCTCCCGAGGCTTGATCCATCAATTCAGCCCGTCGTTTCACCAGTTTTAAGCCCGTGGCAAAATCAAAGACACCGGCCGCATAGAGCGCCACATACTCCCCTAAGCTGTGACCCGCAACAAAATCGGGCTGCTGACCTTGGGCTTTTAAGGCATCCACTAAAATCGCTTCCACGGTGTAAAGGCAGGGCTGGGTATACAGCGTCCGAGACAAGGTATCGAGATCCCCTTGACAGCGATCGATCACGGACCACCCTAAAATGTCCGAGGCCTCTTTAAACCGGGCTTGTCCGGCTGGTTGTGTTGCCAAATCCTGATCCATGCCGACGGCCTGTGACCCTTGTCCCGGAAAAACCCATGCTTTTGTCATAGTTGCTTAATGGTTCACTATTGATGTTGTGCATACCAACTTACTTGATTTTGGTCTTTCCCCGTACAGGGATCATCCTTGGCCGAAGGACAAGCCATTGAGGGCAGAGGATGTTAAGTTCTTGTAAAAATGTAAAAGAATCGTTAAAATTTCTGAAAATTCTTCCTCTTACAGGGCTTTTGCGCCCTTGTAAACCAAGGTTGCTCTAGGAGCTGGTGCGGGAGAATTTACCCCATCCATCCCAAGATTATCAGCTAGGGGCTTCAACCCTGGATCTGAGAACATCTGTCCTGCAAATCATGACAGCCCCTAAGCCGTCAGCTTCTTTAATTTCACCAGGAGACCTCTTTATATGGATTTATTGGCGCTTCATCTGATTCATCAGTTGAACGTAACTTCACCCAAGTTGCCACTGGGGATGACATCCCCCGCCCCCCAAGTCTCATTGGTACCGCCTTCGACGGCTGCTGAGTCTTTGTTTGGAACCCTCCCCTTTAGCAAAGCGCCCCTCTTAGGAGAATCTCCCCCCAGCCCTTCTCCCAGCTTTTGGCAAATTGTGCGGCAACAAGTCAGCGGCCCTTCACGCTTTGTCATTCGTGCTGTGTCTCGGTTATGGCAAGGGGTCATGGATCGCTATCAAGATCCGAACCTAGGGGTTGTGGGGGATCTTGATGATTTATTAGACGAGGAGAAGGCCCAGCATTATGTGATTAGCCCAGATGCGGCTCAACTCCACTTAGCCTCTACCGACTTTTTAGAGCATATTCCCCAGCAGGATCCCGATACGTATCAACCCGATGCCGGGGTGCGTTTTAATGACGACGGTTCGGTTACCTTTCGGGTCTTAGTGGGTAATACTCACGATCGCTTGACCCTGGTGGGGGATTTTAACAATTGGGGCAATGTCTGGAATACGGCTTCCTACCAACTGTTTCCCACCCCCAACGATCCCTTAATTCATGAAGTCACCCTGCCCCCTGGCGATTATCACCTCAACCAATATCGCCTGCGGGATCAGTACGGGCACGATCGCATTGATTTATCAGCGGATCTGTTTTCCACTCCAGCCTTTAACCAGCGCTTTTATGGCAGCCGTAACGATGACAACCTCAACGCGGTGATCTGGAAACCCACTCCCATTCCAGCGGAAGAAGTGGCGGAGCGTCCCGATCTGCGGGGACAACCCATGGTCATTGCCGAAACCGATATGGTGTCCCTCTCCCTCAACTGGGTCTGCGATAACCCCGACTCTGAAATGTATGGCACCAAGGGCTCGGACAATATCGCCTATCTCTACGATTTTGTGGGGGAATGTGGCTTACCGGAACAAATGGCCAAAATGGGCTATAACGCCGTGGAGTTTATGCCCCTGGATACCCACGTAGACTTTTGGACTCCCGATAGCCCCTACTTCCCGGACTGGCGCTTCACCTATCAAACCATTAACTACTACGGCAAACACGCCGACTTTGGCAGTCCCGACGAACTGCGGCAAATGATTAATGACTTCCACAAAGCTGGAGTCGCCGTCATTTTGGATGTGGTCTATAGCCACTATTCCAACGATGGGAATGAGCCCCCCCGCAACTTTGGGGGCTTAGGCTTTGCCCAATACCACAGCGAAGATGGCTGGGAACTCTACGGGGGCCCCTGGACCGAATGGGGAACCCGCCGCTTTACCTATTCCCCCGCCATTCGTCACAACATTGTCGATGCAGCCCTCAAGAATATTCTCATCTACGGCTTTGATGGACTGCGCATTGATAACGTGAACGGCATTGATGCTCAACCCTATGGTCGAGAATTATTGAAGGAAATTTCGCAATCCGTGATGGATTACTGGCCCGAAGCGATCGTGATTGGGGAAGGCTACTTTGGTGACCCCTACTTGAATCGCTCCGTCAGCATTGGGGGTGGGGGTATGGCAACCACCTATAGCGATCGCTTCTATCTCTGGTTTACGGAGCAAATTATTAAGCACCGGGAAGAGATTGATACCTGGAAGCTGGACTACATGCTCAAGAACGACTGGCCCCGCACCTTGTTGTACTATCCCGGGAACCACGACGAGTTTGCCAACCCCGGTAACCCCTTCCAAACCCGTGGACGTTATCTGGTGGAAGCCATTAACGGCGGTGAATTCCACAACCGCAAAGTTTTACCCTGGTCTGCCCTGGCCCTCTTTGCCAGTTCCTATTACCTGGATATGCCCCAGTTGTGGACAATGCAGCCCGGCAACCTCAATAGCAACTCCGCCATTGAATGGTTCCGCTTAGAGGATCCCTTTGTCACCCAGGTTTCTGATTTTCAGGCAGACATGAAGGGCTTTTACATTGGCAACGAAGCCTTTGCCCCCTATAACGTCCATCACCACATGGTGCACTGGATGGATCATGACAATAAAGTGGTGACCTTCGAGCGCATTGACTTTGCCACCGGTCGTCACACCTACGCCCTGGTGAACTTAGGGGATGAAGCGATCGATCATTATCGGATTCCCGTCAGCGTAGACAATGGCACCAACTTTGCCATCGCCCTAGATAGCGATCGGATTGAGTATGGTGGCAACGGGTTTAATGGTCACGGTCTGAAAAGCCAGGATGGGCAGTTGGAGTTTTACCTGCCGCCCTATGCCGTCATGGGCTTTGTTCAGCAAGATAACTTGGTGATTCCTACAACAGGAGTCGGTGAAATTCCGAATCCGGATTATCCCCGCTGCAACGGCTCTTACTACTACTGCCGTTATGGTGCCTATGGGGCAAGATAAACGCCATTAGCCTTGAACCCATTTCCCTAAAAACAGGGAGTTTAAATGAGAGGATGTGCGCCTGAGTGCATCCTCTTTTTTGTTTATTTTTTGTAGAAGACGATCGCAATACTTTGTTACAAATCCCCAAACTGTTGACTATCAAGGAAAAATCCAGTGTTTTATGCTGCCAAACCCTCAATTTTGCCTATACCGCCTTTGCTTCCCCGCTAACCTGGGGTAAGTTAGCCTAGAGTCGTTGAGTCATCATGACTTCGGCGTACTTTTTGTCCAGCGTGTTATACGGCGACCCGCCGCATAGCACCTAGTTATGCCAAAATGCGAAGTCAGTGAAAGTTACTTGTCTTAACCCAAGATTAGGTAATTAAAAATCATTAGCTTCGTTGTTCAGTCCGGGTAGATTTGGAGACGATCGTCAAGGTTAGGTAATTGCCAAAGCGATCGGGCATAACACACCATTGGAGCGGACGTAATCGGTATTTGTAGTGATAAACTCAGAAAACGATCGCCGCTCAATTCA
>JBMTZC010000386.1:0-3944 GCA_049455215.1 Prochlorotrichaceae cyanobacterium
GGGGGATTAAGGGGGGTAAATCAGCTTTTGGGTTCTCATCCAAGATGTGTGTACATAGTAGGCGTGATCAGAGGGGGCCGGGAGTTGTTAAGCGATCGAACCCTTGCCCTATGATGAAATGAAGTGAGGCGGCAAATCTGGTGCAAGCCATGATCTTGCCCTTAAGCTGTTTTATCGTTTTTTGATGTTCACCGGTGACTATGAATTTTTCTGCTGTTGTGGCAACTGCTCCAGCCTGGACAGGACAAGCCCTCGCAATTGGTGTGTTTGAATCGGATCAACTACTGCAGACGACCTTAGCTCCCTTTAACGATCGCTACGGCGAGACCTTAGCGGATCTTTTGCAAGATACTAATTTTCAGGGGAAAACCAATACCGTGGCCAGTGTGCGGGTGGGCAGAACAACCCCTGTGCAACATTTGATTTTGGTGGGGTTAGGCAAGCCAGAACAGTTAAGCTTAGATACCTTAAGGTTGGCTGCGGCGACGGCGGCCAAACAAGCGCAACAACGGCGCTGTACTCAGCTTGGTTTGAGTGTTCTGCAGGAGAATGTCGAACCCTTAGAGGCGATCCAAGCGATGGTCGAAGGGATCACCTTGGGCACCTACCGAGACAACCGGTTCCGATCGGAAGTGGATGAAAGCCTGACGACCCTTGAAGAGGTGTTCCTGCTTCAAGACCAGATTGACCCTGAGCAAGCCGCCGCCAGTATTACTAAAGCCCTCCAACTCTGTAGTGGGGTTCAGTTGGCCCGCCAGTTAGTGGCCGCACCTCCCAATGTGGTTACCCCTCCCGCCATGGCAGACATGGCCCAGTCCTTGGCAGCGGAGTATGGTCTTCGCCTGGAAATTTTGGAACAGGAAGCCTGTGAAGCCCTAAAAATGGGATCTTTTCTGGCCGTGGCGAAGGCATCGGACTTACCCCCCAAGTTTATTCACCTTACTTACCAACCGGCGGGAACTCCCCGGCGCAAGGTGGCCCTAGTGGGCAAAGGCTTAACCTTTGACTCCGGTGGCTTAAATATCAAAGTCGCTGGGGGCAGTATGGAAATGATGAAAACCGACATGGGGGGAGCCGCTGCGGTGTTTGGGGCGGCCAAAGCGATCGCTCAGATGAAGCCGGAGGTGGAAGTTCACTTTATTTCCGCTGTGACGGAAAACATGATTAGTGGTCGGGCGCTCCGTCCCGGTGACATTATTACCGCTTCCAATGGCAAAACCATTGAAGTGAACAACACCGATGCCGAAGGACGTTTAACCCTTGCGGATGCCCTCGTCTTTGCCGAAGGTCTAGGGGTAGACACGATCGTAGACTTAGCCACCCTGACCGGAGCCTGTGTTGTGGCCTTGGGGGATAGTATGGGGGGCTTGTGGAGTCCACAGGAAACTTTAGCCCAAGAACTCCTGCAAGCTTCAGAGCGATCGGGAGATCCCCTTTGGCAGATGCCCTTGGAAGAGTCCTACTTTGAGGTGATGAAGTCCCCCGTAGCGGATATGAAAAATACCGGCACTCGCGCAGGTGGATCCATTACGGCGGCCCTGTTTCTGAAGCAGTTTGTCAAAGAAACCCCCTGGGCCCACTTAGACATTGCAGGCCCTGTCTGGACGGACAAAGAACGGGGCTACCATCCCGTAGGGGCAACGGGGTACGGCGTTCGTCTGTTGGTGAATTGGATCCTCTCGCTGGCGTAGGCCATGGGATCCAACCGTAGGCGTATGCTGATCTGGGGATTGGGGGGACTGGTGGGGTTAGGCATACTGGGGCTAGGACTAGGATTCTTTCAGCCCCGCTGGTTACTCACCTTCGTCAGTACCCGCTTTCCGGGGGCCGTTTACTTTGCCCCTGGCCCCTACTCCGCAAAAGCCATCGCCCTCACGATCGACGATGGGCCGAGTCCAGAAACCACGCCCCTCCTGCTGGATCTGCTGGCACAACACCAAGCCCGGGCCACCTTTTTTGTCATTAGCGATCGGATTCCGGGGCAGGAGCAGGTGTTACAGCGGATGGTGACGGAGGGCCATGAAGTGGGCAATCACACCACTCAGGACTATCCCAGTATTCGCTGGACAGCAGCAGCATTTGAACACCATCTCCTAACCGCCGAGGCGCAGATTCAGCAAGGGTTACAGTCCACTCCCACAGCGGAAACGATCGCCCCGTCTTGCCCCCTCCGCTGGTTTCGTCCCGGTTCCGGCTTTTATTCCGCTACCATGATTGCCACAGCCGAGCGCCACGGCTACCGCACCGCCCTAGGGTCTGTTTTTCCCTACGATACCCATATCCACTCCGCCGCATTTGCCCTAGCTCAGATTAAAGCTACAATTCAAGCGGGAGACATTCTGGTTTTGCATGATGGTCAAAGTGCCCAGGGAGACGATCGGGGCCAACGCACTCAGACCGTTTTAGCGCAGCTTCTCCCCTGGTTGACCGAGCAGGGCTATCAGGTGGTCACTCTCAGCGAACTTTTTGCCAAACCTAATCAGGACTAATCAGGGGGATGATTCCTGCCTGCGCCTTGTCTCACTTCTGTAGCCAATGTTTTATGGTTCCCTTTCCCCTGTTAACCCCCGATCGCTACGAGCATCCCTTCGATCGCAAGGCCTTAGATTCCCTGAATAACACCCCTGGGATTTCCCGGTTATTTAAGTCAATCAATGAGTATGGGCTCGATCGGCTCTTTCGCTTTCGCTGCTTGGCCAATAGCCTCAAGGTGAGTGCCGACAATTTTCCCCCGGTGCATACCGCCTTTTTGCAGGCCTGCGAAGCCCTAGAAATTGACCCCATACCCGAGTGTTACCTCAGCCATGGGGAAGGGTATATCCGCAGCTTTACCGTGGGGGTTAATCAGCCCATCGTCATCCTTAATATGGATGGTTTTTTGCAACTGAATCCCGCCGAGTTAGTCTTTATCCTGGGGCACGAGTTGGGGCACATCAAAAGCCAACATTTGGTCTATCAACAGGCCGCCATTATTCTGCCGGTGGTGGGGCGTTTTATTTCCAGTTCCACCTTAGGGTTAGGGGGTCTGGCCACCAATGGTTTAGAACTGGCCCTCTACCAATGGGTGATGATGGCCAAACTCACCTGCGATCGGGCGGGTTTACTGGCCTGTCAAGATTTAGATGTTGCCCTATCCACCTTAGTTAAATTGGCCGGTGTTCCCACCGCCGTCTTGGAAAATAACACCGCAGCGATCGTCAATAACTTCAAAACCCAGGCCCGCTCCTTTGGGGAATATAACCTGGATAGTTTGGATAAAATCACCAAAGTGTTTAGCTTTTTAGAAAATATGAAGCCCTGGGCCATTCTCCGGGCCTCCGAGCTTTTAAAGTGGATAGACTCCGGGGATTATCAAGCCCTGCGATCGGGTTCACCTCAAGTAGTGCCCACCCCAGAAGCTCACCAGGGACTTCCTGAAGACTGGGACTTCCTGCAAAATTGGTAACGGCACGGGCAGATTTAATCCAGTACATTAATACCATCTTCACCCTCAAAAGAGTAAGACGAACACAATGAAATCTTCTAACTGGTCAGAGATTGTTGAAAATCTGGGGATTCCCCACATTCGCTATCATCTCTTTATCTGCGCTGATGCCACCAAGCCCAAATGTTGCGATCCGCAAGTGGGTCTGGCGACTTGGGACTACTTAAAGACTCGTCTGCGGGAATTGAAACTCGATCAAGTCCAAGTTGACCCCACAACTCAGGAACCGGGCTGTGTGTATCGCACCAAAGCGAACTGCCTGCGGATATGCCAACAGGGGCCCATTGTTCTCATCTATCCCGATCGCGTTTGGTATCACAGTGTCACCGTTGAGGTGATGGAGCGCATTATTCAAGAACATTTACTCCAACAAACGATCGTTCAAGACTACTTGCTCTATCAGGAAGCGGCAACTTAAGTCCGGTTCTGTCCCCGCAGGCACTTTCCCCACCCCGCCTAA
>JBMTZC010000387.1:0-3930 GCA_049455215.1 Prochlorotrichaceae cyanobacterium
GATAAGGGGCCCGTACACACCGTCTATGAATAAACCCCGTTTTAACGTTTGGCAGCTCTGGAATATGAGCTTTGGCTTTTTGGGTATTCAGTTTGGCTGGGGGCTACAGATGGCCAATACCAGCGCCATCTTTGAGTATTTAGGGGCCAATGCGGATCAAATTCCGATCCTGTGGCTAGCGGCTCCGGTTACCGGGTTAGTGGTGCAACCGATCGTCGGCAATCTGAGTGATAACACTTGGACTTGGCTGGGTCGTCGTCGTCCCTATTTTCTCGTGGGGGCCATTCTTAGTTCCCTCGCTTTGATCTGGATGCCTAATGTCTCTAGTCTCTGGATGGCCGCCGGGGCGCTGTGGGTGATGGATACCTCTGTGAACATTAGCATGGAGCCGTTTCGGGCTTTTGTGGGGGACTTGCTACCGGAAGATCAGCGCACCCAGGGCTTTGCCATGCAAAGTTTATTAATTGGTCTGGGATCCGTCAGTGCTTCCGCCCTCCCCTGGCTGTTGTCCCATGTCTTTGGTCTCGAGAATGGCAGCGGTGCAGGTATTCCCCTTACCGTCAAACTAGCGTTTTATATTGGGGCAGCCATTTTCTTCAGTACAGTATTATGGACGATCGTTTCCACCCCTGAATATCCCCCTGAAGACCTTGCAGCGTTCCGTGAACAACAACAGGAGCGGCTAGGCGTTCAACAAACGATCGCCGAAATTATCACCGCCTTTCGAGAAATGCCGGGGGTGATGCGTCAACTGGCGGTAGTGCAATGTCTCAGTTGGGCCGGGATGTTTTGCTTTTTCCTCTACTTTCCCCCCGCGATCGCTCGTAATATTTTTGGAGCCACGGATCAAACCTCCGCTCTTTACACCCAAGGCATTGAATGGGCCGGTTTGTGTATTGCGGGGTATAACGCCGTTTGCTTTGTCGTCTCTTTTCTCCTGCCCCGTTTGGTGGAAATGAGTAGCCGTAAAACCGCCCATGCCTTCTGTTTATTAGCGGGTGCCCTGGGCTTAGTTTCTCTCTACCTCATTCACGACCCCACTTGGATTCTCCTCTCGATGGTTGGGGTAGGCATTGCCTGGGCGAGTTTACTGTCCTTACCCTATGCCATGTTAATTGGGGTTTTACCCGATCAAAAGATTGGCATTTATATGGGGATTTTCAACTTCTTTATTGTCTTACCCGAAGTCTTTGTATCCCTCGGTTTAGGTTGGGTCGTAGAGCATGGTCTTGGGGGCGATCGTCTTCTGGCTGTAGTGATGGGGGGATGCTTTTTATTCCTGGCCGCGATCGTCAGCCAACGCATCCAAGAACCGGAAGCCCGCGAAACCCGTGGTGAGTCTCTAGTGGTTCCACTTTCCTAAAGAGGGTTTTAGGCTCTGAGCAGGTTTTAGGCTCTGAGCAATAGAGCAGACAGAGCGATTTTGATCGCTGTTGGTTTGATGTCACCGGTAAAAATCAGACTGAGTTGATCGGTGTCAGTTACCAGTTGAGTAATAAATTCAGCATCCGTTAGCTTGGTCTGATTGCCATCACTGTATTTGCGGAGTAAGGACTGAACGCCTTTGATTTGCTTGGAAGCATTCAGCTTTTTGAGGGTTTCTTTAACCACCGTTCGGGTAATACCATCAGGAAAGCTGTCCATTCCCAAAATCCGGTTTTGGATTTTATTGAGCCGTTCTGAGGAAATGTTGAGGTTTTCAGGGGTTTCAGCCGTTTCTAGATCTTGCTGGTACTGCTGCTTAAGATTAACGAGTTTGTCATAGATACTCGCTGCACAGTTGAGGAGATGTTTACGGGCAAAGATGTCTCCGGCTTGGGGTGTACCAAAGGCAGAAGCGATCGCTACGCCGTAGGCATTACGTTCTCCGGTCTGATCGTTCCAAAACAGGATTTCTTGTTTTTCTGTTAGGGGTTCGTTGTTCGGCCCGTAGTATTGCAGTGTGAGCGCCACTAAGCCCAGAGGTTCATCATCACCAATTTTGCGGCCCAAAGCGATCGGGTTAGCCTGGTAATCCTCCCCCATTTCCTTGAGTTTTTTGCTGACATCCTCGCTAAACAGAATCTCTTGGTGGGTGTAGAGGTCACTGGTGGTTTCCTGCTTCTGGAAGGTATCTTCCTGTAAGCTTTCCTGCTCCATTTTGCGAACGCGCACTAGGTTTTGCAGAAATTCTATGTATCCCGGCAGGATGGCATCATCAAATAACGTATCCCCGTAGATGGACGCTCCCATGGCATCTAGAGAGTTGGGCTTACTGATGCTGTCTTGTTCTGCCAGATTGCCCACCAGCTTACGGTTGAGATTAGAGAGGCGGCTGGCCTGGCGTAGCAGTTGGCTCTCGCTGTTGGCATAGTAGATGTAAATATTCTCTACTACCCTCTGTTTGGGGCGATCAATCCGACCGATGCGCTGCTCTAAGACCATGGGGTTCCAGGGCAGATCGATGTTGATTAGGTAGTCGGCATCCTGTAGGTTTTGCCCAACGGATAAGGTTTCGGAACCTATCAGAACATGGAGTTCTTGATCGGGACTGGGGCGTTCTGCGGCATTGCGACAGGTGGCATTGGGGGCAAAGAGGCGAAATAGTTCTTGTCGTTTTATTCCCGTGCGGTTTTTGCTGCCCCGTGAGGCATTATTGGGGGCGATCGCTAGAACCTGATCGGAATCACTGGGATGGTAGCGCTTGCGGGAACCGATGGCCATGCCAATGCCAGACTCACGAATGGCGGAATCCTGTCGCATATAGCGAAAGTAGTCTAAGACGGTATCGGAAAAGGTGGAGATTAGGAGCACTTTCTGACCCTGCTGCACCAACTCCCGAACTTTTTCCGTAACTCGTTCTCGCTTATGGTCTTTGATGAACTCTTCTGCCAATAAAGTTTGAATCTCTTCCAGACTGGCCAGATCTGCATCGCAGGCTTCCAGCATATTGTTATAGACCTGTAGCGCTTGCTCTGGTTGCCCCTGTAGGCGTTCTATCGCTAGTTCAATGCGTCGTCGGAGTTGTTGGCGGCGTTCCTGGCGATCGCTTTCCTCAGTCTCTTCTTCGTCCTCTTCTTCTTCCAAAAAATCTTCATCCCAAGCTTCTCGATCGTCTAAGTCCGCAAAATCCAGATCAGCAAAATCCTGAGCCTGGGGCTTTTCCACTTCAAAGTTGTAGTGCGAAAGAAGAAAGGCTAACAAACCCTCAGCGGTGGGTTCCACTACGTTTAGCCGTGCTTTCATGAGTTCAATACGCTGCCCAAAGTTATGAATAGTGCGCTTGAGGGCATACATACTGGACTCGGCCCGCTGGAGGAAGAAACGACGTTGGTTACGGAGCAAGGCCTGTTGTTCAGGGTCACCGCTGAGGTAACGAACCGGATCCGCAAAGGGAATATAGAGTTCGGTTTCAAAGCGGGTAAAGATCTGCTCTAAGGCCTGCTCTGTGGTGGATTCAAACTGTACCTGTAGCCATTCCGCAACCCGGTGAGCATAAACCTTCATTTCTGGCATAGCTTCCCGGAGCATCTGGCGGGTGCGCTGGAGAAACAATTCCCGATAAGTCCGTCGGAAAATATTGGAATCATCGGTAAAGTTCTCCACACCCACCTCTCGGTTCTGGAACCATTGCACCAGTTCCGGGGGAAAGCCTAGCTCTGTAAACCCTTCTGGGCGATTCAGAAAGGGGGAAAGAATGTTGTAAATATCTTCGCGGCGATTGTTCCAAGGGGTAGCGGTTAGGAGTAAGAACAAGCGTTGTCGATCGCTCTGTCGATCGCGTTCCTGGAGTTCTAAACAGAGCCGATGAATCCGGTTGCGATAGTTGCGGATCCCTTCGTGGGCCTCATCAATGATTACCAAATCTGGGCCGCCGTAGCGGTTAAAGTCATCGATAAAATTGCTTCGTTTCCGACTCATGAGGTTCTTGTTGTATAGCTCATAGTCTTG
>JBMTZC010000388.1:0-3915 GCA_049455215.1 Prochlorotrichaceae cyanobacterium
AAACCCCCACTTATAGCTTAAGCGTTGGGACTGTATTTGCAAGCAACTCCCTTACCGCCTTGAGCAGCAACTATTTCCGTTATGCCTCCCGCATTCCCTCCAATAACAATATCCCCATCGGTAGTTATTTCCGGTGTGATCGTTACCGTGCTAGATCCGCTAGCCTGCAAGCTACCCGTATTAATATCCCCTCCCGCCTCTAAATCTATATCCCCCGCTACCGCCCGACCCGTGAACGTCGCAACCGTTCCACTCGGCACTGTCCCCTCAAGCTCCACACTGGCAGAAGTATTAATGCTCTTAACGGCAATATTCTCCAACGCCATTAACCTAACATCGCCCCCTATTGCCTCTACCAATTGGTCTCCATCTCCACTAACCCCAACTGAAGAACTAGAGGAGGTATCAATGTCTACAGCCGCCAAATTAATATCACTTGTTGTTGCCCCATTAAAATTGACCCCCAAACCAGAATTAACCGGACTACTCCCCAACAATGCCGTCCAATCCACACCACTGCGAATATCTAACCGCTTCTTGCCATCACTGCTCACCGTAATCGCCTGACCATCTTGCAGTGTTGCATTAATCGTCTCTGCTCCTCCTCCAGTAATCTGTAGGGAATTCACCCCATCACCCGCAGAGACTGCCCCTCCCGCCAGCACATAAAGAGACTCTCCACTATAATTCTCCGTAAACTGCACATCCCCAGTTCCCCAAATTAAATTGCTATGGGGCACCACAACATCGATCGTATTTCCGGCCAAATCCTGAGTAAATAAATATCCCCCAACGGTATAACTTCCCCCTGCCAATAACCGCTGAGTCCCTTGCAGTACCAAGTCCCGCCCTGCCTGTAATGAGCCGCCCCCCAATTCCAAACGCGGCGCACCCAACGTTAAATCTCGTCCCACCTGCAACTGCCCATTATTGATTAGCGTGGCTTCGGCAAGAGCACCATAGCGCACCCCCGGTATTACGTTCACCGTCAACAAGGGCGGCGCATTGGGATCCACGGTCCTAAACTCAGAGCCATCGGAAAACGTAAACGCACTTCCCGTACTAGCAGTAAAAGATCCCCGAATATCTAACCGCGCATTGGGGCCAAAAATAATGCCATTGGGATTCAAAAAAAACAGATCCGCCCCCCCATTTACCCCCAGCGTCCCTAAAATATCCGACACATCCGACCCCGTAACCCGGCTGAGAATCCGATCGATCCCCGTAGGATTCTCGAAATAAACCCGCTGCCCTTCGTTAACATTGAACTCTAGAAAACTGTGGAATAGATTAGAACCCCGAACCGCTCCCCCCTGAATCAAATCAGCCGGTAAATCCTTCACCACCTGATCCGGCAAAACGATCGACCCTTCACTCCCCAAAGTCCCATCCGGCGTAATTTGGGCAAGCACAGAGCTAGAAAAAACCATAAAAAATACACCCACAACGGAGGGTGCAACAGCGGGGATCCACAGGGACGATCGCATAGGAGTTATGAAGTTTTCGAGGATAGAAAAAATCTAGCCTAAAAATTCAGAAATGTCACGCAGAAAGTCTAGATAAGTTTTACTAAACTATTTAGTTGGATCCACGGAGACAGGGTTAGATTGGTGGGTTAAGGAGGTGGATCAGATGAGATAGATCTATCCCATCCCTGCCAAAATCCATGCTGATCGATCAACTTCTTGAGCATCTCAACCCACTTCCAGAAGTCATAAACTAAATAGCTAGCAAGTTTTAGGTCTGAAGTTATCGTCGTTAACGATCGCCACCGTATCATCCACTTCCCATTGAACGTTTGTCTCTATTCCGTTAAGGCATTCCTGTTTTTCAGAACGGGTACGATTAGTACTATTTCCATACAGCTCCGTATTAATTAGAACAACGATTAGACAAAAACTGGGTCAAACCGATCGCTCTGCTGATGTGTAACGGATCTTTGGGAGTGAGAGACGATCGGAATTCATTAGTAGGGGCGAAGGTCTGGGGTGAGGTAGAAACGCTACGATCTAAACTAATGGGATTGGCTAGATCGAGATCGGTAAACAAGGGGGCCTGACTGAGTAAGTCACGGGCAGTGGCGGGTAGTCCTCCTTTCCCTAAAATAACAAAACGACTGGCGTTGGGGGCATAGGCTAAGTCACAACGGCGATCGATTTGGTGAGAGAGGTCAGCAACGTTGGTATCTAGAACCGCTAGGCTTTGGGCCGGATCGATCGCTTGGGAAATATTAGGCGTACTAGACACTCCGAACTGGGAACTGGCGGTAATGTCGCTGGTTAAGTTGGTGCGAGGTGTATCGGTATTTTCAATGGTGAAGCCGAAGAGTCCTTGGGTGATGATGTTGATGTTGCCTCCGTTGCCTTCAAAAGCATTGGCAATGATGTCACTGTTACCACTTCCCACAATCAACTTACCGTTAATGGTGATGTTCCCCCCATTGCCCCCGCTTCCTGCTGTGCCCGCTTGGGTGGAGATTACACTGTTATCTCGCAAGGTCAGTAGTTGGGGCACATTGAGGGTTAAACTGCCGCCATCACTGCCAGCAGTAGAGGCACTAATTTCAGAGCGATCGAGGTGGAGAAAATTTGATGTGAGTTGGAGGTTTCCTCCGGTTCCCGTACCCGCAGAATCTAGGGTAATGCGGCTATTGTGTAAGGTGGTGGTAATGGGATCGATGAAAATATCCCCACCGTTGCCGGTAGACCCCTCTGTAGTGAGGGCTTCGATCGTTGCATTGTCTAGGTTTAGAGAATCCCTCGCTTGAATAACGATCGTGCCCCCTTGGCCACTACTACTAGTGGATCCGGAAACCGTTACACCCTCCAGGAGTGCAATGCGGGGAGAGATCAACTGAATCTCCCCCGCTCGCCCTGTACCACTGGTAGTCACAGCCACTCGTCCAGATCCAGCTAAATTAATGCTTTGAGGTGCCGTGAGGCTAATGCTACCGCCATTACCACTGGCAGTTGTGGAAGCGGAAATAAACCCATCCTTCTCAAACCGAATAGCCAGGCTGGGACTTTGGGCAGTAGGTTGCAGTTGCAAGTCTCCAGCCGGAGCAACACTATTGGTTTCGGCAAAAATTCCCAGTTCCCCTGAAATGTTGAGTTCATTGGTGTTTAAATCCCCCGCAGCACCTTGTCCTACTACACTCGCAATTCGACTGCTGACCCGACCTTGGTTGGTTTGGCTACTTTCCCCGGAGACGGCAATGGATCCGGAGGTGACAATTAGGTGTTCAACACGGAAAAGAAACTCAATCGCCAAAGTAGCACAGAGCTTATACGGCAAGCGTTTCCAGCAGTTCCTTACTCCACCAACCGCTATGTCAACGTTAGAGGGAGCAAATCACCTTTTGACGGCGATATGGTTTACTGGAGCCGCCGCAATAGTAAGTTCTATGATTCCCGAACCCATAAAGCCCTAAAACGGCAGCACCATTCCTGTAAAGCCTGTGGACTCAAGTTCGTAGGGGATGAAAGAATCCATCTGCATCATGTAGATGGTCATCACCAGAATTGGCAATCGAACAATCTTGTCGCTGTACATGAGTCCTGCCATGACTACATCCACGGGAGCAAACGCGCAAGCTAAGAATATCGGGAGCCGGATGCGGTGAAAGTCGCACGTCCGGATCTAAATGGGAGGGACGAGGTGTAATAGCCTCTCTCGACCCAACCATCCAGCTAAATCGATCGGTTCCATCAAGATGTGTGTACACGGTAGCCCTACTTGGCTACTTGGCAGAGGGATTTAGGGTGGTGCGATTTGTGTCAACCCGCTTCCTCCCAAATGGCATCATGCAGATCCGCCAGAATTGCTTCAAGCTAACCGTCAAAGACCTTATTTAACTGCTTAAAACCACCCTTGTTGGCAAAAGCTGGACTTTGATCCAATGCGTCTTTATCCACC
>JBMTZC010000389.1:0-3884 GCA_049455215.1 Prochlorotrichaceae cyanobacterium
TAGACTCATCCATCAAAGGCGCGCCTTTCCATAATTTTAGGTACTTAAAATCCTGTAGGACTTCTTCGCAAATGGCATCAATTACTAACTTCTTGGACTCTTCACAATTTTGTAAGGCAAATGCCTTGCCTAGTCGTTTTAATCGCTCATGGAAGAAATCACTGGGTTCCACTGGTGTGACTTCAAATTGCCAAGGCTCAATAGTCCTAAACCCCAAGTACTTAAAGGCTTCTGCGTAGGTAAAACTGGAAAAGTTTTTCTTCTTAACTCGCGTCATTTCCTGTTCCTCCTGTGTTCACCTTTGCTCCCGTAAGAATGCTTAGGTTCTTCTCACATCGTTCAAAAATATAATAAAGTATTCCCAATAAATCTGCTAGATTACCTAGAGAATAAGTCTCGGTTCCGTAAACTTGACCCTCCTGTTTTAAGCAGTAGAATTCCCAGCTTTTGCCATTGGTGACAATGCCATAAATATCCAGCTTTTGCCCTAGAACCTGATTGTTATACTGACAGGCCTTCATTTCGGGTAAACATTGAGCAACCCCTTGCTGAAAATCATCTTTCTTGGCTTCGACAATACAGAGAAACGGTGTTTCTAAATAAGCCCGACGCTTTGCCATTAAATAATCGACATAACCTGTTGTCTCTTCATCTGAAAGGGGAGCCGCCTTCCAGATTTTGAGATGCTTAAATTTCTGTAGGGATTCCTGGCAAATAGCATCAATAATCAGTTTTTTGGACTCCTCACCACTTTGTAAGTCAAAGACTTCAGAGATTTGCTTCAAGTTTTCTGCAAAAAACTCGCTGGGGGCGATCGGCTCTGCCCTGAACGACCAAGGTAAAATCTCCTCAATATTCAGATACTTAAACGCTTCCCTATAGGTAAAACTAGAGAAATTTTTCTTCTTAATCCGTGTAGACATCCTGCGTCCTCCTGGTGGCTTAGTTCTATTGTACAAAAAGCCCCAGAGAACCGATAATCTCTGCCCCAGTGCGATCGACCCGCTGAATCAGGCGCATCGGACAAGTTAATTGCCTCCTCATGATCAGGGCAATCAGGGGTGGATCTGAAATTGTCAATAGAAGGAAACATCCAGACCCTCCCTTTTCCAGAAAGGGCGATCGTCCCTCAAAATAAGTAAGTAAACCTAGATAATCAAACCCAAGTGCCTATGACTTTTCTAACCACCTATCGTCAGGCTGCGGCTGAGCGGGAAGCATTGGGGATTCCGCCCCTGCCCCTGAGTGCGCCTCAGGTTTCTGACCTGTGTGAATTGCTGAAACAGCCCCCGGCTGGTGAGGAAGATTTTCTGACCCATTTACTCCGGGATCGGATTCCCCCTGGAGTGGATGAGGCGGCTTATGTGAAGGCTGCTTTTCTCACCAGTCTTGCCAATGGTGAAGCCACCAGTCCCCTCGTTTCTCCCCTCTTTGCGACGGAACTGCTGGGCACGATGCTGGGGGGCTATAATGTCCAATCTCTTGTTGAGTTACTCCAGTCCACTGATGAGACCGTTGCCCAGGCGGCGGCGAATGGGCTCAAAAAAACGCTGTTGGTTTACGATGCCTTTAATGAGGTGTGGGAACTCTCTTCGACTAATGCCTACGCCAAAGAAGTGATTGAGTCTTGGGCGGCGGCGGAATGGTTCACAAGCAAGCCGGAAGTCCCGGAAACCATTACGGTGACGGTTTACAAGGTTCCCGGTGAAACCAATACGGATGACCTGTCTCCTGCCCCCCACGCCACTACTCGCCCCGACATTCCCCTCCATGCTCTGGTCATGCTGGAGTCCCGCATGGAGAAGCCCCTCGAAACGATCGCTTCCCTCAAAGACAAAGGCCATCCTCTGGCTTATGTGGGAGATGTGGTGGGAACGGGTTCTTCCCGTAAGTCCGCTATGAATTCCGTGATTTGGCACATTGGCGCAGATATTGCCTGTGTTCCCAACAAGCGCTGCGGTGGTTATATCCTCGGCGGTAAAATTGCCCCTATTTTCTTCAACACGGGCGAAGATTCCGGCGCACTGCCCATTGAGTGTGATGTAACCGCCCTCAACACCGGCGATGTCATTACCATTCATCCCTACAAAGGGGAAATTACCAATGCAACCGGGGAAGTGGTTTCCACCTTTAGCCTCAAGCCAGAAACCATCCTGGACGAAGTGCGGGCGGGGGGTCGCATTCCTCTGCTCATTGGTCGCGCCCTGACGGACAAAACCCGTCAAGCCTTGGGGCTTGCCCCCTCCGATGTCTTTAAGCGTCCCACCGCCCCCAGCGACAGTGGCAAGGGCTTTACCCTCGCGCAGAAAATGGTCGGTAAGGCCTGTGGCGTTCCCGGTGTCCGGCCCGGTACCTCCTGCGAACCGATGATGACCACGGTGGGCTCCCAGGACACCACTGGTCCCATGACCCGCGACGAACTCAAGGAGTTGGCTTGTCTCGGCTTCAATGCAGACTTAACCCTACAAACCTTCTGCCACACTGCCGCTTACCCCAAGCCCGTAGATGTTAAAACCCACAAACAACTACCGGACTTTTTTGCTACCCGTGGGGGAGTTGCCCTGCGTCCTGGGGATGGCATTATCCACTCCTGGCTCAACCGGATGTTACTGCCGGACACCGTGGGGACCGGTGGCGATTCCCACACCCGCTTTCCCCTGGGAATTTCCTTCCCGGCGGGGTCTGGTCTGGTGGCCTTTGCTGCAGCCCTGGGAGCTATGCCCCTGGATATGCCGGAGTCGGTGTTGGTTAAATTCACGGGCGAACTTCAGCCCGGCGTAACCCTACGGGATATCGTTAATGCGATTCCCTGGGTGGCCATGCAGCAGGGCAAGCTGACCGTGGGCAAAGAGAACAAAATCAACGTCTTCAACGGTCGGATTATGGAGATGGAAGGGCTGCCGGATCTCAAGGTGGAGCAAGCCTTTGAACTGACGGATGCCACTGCGGAACGCTCCTGTTCCGGGTCTACCATTAAGCTCAGTGAGGATACCGTAGCGGAGTACCTCCGTTCTAACGTTGTCTTAATGAAAAATATGATTGCGCGAGGCTACCAGGATGCCCGCACGCTGCTGCGCCGCATTGCCAAGATGGAGGAATGGCTAGCTAATCCCCACCTGATGAGTGCCGATGCTGATGCAGAGTACGTGGATACGATCGTCGTCAATCTGGATGAAATCAAAGAGCCGATCGTGGCGGCTCCTAATGACCCCGACAATGTGAAGCTGATGAGTGAGTGTGCGGGGGATGTGGTGCATGAAGTCTTCATTGGCTCCTGCATGACCAACATTGGTCACTACCGCGCCGCTGCCAAAATCCTGGAAGGGGCTGGCACCGTCAAAGGGCGGCTTTGGGTTTGTCCTCCCACCCGCATGGACGAAGACCAACTCCGGGAAGAAGGGGTCTATGGCATCTTCGCCGCGGCTGGAGCCCGCACGGAAATGCCCGGTTGTTCCCTCTGCATGGGGAATCAGGCCCGTGTTGAAGATGGGGTGACCGTGTTCTCCACCTCCACCCGTAACTTCAATAACCGCATGGGCAAAGGCGCTCAGGTGTACCTGGGGTCTGCAGAGTTAGCGGCGGTGTGTGCGCTACTGGGTAAAATTCCTACTCCAGAAGAGTATTTAGCGATCGTTTCCAACAAAATTGATCCCTTTAAGGCAGACCTCTACCGTTACCTCAACTTCAATGAAATTGAAGACTTTGAGAACTTCGGACGTGTGGTTCCTGAAAGTCAAATGCCGAAACTGGAGGAAGCATTGGTCTAAGCCCGTAACCACTCAAGGTCAGAGAATGGAGTGCTTTGTGCTCCATTCTCCCCTTAGGGGTTCTTTTTCAAGGGGGGCTAGGGGGGATCCACTCAAGTTTTGCGATTGCAACGAGAC
>JBMTZC010000390.1:0-3858 GCA_049455215.1 Prochlorotrichaceae cyanobacterium
TAGAACACCTCGGAAAATTCAAAATTTTGCCCTGTTCCCTACATCAGAATAGAAATTTTAATCGCTAGACTAGCCGATCGCCAAAGTGCATTGAGGGTATTGAGGTGTCCTCTAGTTACAGCAGAAGTCCTAGAGATCTCGTCAGCTTAAGATTCTGAAGGTAGCTCAAAAAAGCTAAAACTGAGTTCCTATTTTTATCCCGTCATCGGAATTATGGTGGAGGGTTTTGCTACCCATCGCAATGGGAGCATCCCACTTTCGTGAGAATAGACCTGGGAGGTGAAGGCGCATTCCACGCTATTTTGAACTCAGAACTTGGAATCCTTACCATCGGTCTGATATGACAATTTCACTGCTGATTCAATGGGGGTTAGGGGGCATCGCGATCGCTTTGGGGGCTTTGGGACTCTGGGCCTTGAGGGTGCCCCAATGGTTACGATCGCTCCCGGAACAGAGCCGATCTGCCACGGTGCAAACCCTCTACCAACAGGTGTTTGCGCCCCATCGCCAGGAACTACAGTGGGCTCTCATGACGGGGTTAGGCAATCTGCTTCTTTTACGGTTTCCCCTGGATCTGCCCTTAAAACGAGTGGAACTGGGACTAGCGATCGTCGTGACGGTGCAAATCTTGGTGGTGGGGATCAAAATTCTCAACCAGTGGTTCGATTGCTACTGGCTCCAGAACAGCCTCAAGGACGACAAACGCATTAATAGTGAATTACTCCTCTTAGGTCGATTTCTCGCTCAGTTCAGCCTTGGGCTAGGGGTGATCATTGTTTTTGCCCAAACCCATGCCCTAAACCTCGTGGGAATCTTTGCCAGTGTGGGCATTGGTGGTGTAGCCTTGGCCTTTGCTTCACAAAAAATTGTTGAGCAGGTGCTCTGGAGCGGCGTTATTTATATCGATCGCCCCTTTGATGTAGGAGACTATATCCATTTACCGGATCGCACGCTAGGCAAAGTAGAGGAACTGGGGTGGCGTTCCACGAAGATCCGGCTCTCGGGCAAAAATACCTTATCCATTATTCCCAATAGTCACCTGGCCCAGGTTAATATTGAAAATCTTAGTCGTGCTCAGCGGATTATTCTGATGATTAATCTCAGTTTTTTCCGCAGTATGGCGGATGAAGAAAAAGCCCTAATTCGTCAACTCATTCTGGAAAGTACAACGGATATTATTGGCATTGATCATACCTTAACGGAAATTAATTTCCAGGATTGTACAGAGTCAGACTCCGCCATTCAAGTTCAAGCTCAGACCGTTTTCTTTGTTCTGGGGGCAGCGGAAACCTCCCTGGAATTGCGACGAAGTTTACTCGGGATTGCTCGGGATAATATTGTGCAACGTCTGCAAGCCTGTGGTATTACCTTTGAGTTTCAAGAACAAGTGTTAGATGTCACTCAGCCGATGAATATTTAAACTGGGTGACTACCTTAAGGCAGAAAGCCACTGCTGACTCCTTTATCCCCCTGCTAGTATGGACGAACTTCCCATTTCTTCCGATTATTCAATTTTATTGATTGTCGAGCTAGCCCTTCGTTTAGGCTTATTTTTATTAGGAGCGATCGTGTCCCCCTTAGTCGGTCGCTGGATTTCACAGTTACTTTTTTACCTCTTTCAGGGCTTTAGTCGGCACTACAAAATCTTTGAATTTTTTACAACTCCTGAGCAAGCTTTACCCTCTCGATCGCTAAGGTTGCAGCCCTTTCAAGATCCCTTCATTCTCACCCTTGCCCTAGGGTTTATTGCCCTGAGTCTACGACTGTTGGATCCCTATGCAGACCTCCAGGCTTTTCTCGCCTTTTATATTTATTTCACCCTTTTTATCTGTAGTCTGTGGTTAGTATCCAAAGGCATTCGCCAAGGCGTGCGCCAGGGTCTTGCCCGTTTATTACAGTATTGGAAACGTTCGCCGAGCAAAGAGTTACTCTTAGTTTTAGAGGTTTTGCTCTATCTGCCCATTTTGGGAGCGATCGCCCTAATTGTTCTCCCGAGAACCGGCATCTTCAACGTGGAACAAGAAACCCAGGGCGTAATTTTTGATTTATCCATCCGTTTAGGGATATTCCTGTTAGGCATTGTTCTTGCCCCTGGCATTGGCTTACTGATTCCTCGGCTCGTCAAATTTTGCTTGCGCCTTCTCTTACCTCGGACTCCTCAAGATAGTCCTGACTTTTATCAAGATGTCATTGAACCCTTTCAAAAGCCCTTAATTCTCACCGGCACCTTAGGCTCGATTGCGCTAAGCTTAACGGCTTTATCCACCTATAATGATCTATATACGTTTCTAGGCTTTTTTGTTTATCTTGCCCTTTCTCTCAGTGTGGTGTGGCTTGCGTCAAATGTTATGAAACGGTTAGTCCGTCAAGCACTCATCAATTTACTCAAACGTCAATTTGGCGAAGTAACAGAAGGAATATTAGTCTTTGAAACTTTAATTTATGTCACTATTATTGCCTTTGCTATCATTATTTTTGCCCTCGGTCTACGCCTTAATATTTTTGCCTTAGGAGCCAGTTTGGGCATTGGGGGGATTGCGGTTGCCTTTGCTGCTCAGCAGGCTCTAGGCCGGTTAATTGGAACGATCGAACTCTATCTAGATCGCCCCTATGTAGCCGGAGAATATATCCGCGTCACCTTTAATCCCTTTGGTGAAGATGTCTATGGACGGGTAGAATCCGTAGGATTACGCTCCACTAAAATTCGGACAGTGGCAAAAAATACCTTAGTCATTGTCCCAAACTCCATGATGGCAGGGTTAAATATTGAAAATATTAGTCGGGGTAAAAAAATTATGACCTTAGTTTGTTTAGACTTTAATAAAGTATTTCAGGAACGGGAAAAAGCGCTGGTACAACAAGTCATTGAAGATGCCAGTCGTGGCTTTTGGGGATTGGATCAAGCCAGCACACGGATTCAGTTTGTCGATTTGGAGCATCAACCTGGCACTCGCGCCCGAATCATTTTTTTTATCACGGGTTCTAGCCAAAATGCTTTAGGCTTGCGTAAGCGCCTCATTGAATTAGCCAATGATGCGATCGCTAAACGGCTCTTGATGTATAACCTGCGCTTTACGATGCCAGAGCCCACCGTTTATATTGATTCCCCCATTACCCTCTAGCCCCATGCAAACGCCAGGGCAGCACCCTACCACCCCACCCCTACCACACCTTGGTTACGCTTTCTAAGCACCTGTAAAGCAGTCGTAGAGCGGGCGACTTCGCCGCCCAACACCATCCCATTCAACGCACATCCTTCCCATGAGTAATCCCCATTCTAGCGAAAAAGCCTCTGCGCAGCCCCCAGGAGGGTCTGCCAGTCAACCGTCTAGCGATTCTCCCCCCAGTACCCTGGATCCCCTTCAACTGCTACAAACCCAACAGGATGATTTCAAGGGGGAGATGGATCGCCTCAATCAGGAAATGGAGGTGTTACGGGGTTGGTTTCAAACTTTGGTCAGTGGCTTATTGATCGCGATCGTGATTGCTGTCAGTATTGCCAGTTGGTTCGCCTATCGTTTGTTACTGCAACAACAATCCATTGATCAGGAAGCCCAGGAAGCGGCAACGGTGCGAGAAGATCTGCTCCAACGGGTCACCCTCTTAGAAGAGGAGCTATCGGCCCTGACCGAAGAAGTGGGGATATCCTCCGCTACGTTTCGCGGCACCTTCCAAACCAATCAGGCCGATATTGAACTCCTGCGCGATCGTTTAAATCAATTGGAAACTCGCCAATCCAGTTTAGAAGCCAACAAACAACCCACCACAGAATCCAGCAATAATAACGCCAGCGATCGTTAAATTTAGGGCGCGTCATCAATTAGGTCTAGAAGCCTTGCGACATCAAGGTTACCGCGC
>JBMTZC010000391.1:0-3832 GCA_049455215.1 Prochlorotrichaceae cyanobacterium
AAACATGAAAAATCTGAGCTAATTCATGAATTTGTTTGAGGGTTATATTTTGATCTCCCGCTAAGATGGCATTCAAATCTAATTCAGCCGCCCGACACCATTGATCGAGATGCCCCTAGATACCCTAAACCTGTAAGCCACCTTTTAACCTTCGTAAAACAATAATGAAACGCATCATAAAGAGTCGAACAAAGGCTATAACACTTTGATAATTAGGATATTGTCGTAAAAGATAAATCAGACCGAGTGGGGTTAGCCAAATTCCTTTACTCACAAAATGTTGAGCAAGTTCTACCCCCGTTAACTGAGTGCTGAGAGGCTCTTTTAAGGAGAGACTACTCGGTAAACTATCGGGACAGAAAGATTCATCATAGCGAGAATTTACCCACGCCCCTTCTTTGCCACGATAGGTTTCAGATTCAGGATGACCAAATCCCGTATTATAAACAAAGGATTTAGTAGGAATAATATGAAAACGTCCCTGATGGAGTGCCGCGATCGTCATCGTAATGACCCAATCTGTTTTCTGATTCTTCTCTAGCCAAAACTGATTCACCAAGGTCATTTTGGTCTGTGGATTTGCGGGGATTTTATAAAATTGATCAAAGGGATTATATTGGGGAGATTTATGGATTAGATCAATATCATTCCAGCGATCGGCCCAAATGCCAAACCCCCAGGAAAATACCCGATTTGAAACTTCAAAGTCTTTATCTAAAAATGGATAAACCGCACCGGGAAAACTGGCATAACCACTCACGGAAAAGACGGCTTTATGATCTCGATAGGCTTCTAATAAGCGACAAATTCTATCATAAAAATATGGATTAGGACGATCGTCATCTTCAAGGTAGACGAGGGAATCCTCAGTAGAGAGAATTTCTGTAAAAGCTTGCAAAACGTTTTGATCACAGCCTAGGTTTTGCTCACGTTTTTTGATTTTTACCGGAATGATTGAGGAAAACTGTTCGAGTAAAGCGATCGTATCTGCAATGAGGGGTACATCTCGTTCATACCGAGGACCATCTACAAAAGCAAGAATCTGAGGAGGCATTAAAGATTGTTGACTGATCCCTTGGAGAACATCTTCCAATAAATCGGCACGGGTAAAAGCAGTCAAGACCAGCGGGGGCAACTTTTGGGGTAAGGGAATTTGATTCAGACTGCTCGGCAAATTCATCTTGTCTAACCCGTTGAAATTATGGCGATGACTACAAATTTAACGGAAGAGTGTGGCGCACTCTTCCATTAAATTGTTTCGCTTTCAGTGGAAAGCCAATCCTCTTCACTTAAGAGCGTAGCGGTGGTAAAGTGCTATCTCTAACCATTCAATTCCTGAATATCGATCGGTTATCCTAATATAGGGTCTGAATTAATAATGGCGAGGGACAAAGCCGCCCGCCATTACTAATTCAGGTGCCCTCATCATACAAAACTGAGATGCTCCCCCTGCAAGAGGCTTAAATAGCCTCCATATCTCGTTCACCAGTCCGAATCCGAATGATTTGATCAACAGGACTAATGAAGATCTTACCGTCTCCAATTTCACCGGTTCGGGCGGCAGAAATTACTTTTTCAACCACCATGTCAACCTGATCATCCTCGATCACAATTTCAATTTTTAACTTTTGTAAGAATTCCACCGTGTATTCTGAGCCACGGTAGCGTTCAGTTTGTCCTTTTTGACGACCAAACCCTCGTACTTCTGAAACGGTCATCCCGACAATCCCTGCATTCACGAGGGCGATTTTGACTTCATCCAACTTGAATGGCCGGATAATTGCTTCTACTTTTTTCAAGAGCTTTTCTCCTTATTAATCACATAGAATGCTATACCGCGTACGGTGAGTGCGAAAACTTCGCCGTCCTGCTTAGTATAGGAGCATTACGTCTCACCCTAGCTAAACATTGGGGTTTTCTTAATTTTTGTTGTAATTGATACATTTTCCCATTTGATATGAGAATTTTATTTTGGCATCGTCGGGATTTGCGGGTAGGTGACAACCAAGGCCTCTGGAGGGCCAGGCAATGTAGTGCTGAAATTACGGGTGTATTTTGTCTGGATCCGGGAATTCTTCAACGAGAGGATTTGGCTCCGATTCGGGTGAGCTATCTCTTAGCCAATTTGCACGAACTACAGCAGCAATACCATCGATTGGGGAGTGAATTACTGATTCTGCACCAGTCTCCGTTGGTGGCGATCCCTGCCCTGGCCCAAGCGATCGAGGCGAAGGCAGTCTACTGGAACAGTGATGTGGAGCCCTATGCCCAGGAACGAGATCATGCGGTCTCCGAAGCCTTACAAGCCCGTGGTATTGCGGTAGAGACGACTTGGGATCAATTGCTCCATGAACCGGGGAGTATCCTCACGGGGGCTGAGCGACCCTATACGGTGTATACCCCGTTTTGGAAGAATTGCCGGCAGCAGGCAGTGAAGGCTCCTTATCCCACCCCAGAAGCGATGCAAGGGCTGTCTCCGGAAGTCCTAAAAGATCAGGGAGCGATCGGCGTTATACCTCTCCCCACCCCAGAAGCCTTAGGATTTCCGCGCAGGGAGGAGTGGGTTAGTCCTCCAGGAGAGTTGGCTGTCTTAGAACAGTTAGGATCTTTTTGTCAGGAAGCCTTAACGCGCTATGGGGACGATCGTAACTTTCCAGGGCAACCGGGTACCTCTCGCCTAAGTCCGGCCCTCAAGTTTGGCACGATCGGCATCCGGACAGTATGGCAAGCGGCCCAAGAGCAATTCGACTTTGCCCAAAGTGATGAAACGCGCAAACAAATAGAAACCTGGCAAAAAGAACTCATTTGGCGAGAATTTTACCAACATTGCTTGTATCACTTTCCTCAATTGGCAGAAGGCCCTTATCGCCCCCAATGGAATTACTTTCCGTGGGAAAATGATCCACTTTACTTCCAAGCTTGGTGTACCGGAAGAACTGGCTACCCCATTGTTGATGCAGCCATGCAGGAACTATTACAAACGGGCTGGATGCATAACCGCTGTCGTATGATTGTGGCTAGTTTTTTAACGAAAGATTTAATCGTTGATTGGCGTTGGGGCGAGCGGTATTTTATGCAGCACTTATTGGATGGTGATTTAGCGTCTAATAATGGGGGCTGGCAGTGGAGTGCTTCGAGTGGCATGGATTCCCAACCGTTACGGATTTTTAACCCCAATACCCAAGCGCAGCGCTTCGATCCGGAGGGGGAGTATATCCGACGTTGGTTGCCGGAATTAGCCTCTGTGGAGACCGAATACCTCCTCACAGCAAATATTCCGCCCCTCCTACGGGGAGATTATCCAGAGCCGATCGTGGATCATCATCGTCAGCAGCAACGGTTCAAAGCGTTCTATCACTCCCTTCCCTCGATTTCTTCTTCAGTGAGTGGGAAGTAGAACCAGACCTAAATATCTTCGGGGTTTATTCCCAGTTCCCGCAGTTTAGCCGCCAAGCGATCGTTTCGGCACTGGTCAGCTAAGCCGTGAGGGAAGTAAAACCCCGTAATGATAGCAATTCCAGCATAGATGACACAGCCCGATCGCCATAGATGGAGTCTCGTTCTTCCCTAAGCCCACATGGGGTCTGACCCAGTTGTGAACTAATCGTTGTACCGTGACGGTTCGTTGTAATCCCTGCACATTCTTAGCATAGAGGTTTTGTCTACGGCGATAAGCGCTACACCTCCTTCTCAAGGCACTGTTGTTGGCTTCATTATGATTGGCATGAACATCACTCTTGTCACCCATAGCCGTACAAGGATGCTCTGATTTTACCCATTTTAGGGTTACCCTCTACGGGGTACCAAAGCAAATCCCCAGCAACAAATACCT